>CAZWPY010000011.1:0-30180 GCA_964635475.1 uncultured Acidimicrobiia bacterium
CGGGGCGGTCGCGGGGGCGGGGGCGGGGGCGGCCTGGCGGCGAGCCAGGACCGCTTCGACATCGGCTCGCGTAATGCGACCGCCGAGTCCAGTTCCCGTCACGTCGTGTTCGCTCAGCGAGTTCTCGCGCATCAACGCGCGAACCAGCGGCGACAGGATCCGGCCTGCGCCGCTCGACGACGGTGCCTCCCGCGCCGCCTCAGCGGCGGATGCTGGCGCAGATGCCGTCGGCGCCTCAGCAGCAGACACGGCGGGTGCCGGGTCCGGATCGGGCGCCGCGGGTTCGGGGTCGGGGACCGGCGCGGGGGCAACGACGGGCTCGGGGACCGGGGTGGGCACAGCGACGGGCTCGGGCGCTGGCTCGGGCACAGGCTCAGGCGCTGGTGCGCTGGCAGTGGGGGTCTCAGCACCTGCCTCGCCGACCACAGCGATTCGGCCACCGACGTCGACGGTCTCGCCCTCGGGAACGACGATCTCCAACAACACGCCCGCCACTGGCGACGGGACCTCGGAGTCGACCTTGTCGGTCGACACCTCGAAGAGCACTTCATCGAGCGCAACCGAATCACCAACGGCCTTGAACCACTTTGTGATGGTTCCTTCGGTGACCGACTCGCCTAACTGCGGCATGACAACGTCCATCAGCCGTGCAACCCCCTGCCCGTGAGCGCCATCACCGTTTCGCCGAAAGTCTCCGACAACGTGGGGTGCGGCTGGATGAATCGTGCTACCTCGTCGGCGGTCGCCTCCCAGTTCACGGCCAGGTATGCCTGGCCGAGCTGTTCGGTCACCCAGGGTCCGACCATATGAACCCCAAGGATCCGCCCGGCCCGGCCATCTGGGCCACGCTCGGCGATCACCTTCACGAGCCCATCGGGTTCGCCAACAATCAGCGCTCTCGCATTGCCGATAAACCGATGTTTGGACACGACCACGTCGTGTCCCGCCTCGCGCGCTTGCGCTTCGCTCAGGCCGGCAAAGGCGACCTCGGGATGGCAGTAGATACACCACGGCACGCCCGAGTAGTCGACCGGAACGGGGTCCTCGCCGAGGATGTCCTGCACCGCAACGATGCCCTCAGCGAACCCAACGTGGGCAAGTTGCGGCGTGTTCACGACGTCGCCAACCGCCCACACGCCGTCGACAGTCGTACGCATCCGCTGATCAACCTTGATGAATCCCCGCTCATCAACCTGGACCTGCGTCGCTTCGAGCCCGAGCGTGGAGGTCTGCGGCTTGCGGCCAACCGACACCACCACCAAGTCGACCGTCAGGGTCGAGCCGTCGGCCATCGTGATCGTGGTTTCGTCGCCGCTGCGTTGGTGACTTTGCACCCCAACCCCAGTACGGACCTTGATCCCCCGCTTCTCAAACGAGCGGACCACAAGTTTCGCCACGTCGTCGTCCAAGCCGGGCAAAACCTTGGGCATCGCCTCGAGGATCGTGACTTCAGCGCCCAAGTCCGACAGCGTCGAGGCGAACTCACAGCCGATTGCCCCACCGCCAATGACCGCAGCACGTTTGGGCAACGAGCGGCTCATCAAGAATTCGTCGGACGTCACGATCACTCGACCGTCGGGCTCGAAACCCGGGATGGTCCGCGGCGTCGAACCGGACGCAACGATCACGGCGTCGCCATGCGCGTCGTGGCCATCGACTCGCACCATGTTGTCGGGCAACAAGTTGGCCCAGCCCGACACGACCGTGATTTTGCGCGAGCGCAGCAACGACTCAAGACCCTTAAAGAGCTGGCCCACGACCTGCTGCTTACGATCTTGGCTGGTACCGAAGTCGACGCTGGGCATGTCGGCGCTGACGCCAAACTCCGCAGCGCGTTTCACCGTTCGGAACACCGTCGCTGTTTCGAGGAACTCCTTGGCTGGCACGCAGCCCCGGTGAAGGCACGTGCCGCCTACCTTGTCGCCTTCGACGAGGGCGACTTTCATCCCGATCCCCGCCGCGTAGAGCGCCGACGCGTAGCCCCCCGGACCGCCCCCGATAACCACGAGATCAAACTGCTCGGCCGTAGGAACCACCTCCTGAGTCTGAGTGCCAGGGTAATGGGCCCGCGGTAGTACCAAGGCCGTTTCGCGGAGCGTCACGCGACGCTGGGCTGGCTGCCTACAGGGTGCTCACCTGGATCGCAAACGCGATCAGAATCGCTAGACCACACAGCAAAGCCAGAAGAATCAACCGCCGCGTGCTCATCGGCAACCAGGCTTACACACCACAGAACTGCGTGTTACAACGCAGCCAGATCAACCTGCTCGACGCTCATGAAGTCAGCAGCTCCCCAGGCCACGAACACGAGCGGCGATCGTTGTTCCCTCAATGACGCTCCCCAGAACAGCGTTGTCGGACGCGGCGAAACTACCCAACCTGAGCGACGCTGGCGCCTCCTCCCGCGATCACGTTCGTTGCCAGTCCTTCCAGACGGGGTCGAGGCCGACGCTGGTGAGCCAGCTCGCGACTTCGGCGGCGCTGCGCGTATCGGCGACGGCGAACTGCGGCTCCGCATCGGACTCCTCGGCGTAACCGCCGGGTTCCGCGTGGCTGCCGGCGCTGATCGTGGTGATGCCGAGCGGGATCAATCCGTTGCGGAGCCACTCGGGTTCCCTCGTCGACAGAACCAGCCCGAGGTCAGGAAACGCAAGGCGAAACGCGCAGGTCAGTTGCACCAAACCACGATCGTCGAGCACACGAGCCGGATCGACCACCCCGGCAGCGGGCCGCATCCGCGGCATCGAAACCGCCAACTCCGCTTGCCACCACCGTCGCAAGATCGCGTCGGCGTGGACCGCGCATGCGATGGCCTCCGAGCGCCAGTCGTCGTGCAGGCCGAACAGGGCTCCGATTCCGAGCCGGCGCATGCCCGCGGCCGCGCCACGGTCGACCGCCTCCAAACGCCACAAGGCATTACGTTTCTTGCCCTTCACGTGAACTGCGGCGTATGTGTCGGCCGCGTACGTCTCCTGATAGACGACCAAACCGTCGGCGCCCGCGGCCACCATGGCCTCGTACGTTCGCTGGTCCCACACCTGGACCTCGATTGCTACCGACGCCATCGACCGGGCCGCGGTGGCGATCGACGCGACGAGGTAATCCTTCGACACGATCCGCGCGTGTTCGCCCGCGACCAACAAGATCGAGGCGAACCCTTGGCCAGCAAGCGCAGAACACTCGGCGGCTACCTCTGGCTGCGACAAGGTCCGGCGGGCGATCTCGTGACTCGCGGCAAAACCGCAATAGGTGCACTCCGACACGCACTCGTTAGAGAGGTAGAGCGGCGCGAAGAGGCGCACGGCACTACCAAAACGCTGCCGCGTCAGAGCCTGGCTCGCCGTCGCCAGCTCCTCGAGTCGGCGCCCTGCAGCCTCTGACAACAGCGGGAGGAAAGTCGACACACCGCCGCCGGGTCGATCCAGGGCCCGCGAAACGTCGTGATCCGTCGCCGTTTCCACTGCACGCCGCAGGCCGGCGGCATCCGAGTCGAGCACAGCCTCGGCCGCCCAACCCGGCGTCGGCGCCTGCGGCCGGCTGACCAGCTCGACGGTCATTCCCGCTCGAGAAACCCGGTGAGCGGAGACGAGGCTCGTGCGCTCGTGGAACGCGGTGCGAGGCCCGCGAGAAAGCCTCGCCGCCCCGCGACGACCGCGGCCGCAAAGGCAGCCGCCATCTCCACGGGTTGGCCGGCGGTGGCGATCGCTGTGTTCACCAGAACCGCGTCGGCACCCATTTCCATCGCTTGCGCCGCGTGCGACGGCGCACCGATACCGGCATCGACTACCACCGGCACGGTCGCTTGCTCGATGATGATTTCCAAGGCCGCGCGGGTCGTGAGCCCTTGATTTGTACCGATCGCGGCGCCGAGGGGCATGACCGTCGCGCAACCAACATCGGCGAGGCGCCGACACACGATCGGATCGGCTGGGCAGTACGGCAGCACGACAAAACCCTCATCACACAGGATCCTTGCCGCCGCGACCGTTTCAATGGGGTCGGGCCACAAGGAGCGTGGGTCCGGAGTGACCTCCAGCTTGACCCACGGCGGCAGGCCCGAACTGCGTGCCAAACGACACAGGCGAACAGCTTCGTCGGCATCAACAGCGCCAGAGGTGTTGATCAACAACAAGGTCGAGTCGAGGTCGAGCGCCGCTATGGGATCGCCCGAGCTGGCGACAGCGCCGTCGGCCCCGTCAGTCCCGGCAGTCCGGGCAGCCCCGTCAGACCGGGCAGTCCCGACTACGCCGGCGGGCCCGCTCGCGCGGTTGCGCCCCGCTGTCGCACGACGCAAAGCCACCGTAACGATCTCAGCACCACTTGCCGCGACGGCCGCTGCAAGCACATCGTTGGACGAAAACTTGCCCGTTCCCAATAGCAACCGCGAGCGAAACGAACGACCGGCGATCACCAAAGGGTCGGTGATCGCCGGCGTTGCAGAATTCATGGACAGGCGCGCTCGCTCAGCCCTTGGGTGGCATACGAATCGCGCCGTCGAGACGGATCGTCTGCGCGTTCAAGTACGAGTTTTCGATCATGTGCAACGCGAGCGCGGCGTACTCGGTCGGGTTGCCGAGGCGCTTCGGGAACGGGATGTTTGCCGCCAACGCTTGGCGCTGCTCGGGCGGAAGCAGACCGAGCAACGGCGTGTCGAAGGTTCCTGGCGCAATGCAGTTCACCCGAACGCCCACCGCCGACAAGTCGCGGGCCGCCGGCAAGGTCATACCGACAACGCCACCCTTGGAAGCGGAATACGCGATCTGACCGATCTGGCCGTCGAAAGCCGCCACCGAGGCGGTGTTGATGATGACACCACGCTCGTTGTCCTCATTTGCGACCTCGGTCTTCGCCATCGCCGACGCCGCAAAGCGCATGACGTTGAACGACCCGGTCAAGTTGATCTGGATCACTGTCTCAAACGGCGACAAATCGTGCGGATCGTTGGTCTTCGAGATGATCCGTTGCGCCCAACCGATACCGGCGGAGTTGACGACGGCACGCAGCGGGCCGAACTCGGTGGCCATCGCGACAGCGGCGGCAACGCTTTCTGGATCGGTCACGTCGGTCTGGGCGAACTGCGTCGCCGAGCCGAGTTCTTCGGCCAGCGCCGGGCCACGTTTGGCGTCACGGTCAACAATGGTGACCTTGGCACCCCGACCGACAAGCGCACGAACAGTGGCCTCGCCGAGCCCGGATGCACCACCGGTGACGAGTGCGGAAATACCGTCAATTTGCATGGGAGAAGATGCTAGCGAGCCTGCAGCAGTGCTCCTTCGGCCGCGCCCCGTCGGCGCCTCGCGATGGGCTTTCCCCGACCTGCTCGCCAACCCAGAGCTCGGCGAACTCGTCGGCTGGGGCGCCGACCTGGAGCCCGAGACGCTGATCGCGGCATACCGCGGCGGCACCTTTCCCTGGCCTCACGGGCGCCGGCTCCCGTGGTTTTCCCCCGAAGTACGAGCCGTACTGCGCACGGGTTCCGCGCACCGGTCGAGATCGCTGCGGCAACTCATGGCCCGGTGCGGCTGGTCGACCACCGTCGACTCGGCTTTCGCCGAGGTGATGGCCGGATGCGCACAACGTCGTGAGGGCACGTGGATTACCAGCGCTATGCAGGCGGCCTACGGCCGATTGCACGAACTCGGCTGGGCACACTCGCTCGAGGTCTGGGGCGACGACCAACTGATCGGTGGGCTCTATGGGCTCTCGATCGGGGCGACGTTTTGCGCTGAGTCGATGTTCCATGCGACTTCGGGCGCGTCAAAGGTCGCCGTGTTCGACGTGCTCGAGCGCTGGACACGAGCGGGTGGGCTCACCATCGATGGGCAATTGCCAACGACACACCTGTCGTCGTTGGGGTTCGTCGCCATCACCCGGGAGCAGTTTCTCCACGACCTGCGCGCCCACGCCGACCAACACATCCCGATGTCGACGGCCCGCCTACCGGTGGCCCGACTCGCTCGCTCCTAACGCGGTCCGACCGCAGGCCGAACCGCTACCGCGCATTTCGGTAGACAGAGATCTACCGCGCTTTTGGGTAGATCAGAGATCTACCGCGCGTTTCGGTAGATCAGAGACTGCTCGACGGCCAACCTGTCGACCAGATCGTTCATCGGATCACCCGAATGGCCCTTGACCCACCTGAATGTGACCTGACCACGTTCGCGGTAAAGGTCGATCAGCGGTTCCCACAAGTCACGATTGGCAACCGGTTCCCGCTTGGAGTTGGTCCAACCACGTGCGAGCCACCCCGACCACCACCGGTCACGAAAACAATTCACCACGTAGGTGGAGTCCGAGACGATCTCGATGGGGCCGTCGTAGTCGGTCTGGCTAGTAATCGCCTCGTAGGCGGCGGTGATCTCCATTCGTTGGTTGGTCGTACGAGCCGCGCCGCCCGACCCAACGGCCCCCTCGGGAATGGCCCATGCCCAACCTCCAGGGCCGGGATTCCCCGAACACGCGCCATCGGTGTAGATCACAAGTTTCGAGCCCACTGGGCCACGTTAATGACGATTCAGTGCAACCCGGAACGCGCGAGGCACCAAGAGCGGGCATGATCACAGCAATGCTCTACGAGGGATTCGCGCAGCAACTTCCCGACACAGATTCAACCGAGACGCAGGAATGGCTCGACGCCTTCAACGATGTCGTAGCGGTTCACGGGCGAACTCGAGCGCGTTACTTGCTGATGCGGCTGCTCGAACGCGCCCGCAGCGAGCAGGTGGGCTTCCCCGCCACTGTGTCGACTCCCTACATCAACACCATTCCCTCAGATCAGGAGCCAGCCTTCCCTGGCGACGACTATCTCGAGCGGCGGATCCGCGCCTACATCCGCTGGAACGCGGTTGCGATGGTGACTCGGGCCAACCATCGATCCGAAGGCATTGGCGGACACCTGGCCACGTTTGCCAGCGCCGCGGCCATCATCGACGTCGGGCTCAATCACTTCTGGCGCGCCGCGAGTCCGGGACCCGACACCGATGCAGGTGACCTGGTCTTCTTCCAAGGTCACGCGGCGCCCGGGATCTACGCACGCGCGTTTCTCGAGGGTCGCCTCGACGCCGAAGACCTCGACCATTTCCGCCGCGAAGTCGGCCGCTACGGCACGGGCCTGTCCAGTTACCCCCACCCGCGCCTGATGCCGGCATTTTGGCAATTCCCCACTGTTTCCATGGGTCTGGGACCGCTCAACGCGTTGTACCAAGCCAGATTCAATCGCTACTTGCACAACCGAGGTCTCGTCGACACGTCCAGGTCCCGGGTCTGGTGCATGTTGGGCGACGGTGAGTGCGATGAACCCGAAGCGCTCGGCGCCTTGTCGCTCGCGGGTCGTGAGGGTCTCGACAATCTGATTTTTGTCGTGAATTGCAACCTGCAGCGCCTCGACGGGCCGGTGCGCGGCAACGGCAAAATCATCCAGGAGCTCGAAGCCCAGTTCCACGGAGCCGGCTGGAACGTCGTCAAGGTCATCTGGGGTTCGAAGTGGGACGAGCTGCTCGCCCGCGACACGACGGGCGCGCTGCTGGCACGAATGAACGAAACCTGCGACGGCGAGTTCCAGCGTTATGCCGTCGACCCCACCGGCGAGTACATCCGTGCACACTTCTTCGGCAAGGACCCGCAACTTGCCGCAATGGTCGCCGACAAGACCGACGAGGAACTGCGCTCGTTACCCCGCGGCGGCCACGACTACCGCAAGCTCTACGCCGCGTTTGCCGCGGCGAGCCAACCCAACGGCGCGCCGACGGTGATCCTCGCCAAGACGATTAAGGGCTGGACCCTCGGGCCCACCGTCGAAGCACGAAACGCCACCCATCAGATCAAGAAGCTCAACCCCGACGAACTTCGAGCGGTCCGCGATCGTTTGTACCTCGGCGACGTCTTGTCCGACGACGACTTGGAAACCGACGATCCGCCGTACCTGTCGTTTGCGCCTGACTCGGCCGAACACCTGTACCTCATGGATCGACGCGCGCAGCTCGGTGGTCCGGTCCCTGCGCGCACCGTTCCTGACCCCGGCACGGCGTTGCTGCCCAACCCGGCCGACTCAGTGTTTGCTGAGTTCGCGGCCGGTTCCGGGTCGTTGGCCGTGTCGACGACCATGGCGTTCGCTCGCCTGCTGCGCAACCTGCTTCGCGACCCGGCGGTCGGCCGCCACATCGTGCCGATCCTCGCCGACGAGGGCCGCACCTTTGGCATGGACGCGTTGTTCTCCGAGGTGCAGATTTACTCTCCCCGTGGGCAGCGTTACGAGCCCGTCGACGCCGGACTGCTGTTGTCGTACAAGGAGTCGAGCAGCGGGCAGATCCTGCAGGAAGGCATCACCGAAGACGGAGCGATGGCCAGCTTCATCGCCGCCGGCACCGCCTACTCGACGTGGCGCACGCCGATGGTTCCCCTACTGCCGCTGTATTCGATGTTTGGTTTCCAGCGAACCGGCGATCAGATCTGGGCCGCCACCGACGCCCGAGCGAAGGGTTTCATCCTCGGCGCCACAGCCGGCCGCACGACGCTCAACGGCGAGGGCCTGCAGCACCAAGACGGCCACAGCTTGTTACTTGCGTCGACGGTTCCTGCAGTCGCCGCCTACGACCCCGCTTTCGCCTACGAGGTCGCGGCGCTCTTTCGGCATGGCTGGCAACACATGTACGGACCCGACGGGGCCGACGTCGTGTATTACCTGACCTTGTACAACGAAAACCTCGTGATGCCCCGCCAGCCCGACGGCCTCACTGATGCTGCGATTGCCGGCGGCCTCTACCGCTACGCGGCCGGTCCCGACGTGCCCGACGGACGTAGGGCAACGCTGCTGTTCTCGGGTTCAGCGTGGCTCAACGCTTCCCGAGCGGCCGAACTACTCGCTGAACGCCACGGTGTGAGCGTGGAGCTGTGGAGCGCGACGTCGTACAAGGAACTGCGCGAGAACGCGTTCCGCGTCGAGCGGTGGAATCGCCTGCACCCCGACTATGCCCCGCGAATCCCCCGCATTACCGCCGCCCTTGCGCGCAGCCAGGGGCCCGTGGTCGCGGTCTCGGACTACATGCGCGCGGTGCCCGATCAGGTGAGCCGGTGGATTCCGGCCGGACGGGCATGGCTCAGCCTCGGAACTGACGGTTACGGACGTAGCGACACCCGAGCCGCGCTTCGTGAGCACTTCGAGATCAGCGCGGAACACATCGTGGTCGGCGTCTTGACCGCTCTCGCGCGGATGGGTCACGCGCGAGTGAGCGAACTGCAGGCGGCGATCGAGTTCTACGGCCTCGATGCCGACGCCCGAGATCCAAGCGAGCCTCGCTGATGCCATCGGCGCGCTCGGCGCTCCCGGCGCAGGCGCCAAACGAACCGGCAGCCCTGGGCCTCACCGACAACCCCGAGGCAAATGCACTCATCGCAGCGGACCCGTTCGCGTTGCTCGTCGGGATGGTGCTCGACCAACAAATCCCGATCGAGTGGGCCTTTACCGGCCCGCTCACACTCAACGAACGACTCGGACATCGAGCGACGCCCGTCGCCATCGCCGCGATGTGGGAGAGCGATCCGCAACGGCTCACCGAGCTTTTCTGTCGGCCACCGGCGCTGCACAGGTTTCCTGCAGCGATGGCACAACGCGTCGGCGAACTCGCAGTTCATATCCGCGATAACTACGGGGGCGATGCTCGGGCGATCTGGGCGAGTTCGCGCACGGGAGCCGAGTTGCTGGCGCGAGTACACGACTTGCCCGGCTTCGGCGCTCACAAGTCGGCGATCTTTGTCGCACTGCTCGCGAAACAACTCGGCGTGCGACCGCGCGGCTGGCGAACGGCCGCCGGCCGTTTTGCCGAACGGGGTTGGCAATCCGTGGCCGACATTGTCGACGCCGACACCAGAGAACGAGTTCGAGCCGCCAAGCGCGCAGCGAAAGCGGCGGTCGCGGCGCCTACCGGACGCTTGGGCCACAGCGGGCCGGCCTGATGAGTCGCTCAGTTCGTACAGTTCGGATCGTGCTGAACGGCCAGGAGCTCGACGTGCTGGCACCCGCGACGGTGGCCGCAGCGGTCGCGGTCTTGGGGCTTCGCGACCGGATCCTGCTGGCAGAACTCAACGGTGACCCGGTTGAGCGGACCCGCTGGTCCGAGACGTCACTCGCCGATAACGACCGGCTCGAAGTGGTGCGGGTCGTCGCCGGTGGCTGAGCCAGACGACAACAGCGGCACGACCCGGGTCCCCGATCCACAGCAGTCAGCACGACCACGGCTCGGTCGCCTCTACCTCTGCACGCCCAACCGCGACGACCTCGCTGAATTCGTCGCCGCCGTGATCGAGGGGGGTGTCGACATGGTGCAGCTGCGCGACAAGGACCTCGATGCACGACAGGTGCTCGAAAGAGGCGCAGTAGTTCGTGATGTCTGTCGAGCGGCCGACGTGCCGTTTTTCATCAACGATCGGCCCGACCTCGCGCTCGAACTGGGCGCCGACGGCGTCCACGTGGGCCAACGCGATGCGAGCGCGACGTTGGTACGCCGCGTCGTCGGGCAGCGTCCACTCGTCGGCCTCTCGACCCACGAGCCCGCTCAGCTCATGGCGAGCACGAACGAGCCGATCGACTACGTATCGACCGGCCCCGTCGTAGCGACGCCGACCAAACCCGGACGGCCCGGCGTCGGAATCGACTACATCCGCTACGCGGCCGAGCACTCACCGCACCCGTTTTACGTGACCGGTGGGGTCAGCCCCGCCAGCGTTACCGCCCTACTGAACGCCGGCGCCGCGCGATTTGTCGTCGTGCGCTGGCTCACCGACGCGCGCACGCCGACCGAGGCTCAACAGCGCGCGCGGGACCTTCGCGACATCATCGACGGCTAGCCGTTTCCGACCGTTGTGGGCCGCGGCGCCCAGTCGACAGCATCAATAGCCTCAGGCGACGGCGTTGGGTCCTCGATCCAGGTCACGGCACTCGAATCGAGCCGGAAGGTCGTCGTCCACTCGTCGACGGGTTCGGGGCAATCATCAGCAGATTCCCGAGGTTTCGCCGCACGGCTCGCGGCGACGACTGTCCCGTCGGGCAATAGGCCAACACCCACGTAGACCTCGCCGAGCAAGCCGATCCTGTCGGGCAACGGAATCGGGGTGTAGGTCGGACGAGCAACGTCGAGCACGAACGGCGTGTCAGAACGAACGGCACACACGTAGTTGTCGCGGGCCACGCCATAGACACGTAACGCATCGGCGGACGGGACCAGGTGGTGGACCCAGTCGGCCGACCACTCGCCGAGCTTCTCGGGCGCGCCGTCACGTCGGACTCGCCACACCGCCCCGGGTTTCACCTCGAGACCGGGCAACCCGGCATAGATGAGCTGGTCGTCGCCAACGGCGAATGTGGCTTGAGTGAGTGGATCCATTTCGCTCCGGCCCGGAGCTTGGAACTCGCCGACCGACGTGTGATCCTCGAGATGCAGCTCAATGCCGGAGGGAGTGCCGAGTGGAATCCGGTCGACCCCGTCGGACCTGACCAGCTGCAGTTCGGTATTGGTGAGCGACTCAGCCTTAGGCAGCCCGCCAAAGGTGCCCCAGATCGTGACCGACTCCCTTTCGAGATTGAAGGCGTAATACGCCTCGCCCAGGACAACAGCTAGAGCCACCTGACCATCGCTGCGGTCCTCGCGCCCGCCGGGCGCCTCTGAGACAGACATCCGCAGCACTAACCACCTGCCATCGGGGCTCCACAGCGCCCGACGAACCAGCGACCCGGAGGGCAGTGGCTCGATTGGGGCGCCGGACTCCGCCCTGACCTCAAAACGGCGATCGGCGTCAACACGTGACCGGCGAGCAGCTCGCAACGCGTCCCAATTCACTGTTCCGGCAACCGCCGTCGCGGCCGAACTCATGCCAATGTCAAAGACATCCCCCGGCGGTCCGAGCCCCGTCACCTCGGGGCTGGTCACTCGATCAGCGAGACTCCGACACCCACGCAACACCAGCGACGGTGTGAACGCTGTGAGCAAGCCGATGGGAATCGCGACCAACGCACGTCGGCGATTACTGCGACGGCGCGGGGGCGCTGCTGGGGGCGGAGCATCCCAACCAACTCCCGGCGTATGCCCAGGCGGCATAGGCGGCAGCGGAGGCGGGGCGCTGCCGGCCCCAGGTTGAAACGGCGCGCTGGGTTCGATCGGCGCAAATCGTCCATCGGTGGGATCGGGTTCCGCCATCACATCGAGCATTCTGTCTGAAACCGGCTCAAGCGCAACGTACACAGCGCCGCGTCACGGCGCCCGCACGGCAACGGCCGCGTCACGGCGCCCGTCACGGCAACGGCCGCGTCACGGGGCCCTCACGGCGACGACAAGGGGCGCGGGTCGGCATCGAGTAGCAGCCGTTCAACCGGGGACAGGTCCGTCACGGGGATCAGGTCACCCGCGGGGCCGACACGAAACGTCTCGCCCCAACCTGGCGGCTTCACGGGGCAGCCGTTGGGGTCGCGGTCGCTCGCCGGGCCGACCTCCCGCCGGCCGACGATCAGCGATCCATCGGGTGCGGACGCGATCGAGGCAAACACGACGCCACCGAGCTGGCTCGGCGCGGCAACAGGAAAACGAGTGACCGAACCCGTAACCGTGTCGATCACGAACGGCGTGTCGCCCTCGGGAACGCAGATGTTGTATCGCCGTTCGACGCCAACCACGCGATGACGGGCGAGGTCTGCCCGCATGTGCACAGCATCGGTCCCCCACCAGGGTCCTAGAGTCTCCGAGGTCCCGTCGCGGCGGCTTCGCACGACCACGCCGACACTCCCGTCGGCAACGGCGTTTGCGGGAGGCGCGAC
This sequence comes from uncultured Acidimicrobiia bacterium, assembly GCA_964635475.1. GTDB lineage: Bacteria > Actinomycetota > Acidimicrobiia > Acidimicrobiales > CAZWPY01 > CAZWPY01. The sequence goes on from CAZWPY010000011.1 coordinate 12,803, forward strand.
CGCGACCAGCGTCTCGTCACTGAAAGCCGCAAGCGAAATCACCGACCCCGACGCGCCGTTCGGCTCATCGGCGAGACGCCACCCGAACTCAAAATCGACAGGCCAAGGGTCGCCCGACACCAAGCGCGAGGGGCCACCGAGAGGTGCACGTACCTGTGCCTCGCCGCCGTACAAGACCGAATCGTTGGTCACAACGGTCGTGCCCGACCCCGGTCGGAGCCAGAAACGAGACGCGCCCGACGCCACATGCACGGCAACAGTGGTGCCACCCCACCGACTGAACACTCCGCGGACCGCAGGCCCGAGGTGAGAGGACGTCCGCGAGACGCAGGGCACGTCGGGGTCCTCGAGTGGATACTCGATGCGAGGCGCGCCCGCGAGTTGTGCGTCACGTCCGACGAGGCGATGCCCGGGTTCGAAGTCCATAACCAGCCACTCACCATCGGGAGACCAGCGCGCCGCGCTGATGAAATACGGCTTTGTAAACAAGGGCCGCCGCGCTCCCGCAGCGTCGACAGCTTCGGCAACGCCATAGCTCGTATCGACCGCCACGGCATCGGCCAGCGCCGTTCGGTCGAACGCGGCCATCAACCGCGGAGCTGCGCACTCGGCAACCGACATTCCCATCGGCGGGCCGAAGTCGAGATTCAAGTCGAAGTTCCAGTTGAAAAGCGGCCGACCAACGATGCCCCGAACCAGCTGGAAACAGGTGCCGCTGAGGAACACGATGGAAATCCCGACGACAATGACCGTCAGCCGGACGATTCCCTGGTACCGCGTTTCCACGTGCCTCGGGAAGTCGGGACTCGTCGGATCAATCCCCACAGTGGCCCTCCGACGCGCCCGACACGATCATCGAGGCGGACGCAGCTCGCCGTCGAGCGCGAGCTTCTCGCTCGCCGACAGGTCAGTGACACGTACCAACTCGCCGCTCGCGCCAACCCGGAACGTCTCGGCCCACCCGGGCGGCTTAAGGGGACAGCCATTGAAATCACGGTCTCCCGCGGCACCAATCTCCTGCCGACCAACGATCAAGGAGCCGTCGGGCGCCACGGCGATGGTCGCGAACGCCACGCCGCCGGGCTCACTCGCCGGCACGACCGGGTAGCGAGTGACGGCTCCCGACACCGTGTCGAGCACGAACGGCGTGTCGTTGCGCGGAACGCAGACGTCGTACCAACGCTCCACGCCGACGACTCGATGACGCGCGGGATCGGCACGCAACCCCACAGCGTCGGTACCGTTCCACGGTCCGAGGACCTCGACGGGCCCTCCCGGGCGACTGCGCACGACGACGCCCGACAGCGATCCCGCCGGCGCCCCCCAAACCGGAGCGACAGCAAACAGCGACTCGCCGTTCGTCGCGGCTAGCGAAATCCTGTGGACCCCGGGTTGGTTCACAACTTCGGGAACCGCCCAGCCACGCTTCAGTTCGGCACGTAAAGGCTGGCCAATGAGCCAGTTGGGCAGGGTCGCCAACGATGCGTGCAGTGGCGCACCATCTGAGTACACAACCTCCCGGTCGCTAACGGAAACACCGCCGAGCTGCGGAGCCGGCCAATAGACGCCGGTTGCCGACGGTGTGTGGATCGCCAACGTCGTCCCGCTCCACCCGAGGAGGTGTTCGCCGCGGTCGTCGTCGAAGGTGTCGTCATCCCATGTCGTGCACTCGACGTTCGGGTCCTTGAGCGCGTACTCAACTCGGCCCGCTCCGCTGCGTTGCGCGTCGTACCCAATTAGTCGGGCACCGGGGTCGAAGTCGAGTACCAGCCACTGGCCATTCGGCGACCATCGCGCGGCCCGGAAATAGAACGGCTGGCCGAACAGCGGCGTACGCGTGCCCGCGGAATCGACAGCGGTCGCTATGCCGTAGCTGGTGTCGACCGCTACGGCATCGACGAGAGCGTCGCGGTCGAGGGCCGCGAGCAAACGCGGAGCCGCACAGTCTGGAATCGCCATTCCCTCTGCGTCAGGGATGTTCCAATCCCAATCGAAGTCGAACGCGACCAGGAGCGTCACACACGTTCCGGCGGTCAACACGATCAGACCCACCGAGGTCCACGCGAGAACCCGGACGACTCCCCGCCACCCGCCCGGTCGGACCGTCGGATGTCGATCAACAGCACCCCTGCGGCGCTTTCTCACCCAGCACCTCCGGAACCGAGCCGACGTGCGCGCTGGGTTCCGGACCTACGGTAAACCCGACCCGCGACGCGCCGGTCGCGCGGCGGACTCCCGGGTTACAGCCGAGTGGTCGCCGTTTACAGCCCCGTGATCGGCGTCATCGTGCCGAAGCGGATCGCCACACGATCGAGCCAACCCAACAACAAGGCCACCGCACGAGGGTCGTGGCGGATCCGCCGGCCGGCCCAGTTGAGTTGGTGCAATTCGACGTTGCCGCCTGCGGCTTCGGCCAGCAGCCGTGAATCATCCACGGGAATGAGGTCGTCGTCGACGCCGTGACACAAAAACAGTGGCCGCGGCGCGAGTTTCCCAACCACGTCAATCGGTCGGATCTCGACTAGCTCACGCGCCCAGCGGCCAGGGTCTGCCGGGAATGCGGGGTCGCGGATCACGTTGCGAGCCCGCGCTTGGCTGATCAACGTCGACGTGCTGGCGCGCCAGCGGACAAACGACGCGGGCGCGGCCAACGCCGCCACACCGCGGATCTGCGGCTCGTCGGCCGCGGCCGCGATCGCCAGGGCTCCACCTGTGCCCGACCCGCACAACCACACGGTGCCCACGCCAGGGTCCTGTGCGAGCGTCGTGGCGCTCGCGACGATGTCACGCTGCCAGCCGCGTAAGGAAAAGTTGCCCTCAGAGCGGCCGACCCCACGCAGGCCCATCACCAACACGTGCCAGCCCGCCTCGTCGGCGATTCGTTCGGCGAGGCTGCGCCACGAACGTTCCCAACGTTCGGAGGCAATTGGCTGATCAGGAAACTCGTGGCACAACACAATCCCGGGCCGAGCCCGGCCGTCGCCGCGGTCGGCTCGCGTGATCGAGCCGTGCAGCAAAAGGCCGTCGGACTCGACGGTAAAAGGCTCCGACTGCTGCACACTCACGCCGAAGCCACCAGTACCGGCCTCGTTACGCCGAACGCTGGGAGCGGGCTAGGCGATAACCGCGATTTCGAGCTTCGGCCAACGTGTCGGGTCCAAAACAGGCGAACTGCTCCGAGCTCATCAACTCGTCGATCACCGCCTGCTCGACACCAGCGCCGTCGAGGTCGTATACGACCTGCGTTCGTTTGTCGCCGAGGAACTGGTGGTGTTCAAATCGCTTCGGACGTTCCATGTCGTGAGCTTAGGACTCCACTCGCACGCAGCCTTGCCCCGACACTCAGAACGGTGTTGGCTTAGGCGATGGCCGATACCTATGACTTGGTAATTCGCGGTGGATTGGTAGTCGACGGCACGGGAGCCGATCCCTTCGTGGCAGACGTCGCGGTCAACGGCGACACCGTCGTGGCAGTGGGACCCGACCTCGGCGCGGGCAACGCGGAGATCGACGCAACCGGACTGCTCGTAACCCCCGGATGGGTCGATATTCACACCCACTACGACGGCCAAGCAACGTGGGACCCCGAGGTCTCACCTTCGGGCTGGCATGGCGTGACCACGGTTGTGATGGGCAACTGTGGGGTGGGATTCGCGCCAGCCAACCCCTCGCAGCGCGAGTGGCTCATCCAGCTCATGGAAGGCGTCGAGGACATCCCCGGCACGGCGCTGGCAGAAGGCATGACGTGGAACTGGGAGTCGTTCCCCGAGTATCTCGACGAACTCGAGCGGCTGCCTCGTGTGCTCGACGTCGCCGCGATGGTCCCGCACGGAGCCGTACGCGCCTACGTGTTGGGAGAGGGCCGGGCCAACGATGGAGCGTCCGACGACGAAATCGCACAGATGGCGGAGTTGGTCAATGAGGCCATCGAGGCCGGAGCCGTGGGATTCAGCACGACCCGCACGATCTTGCATCGCGCGAAGGACGGCGAACTCGCCGCCGGCACAACGGCCGCACCCAAGGAATTGCAGTCGATCGCCAATGCCATGGGGACCGGCGTGTTCGAGATGGTCAGCGACTTCGTCGACCCCGATACCGATTTTGCGTGGATGGAGCAGATCTCGGTGCAGTCCGGGCGACCGGTCACGTGGGCAAATCTGCAAGACGACGGTCGGCCCGACGGATGGCGCACTCGTTTGGAGCTATCTCGGGCAGCCAACTCCCGTGGTGCGCAGCTCGTGCCACAAGTGGCTGGGCGCCCCGCGTGTCTGATTCTCAGCTGGGAGGGAACGGCGCACCCGTTTATGTATCACGAGGCGTGGGGCGAACTCGTGCCGCTCACGCCCGCCGAGCGCTGGGAACGGCTCAGCACGCCGGAGTGGCGCACGCGGTTCTTGGACGAGGACGTGTCGAACAACGGCATGGCCACGTTTTGGATGAACAACTTCGCGAAGCTGTACGAACTCGGCGACCCGCCCGACTACGAGCCCGACCCCGCCGACAGCCTGTTGCGCCGCTCCGAACGCGGTCACGCGGCGACGCCGGCGGAACTCGCGTACGACTTGATGTGCACGAACGGCGGCAAGGGCAAGCTCTACTGGCCGATCCTCGGCTACAGCTACGGCAACTTCGACACCCTTGAGGAGATGTTGCGCCAGCCCGATTCGGTGCTCGGCCTCGGCGACGGAGGCGCCCACTGCGGCGTGATTTGCGACGCAAGCTTGCCCACCTACATGCTCACGCACTGGCATCGCGACCGTTCCCGCGGGGAGCGACTCTCACTGGCCGACGTGGTGCACCACCAAACCCAACGAACCGCTCGGTTGTTCGGCTTCGAGGATCGTGGGGTCCTGGCGTCCGGGTACTTGGCCGACATCAACGTGATCGACCTTGACGCCTTGCATATCCCCGCGCCCGAGTTGGTCTACGACCTACCCGCGGGTGGCCGACGTTTAGTGCAACGGGTCGCGGGCTACGTCGCCACGATCAAACGCGGCGAGATCGTGCGAGACCACGACCAGCCCACCGGCGTGAGGCCGGGGACGGTCCTGCGCGGCGCCCAACCCGCGCCCGTCGGCTAACTCGCTGCTCGGGTCCGAGGTTTTCCGACCGGTCCGGCTAGTCAGCCATCGACGAACTCAGGCGCGAGGAGGCGTCGATGAACTCCTCCACCATGTCGAGAATCACGTCGCGGGAACGTCGAACGGAGTTGATCTGGCCGACCACTTGACCCACCGGGTTGAAGTGGATGTCTTTGGCCGCCTCTGAGTACTGGTGGCAACGGGCAACAGCCTCGCCGGTAACCATGAACTGCAGCGGCATCCCCAGGGGCTTGGGGTTCTCCGGCGCCTCCCAGGCATCGGTCCACGTGTTGCGCAACATCCGGCAGGGCTTGCCGGTCCACGAACGCGAACGCACCGTGTCGCGACTCGTCGCCGCCAACAACGCCGCCTTCTGTGGTGCCGGCGTCTCGGCCTCCTCGACCGTGAGCCACAACGAGCCGGTCCACACACCCGCGGCACCCATCGCCATCGCCGCGGCCATCTGCCGGCCGCTGCCGATTCCGCCTGCGGCCAACACCGGCGTCGGCGCCACTGCGTCGATCACCTGTGGCCACAACACGATCGATCCCACGTCGCCGGTGTGACCGCCACCCTCGCCGCCTTGCGCGATCACCACGTCGATCCCGGCTTCCTTGTGCGACTGCGCCTGCTTGACAGACCCGCACAACGCAGCCACCAAGCGCCCCGTCGATTGGATCTCGGCCACGATCTCCGCCGGTGGCGTGCCGAGAGCGTTGGCAATCATGCGGACCTTCGGGTGCGTGAGCGCGATCTCCACTTGCGGGCCCGCGGTCGCCTCGGTCCAACCCAACAACTCCGGCGCCTTTTGCCCCTCCGGCAGCTCCGGCACGCCGTTGTCCGACAACAGCTTGCGAACGAATTGCCGGTGCCCATCGGGGATCATCGCCCGCAAGTCGTCCTCAAGTTTGGCCGGGTCGGTCTCACCCATGCCCTCGTACTTCATCGGGATCACAATGTCGACGCCGTAGGGGTTGTCGCCGACGTGTTCATCGATCCAGTCGAGCTCGATCGCGAGCTGTTCTGGTGAGAATCCCACCGCGCCCAACACGCCAAACCCGCCCGCGTTCGACACGGCCGCGACCACGTCTCGGCAGTGGGTGAAGGCGAAGATGGGGAACTCGATACCGAGGCGATCACACAGCTCGTTACGCATACCCGCACGCTACCGCGAACAAGAACACGTTCTCATTTCGCCACCCCGGAATCCGCCCTCGCGGCCTGCTCGCGTTCGAGCGATCGAGTGGCGATGCACGGACGTCGTGTCGGTGGTCCCTGAGAGTCGGGCCCGGCCTTCTCAGACGCGGAATTGGGCGCTGCCCGAAGGCAACGCCCAATTCCGTCTAGTCGATTGCATGGATAAAAGTGCGATCAGAACAACACCGTGCGGGACCAACTCACGATCAATCGCACCACGGTGGTCGGCGGAAGTACGCCGAGTGGTCCAGCGGCCGCCTCAGCGACCGACCACCTCCGGGGTCCCAGAAAAACAACCAATCACGATTCTGGATCACCTCCTTTCTCCGGTGGACAAAGTGAATCACAACTCACGCGGCGCGCGGCGGCACTTTTTTCGCCATCGCGCGCCGCCCCGCCGTTTCGCAGAAGAACACGCCTCCAAGGAGGTAAGCGAAACGCGAGTTGCGGCGTTGAGCTAACCCTCAGCGGCTGGTGCGATCGCGCCGATGGCTACGAGGTAGGCGGTCTGTCCGTCGACGACCGCGTCGAGGTGCGCTGAGTCGTATGACGCGCCCGCGCGAGCCGCAGCCGCGTGTACCGCCGCGCGGGCGCTCTCGGCGGTAACTCGAACTTCGTGATCCAGCACGGGCGCGTCGTGAGCGAACGTCAGGCCCGCGTCATGGAGGTATTCCATGTGCCACGACAGGATCCGCCGCACGTCGTCGTAGGAGAGCTCCGCGCTCACCTCAAACGGGAGTCGGTCGCCCACCCACGCGATGGCCTCGGTCGGGTCAAAGACACGCCGCGGCGGTTCCGCGTCGAGTCGAGCAGTCTCACGGCCGACCACTACCAAACCAACCAGCACAACAGCCAGGACCACCACCACGGCTGTGGCGACAGCAACCCCCGACACACCGACGAACGGAGTCAAGACCTCACAAAACCGACGTGCTACAGGCCGACGAGCTAAAGGGCCGGCGTGTTACAGGCCGATGCGCTGCGCGAGCAGTTCTCGGTGATACGTCGGGTCGCCGAGGAACAGCTCGGAGCTCTTCGCCCGTTTGAAATAGAGGTGCGCGTCGTGCTCCCACGTGAAGCCGATGCCGCCGTGGATCTGGATGTTTTCTGCCGAGGCGTGGAAGTACGCCTCGGAGCAGTACGACTTGGCGAGCGCCGCGACCTGGGGCAGCTCGTCGTTCATTTCCGCCGCACACCATGAGGCGTAATAGGCAGCCGACTTGGCCGACTCAACCTCAAGCAACATGTCGGCGCACTTGTGTTTGATCGCTTGGAAGGATCCAATCGGGCGACCGAACTGAATACGCACCTTCGCGTACTCGACCGACATCTCCAGGCACTTCTGCGCGCCGCCCACTTGTTCGTTGGCGAGCGCAACCGCGGCGACGTCGAGCACCCGCGGCCACGCAGCTTCTGCGCCGCCGGCAGCGCCGATCAACGACGCGGAGACGTTGTCGAACTCGAGGCGGGCCTGCTTACGGGTCATGTCCATCGTGGACAACGCGGTGCGAGTCAGGCCGTCGGCACCGCCATCTACCGCGAACAGGCTCAAGCCCTCGGCAGTTCGGGCAGCCACCACGATCAACGATGCCGTGTGGCCGTCGACCACGTACATCTTGGTGCCGCTCAAGCGATAACCGTCCCCGTCGGCTGTCGCATGCATCTCGATGCCCTCGGGATCCCAGCGACCGCTTTCCTCAGTGAAGGCAAGGGTGGCGACAGTTTCGCCAGCAGCAATTCCCGGCAAGTACTTCTGCTTTGCGTCCTCATCGCCAACCTGGAGGATGGCGTTGGCCGCCAAAGCGACTGTGGCGTAGAAGGGTGCACACAGCAGCGCGCGGCCCATCTCTTCGAACACGATTCCGGCCTCAACGAAGGTGAAGCCCGAACCGCCGTACTCCTCTGGGATCGCCAGGCCTTGCAAGCCGAGCTGCTCGCCCATCTGTGACCACACGGCAGGGTCGTAGCCCTGCTCTGTCTCCATCTGTTCGCGCACCGCCGGTGAGTCCGACTTTGCCTCCAGGAATGCCCGGACGGTCTTGCGCAGTTCTTCCTGCTCGTCAGTGAAGGCGAAGTTCACCTGTAGCTCCTGGGTCGTGTCGAGTCGCGTGCGCGAACAGTGTTTCCTACCCCCTGCGAGCCCCACCCGGCAACCCGGGCGTCGCCCGCTCGGGCAGACTTCGTGACGATGAGTGCCATCACGCCTGTGCCCGAAATCGTATGGGCAGATTCGGACCTTGAAATCACCCGGGTTGTTGTCGGCTCCCTCGACAACAACGTGTTCATCGTCAGGTGCGCGCAGACCGGCGAATCCGTACTGATCGACGCCGCCAACGAACACGAACTGCTACTGGACTTGTGCCGCCGACTCGACGTTCGCCGAGTGGTGGAAACCCACGGCCACTTCGACCACATTGGCGCCGTGGCCGACCTGCGCGATGCCGGTTACAGCGTGGCGGTAACGCAGTCCGACGCGCACATGCTGCCCAGTTACGACGAGATTCTGGACGACGACGAAGTGCTGGCTGTTGGCCGCTTGCAACTGCGCACGGCGCTCACCCCCGGGCACACCCCTGGCTCGGTCTGCTTCTCGGTGAGCGGCAAACCCCTCGTGTTTACCGGCGACACCTTGTTCCCGGGCGGTCCCGGAGCGACCCATTTCCCGGGCGGCGACTTCGCCGCGATCCTGACGTCGATCGAGTCTCGGCTCTTTCGACCATTTGCCGCCGACACGATTGTGTGGCCCGGTCACGGCACCTCGACAACCGTCGGTGCCGAACGCGGGCACCTCGACGAATGGGCCGCACGCGGCTGGTGATCCCCCGATGCCGCACACGAGGCGCTCGGACCGGATCCGCTTCAGCGGGTCGGACAATTTCACCTATCGACGTAGGAGAAAGTCGCCCGGTCACGATACGATGACCACATGACGACGTACTCGCCGACCGAGCTGGCTGCCGAGGGTCAGGCCGACGCGGTGCCGGCCCTCGAACTCGTCGATCTCCACGTCAAAGCCGTGGCGGCCACGCCCGGCGGCGACGACGTTGCGATCCTTCGTGGGATCGACCTCGTCGTGCCCGCGGGCGAACTGCACGTGTTGATGGGTCCCAACGGCTCAGGCAAAAGCACCCTGGCCAACACCTTGCTCGGCAATCCGTCGTACCAAGTGACCTCGGGCGCCATCAAGTTCCGCGGCACCGACATCACCGAATGGCCAACCGACCAACGTGCGCGGGCCGGGCTTTTCCTCGCATTTCAATACCCGCAGGAGGTCGCCGGCGTGCCGGTGATCCAGTTCCTGCGCCAAGCCTTGTCCGCTCGTAAGGAGATGGATCTCTCCACGCTCGAACTGCGACTCGCAGTGCGGGAATGGATGACCAAGCTGCACATGGACCCGAGCTTCGCCGATCGATACCTCAACGAAGGCTTCTCCGGCGGCGAGAAGAAGCGCAACGAGGTCCTGCAAATGGCGATCCTCGAACCAGAAGTCGCCATTCTCGACGAGACCGATTCGGGACTCGACATCGACGCCTTACGCATCGTGGCCGACGGCGTCGCGGCCGTTCGAGCAGCACGACCCACCATGGCCGCTCTGCTCATTACCCACTACCAACGCATCCTCGACCACCTCGCGCCCGATCGTGTACACATCCTCGTCGACGGACGCATCGTCGACAGCGGCGGCATGGAACTCGCCAAACGACTCGAACAACAAGGTTTCGAATCATGGCGATGAACGCAGGCACGACATTCGACCCGAAGGTCGTCGCCGCCGACTTTCCGGTCCTGCAACAAGAGATCGGCGGCCGCAAGGTCACCTACCTCGACTCAGCCGCGTCCTCGCAACGACCCCGCGCGGTTATCGACGCGATGAGCCACTACTACGAGGCCGACCACGCAAACGTCCACCGCGGCGTCTACCAGCTGGCCGAACGAGCGACAGCCGCGTACGAAGCCGCCCGCGCCACCGTCGCGCGGTTTATGGGCACCGACGACCCCGCCGAAATCGTCTTCACAAAAAACGCCACAGAGGCGTCCAATCTCGTGGCGCGCACGTGGGGCGCGGCCAACCTGCGACCCGGCGATGTGGTCGTGTTGTCCGAAATCGAACACCACGCCAATCTGGTGCCCTGGCTCCAACTGCACGAACGCCTCGGGCTCGAGCTTCGTTACATCCACCCCGACGCCGACGGCGAACTCGACCTGTCGAGGTTGGACGAGGTGTTGACCGGCGCCAAGCTGTTGTGCGTTACTGCCGCGTCCAACGTTCTGGGCACGTTGCCGCCCGTTCGAGAACTCACCGACGCGGCCCGTGCGCACGGCGCTGTGTCGGTGGTCGACGCCGCGCAGTGGGCGCCACACCTCACCACCCGGGTCGACGACTTTGCCGCTGACTTCGTCTACATGACCGGGCACAAGATGCTCGGGCCGACAGGAATTGGCGTGTTGTGGGGACGCAGGGCTGTGCTTGAGGACATCCCCCCTTTCATGGGCGGTGGCGAGATGATCCTCGACGTGCGCCTCGATGGCTTTACGCCCAACGTCGTGCCGCACAAGTTCGAAGCCGGCACCCCTCCGATCGCTGAAGCTGTCGGCCTCGCCGCGGCGATCCGCTACCTCGACGCCCTCGGCCTCGATGCGGTTCGGGCGCACGAACTCGACCTGCTCACCTACGCCCGTTCAGCGATCCACGATCGCCTCGGCGACCGCATCACCATTCACGGTCCCGTTTCGGCCGAACGGCGCACCGGCCTGCTCAGCTTCACCCACAGCCACGCTCATCCGCACGACATCGCGCAAGTGCTCGATGAACACGGCGTGTGCGTCCGCGCCGGACACCATTGCGCCAAGCCGCTGATGCGACGGCTCGGGCTCACGGCAAGCGCACGAGCGTCGTTTTACGTTTACAACGATCGCGACGACGTCGATACGCTCGTGTCGGCCCTCGTTGCCGTCGACGAGATGTTCGGGTAGGAGACCATGGCCGGCCTAGAAGACCTCTACCGCGAGATCATCCTCGATCACTACCGCAACCCGCGTAACCGAGGCGAGCTTACGACGCCCCCCGCCACACGAACCGAGGGCTTCAACCCGTTGTGTGGCGACGAGATCGTCTTGTTCCTCGACGTCGCCGACGGCGTGGTTCGCGACGTGAAGATCGCTGGCCAAGGGTGTTCGATCAGCCAAGCGTCAGCGTCGATGATGACCACGGCCGTAAAAGGCAAGACGTTGCCCGACGCGCTGACGATGGTCAACGCGTTTAAGTCGATGATGACGGTGCACGAAGATCACCTCGACGACGAGGACGAGCCCGCGCCGCCGGTGGCGCTCGGCGACCTTGAGGCGCTGCGCGGCGTCGTCAAGTTCCCCTCGCGGATCAAGTGCGCCACCCTGTCGTGGAACACGTTTCTCCAGGCGCTCGACGAGCTCAACTCGCCGCCTGAGTAGCGATCTGATCCTTGTAGCGTCGACCCGATGAATCGGGTGGTGATCGTCGGCGCTGGTTTGGCTGGCGTGCGCTGCGCCAGCGCCTTGCGCCGCAACGGATACTCCGGCGACATTGATCTTCTCGGCGACGAGGCCGACACGCCATACGACCGACCGCCGCTGTCGAAGACAGCCCTCGTCGCTGAGAACCTCGACGAGGCGTCCCTCGCGTTGGCCAGACCCGACGAGCTGACGTCGTTCGGGTGGCGACCCTCCACACGCGCCGTCGCGCTCGACACCGTTGCGCGAACCGTGCGACTCGCCGACGGCACCTCGGTCGACGGCGACGCCATCGTGATCGCGACCGGCTCGCGAGCTCGCGTGTTACCGCAACTCTCCGCGGCGCCCGGCGTGTACACGGTGCGCTCGCTTGCTGACACCCGCGCCGTGCGGGCCGCCGCGCACGCCACGCCGGGCCGCGCCGTCGTGGTCGGCGGCGGATTCATCGGCGCGGAGACGGCGTGGTCGTTGATCCAGCTCGGATGGCAGGTCACGATCGTTGAGCCTCAACCCGCGCCGTTGGCACGCGGGCTTGGGTTGGTGGTAGGTGCAGCGTGCGCAGCATTGATGACGCGCCATGGCGCCGAGCTGCTCCTCAACACCGGCGTCGCCGCCGTAGCGAACGACGAGACCGGGGCGGTCACGGGTGTCGTTTTGGACAACGGCGCCAACCTCGACGCCACGTTGGTGGTGGTGGGTGTCGGCTCGACCCCCAACGACGAGTGGCTAGCGGGATCTGGTCTCGCGGTCGACAACGGCGTCGCGGTGGATCGGTACCTGTTCACTGGCGCTGAGGGAATCTTCGCCGCGGGCGACGTCGCGCGAATCCATGACGGTTCGACCTCGTGGCGCCACGAACACTGGACTGCGGCCACCGAACACGCCGACGTGGTCGCGCACAATCTGCTCCACTCGCGTGAGCGTTGGCTGGCCCACGACGACGTTCCCTACGTCTGGAGCGATCAGTTCGGCGTCAAGTTGCAGATGCTCGGGCGCAGCGGTCCCGACGTTGCAGTCGTCGACGGCGACCTCGCCGATGACCGCTGGGTCGTCGCCTATGGCGACCGCGGCCATGTGGTCGGGGTCGTCGGGTCAAGTCGACCCCGGGTCGTCATGCAGTGGCGCGAGAAGGTGTTGGCGAAGGTGGACTGGGCCGAAGTTGATCGGATCACACCGGGGTGACAACGCCGTCAGATAACCCCGACGCGACGACACCGTCTCAGGCGCCAGCCCCGCGAGTCGCTCGTAAGGGTCCATTCGCCCCGCTGCGCCACCGCAACTTTGCCCTGGTGTGGACCGCGGCGCTGGTGTCGAACCTCGGGACGTGGATGCAAACCGTCGCGCTCGGCGCGCTCATTACCGAGCTGACGGGCCAAGCTCGTTGGGCAGGGATTGTGGCCGCAGCCGGGTTCTTGCCGCTGGGCCTACTCGGGCCTGTCGGCGGGGCGCTCGCCGACCGACTCGATCGGCGGCGCTTCTTGCTGAGCACGATCAGTTTGCAAGCGGTGTTCGCCGTCGCGCTGGCCGTGCTCGTCGCGACCGACCACGCGTCGCCGTGGCCATTGACCGTGCTGGTGTTTTTCGGCGACGGCATTGGCGGGATCGGCTTTCCTGCTTACCAGGCGCTTATGCCCGACCTTGTTCCGCCAGAGGACTTGGCCGGCGCGGTGTCGCTGTCGGCGGCGCAGTGGAACCTCGGGCGTGTGCTCGGCCCGGCAGCCGCGGGACTCGCCATCGGCTGGGGCGGCTACTCGCTCGCGTTCATCCTCAACGCGGCGTCCTTTGGCGTGATGGCCGTCGCGCTGTTGGCGCTCCAGCTCCGCGAACACGTACGCGCCAGCGGACCTCTTGCGATCGGCCAACGCATGCGAGCGGGTTGGAACGCGGCCATCGCCGAGCCCGGTTGTCGTTTGGCGATCCAAAGCATCGCGGTCGTCAGCATCTTGCCCGCTCCGTTCATCGCGCTCATTCCCGCCGTCGCTCGCAAAGTGCACGGCGGCGACGAAACGCTGATCTCCGCTCTCGTCACCGCACAAGGCGTAGGCGCTGTTGCCGCCGCGTTTTCGCAGACCTCACTGGCTGCCCGATTCGGACGACCAAACGTGCTCATCGGCTCCGCGCTGGGAGTGGGGCCGGCCCTCGTCGCATATGGGATCGCCCCGTCGCCGGCGGCGGCGGTGATCGCGCTCGCGCTCGTTGGCTTCTTCTACCTCGCTGTGTTTGCCGGGCTGAACACGGTGGTGCAGCTGCGCGCAGCCCCTGAATTCCGCGCCCGCGTGTTGTCGATCTACATGGTCACGCTGGGGATCTTGTACCCACTCGCCGCAATCGCGCAGGGAGCCCTCGCTGACCGGATTGGCTTGCGCGAGGTCACCGCAGGCAGCGGGATCGTGTTCTTGGCCGCGGTCGTAGCCGTCGTCAGCCGGCGGCACGACTTGGCGACTGTTCTGGGTGACAACACCACGCCTCAGGGCGCGAGCCTCGACAGGAAACCAACGCTCGCTCAGCAACCGCCGAGCGGCTCGACCGCGTTAGAGGCCGAGCAGGTCGTCGATACCTGAGGAGCCCGGCACTGCGCCCGCGCGGCGCACCGATACCGCCGTCGGCGGGGCTGCTGCGGCGGCGTATGCCGCGTAACCAGATCGCTCAAGTTCTTCGGCCAACTCCGGGCCGCCCTCGTCGACAATCGTCCCGCCGGCAAGCACGTGTACCCGTGTGGGCGCGAGTTCGGTGAACAGCCGTTGATAGTGCGTGATCGCGAGCACTCCCATCCCCCACTCGACAACCGCACGAGCGATTCGGGCACTCACCAAACGCAACGCGTCGACGTCGAGTCCGGAGTCGAGCTCGTCGAGCACGGCGTAACGAGGACGCAGCACCGCGAGCTGCATCGTCTCGTTTCGTTTGCGCTCCCCGCCCGACAGGTCGACGTTCATCGCGCGGTCGGCAAACCGACGATCGAAGCCGATTTCATCGGCTTCTGTGTCGAGTCGCGCCGCTAGCTCACTGTCGCTCAGCTCGACGCCTCGCGCAGCAAACGCCTCGCGCAACGTCGCGACGATCGACACGCCCGGGACTTCGATCGGGTACTGCATCGCCAAGAACAGCCCGGCCTGCGCTCTCTCCCACGTGGGCCGGCCCAGCAGTTCAACTCCGTCGAGGTTCACTGAACCGCCCGTGACCACGTAGCCCGGTCGGCCCATCAACACGTGGCTCAAGGTTGACTTGCCCGAGCCGTTCGGCCCCATGACCGCGTGCACTTCGCCGGCGGGGACATCCAGGCTCAAGCCGCGCAGAATCTCGCGACCCTCGACTTCCACTCGTAAGTCTCGAATCGACAAACTCACGATCCGACCTCCACTTTCACCATGCCGTCGTCCACACGCGCGGGATAAACCGCAACGGGATCGGTCGCGGGTAGAGACGCCGGTTCACCCGTGACCAAACTGAACGCGCTCCCGTGTTTCGGACATTCGAGCTCGCACGTATCCGCGAGCACCTCGCCGTCTGACAACGAATAGTTGGCATGCGAACACGTGTCGGCCACGGCAAAGACGTCCTCGCCCAGTCGGACAACCGCGAGCACGACCCCCGCGACCTGCGCGCGCAACACCGCTCCATCGGCCAACTCGGCGAACTGACACACGTCATGCTCCATGGCGTACCTCACGCTCGAAAGATCCAGCGATCTTCTCTTCGATCGCATCGTGTAGCTGCGCAGCGAGCAGCCCGACGGGCAAACGTTCGATCACCTCGTCGAAGTAGCCCATCACGACGAGCCACTCCGCCACGTCGGTAGGGACGCCACGAGCCTCGAGGAAGAAGCGTTGGTCGTCATCGATCGGGCCAACCGCGCTGGCATGCGAACAGCGAACCTCGTTGTTTTCGATCTCAAGGTTGGGCACCGACTCAGCCGATGCGCCTTCGGACAACACGAGGTTGCGATTCACCTGCGCGGCACTAGCCCCCTTCGCGTCGGGACCGATGTGGATCAAACCCGAATACACCGATCGAGCGCTGTCGGTCACTGCTCCCTTAAACAACAGATCGCTGTTTGTGTACGGCGCGACGTGGTGCTGGAACGTCCGAAAGTCGTGCATCTGTTGCTCTGAGCCAACGTAGACGGCGAGCAACTCGCTCGACGCGCCCTGGCCGATCAGATGGACGTCGGAACGGGCCCGGGCATAAGTCGCCCCGGTCGACGTCTGTCCGAGCCGGAGCGAACCATCACGTTCCACGGTCGCCAATTGCGAGCCGAAAATCCACGTCTTTTCCCCGGTGTTTTGCATCTGCTGCACGCGAACCCGAGCGGCGGGGCCGACGTCGATCCACGTGAAAGAGGCGCATGCCGAATCAGACTCGACGCCTCCGCCCGTGAGCGACTCGACGACGGCCACCTCAGAGTCGCCACCTGCGACCACCCACAGCTGCGTCGATGCCCAGCTCGCACCCGTCAGCTCATTGGCCACCCAGATCGGACGACTCACCACCACACCCGGGTCGACGCACACCACCAGTGGATCGTGCGTGAGCGCTGTCGAGAGGTCGACAAATACATCGAGACCTCCGCGATCGCGTGCCGCTAGGTGGCGTTGGATCAGCGAGTCGGGGTCAGGCGTCTGCGACAATCGGCTGACGATCAGGCCCGCTGTGTCGCCGCCGGAAACATCGACGACCCGACCGTCACGCACCCGCACAACGATTACGTCAGGGTTGGGCGTCGGTCGACCAGAGGACCAACCGGCCTCGGGTTGGCCTGCTCCAGCATCTGCATCACTGAGACCGGCCCACGGCACATCGCCAACTCGCGAGTAACGCCACTCCTCGGCCTCCGCGGTCGGGGCCTCGGCGTCGCGAAATCGATCTCGCGCCCGACGGCGCTCGTCGTCCCACGCCCGTACGGGCCCCTTTTCGAGTTTGACCTCAATCAACGGTCGTCACCTCCCTGCGCGACGCCGCCACCGTCACAGCGAGCGCCACTACGTCCTCGAACCCCGAAAATCTCTTAGCCGCCACCGCAGAACGCCGACACCACTCGCCCAGCGGTCCCGCCGCGACAACTGCGTCGGCCAAAAGCGCTGCCTTACGATCGACCAACGACCACCCCGCGTACAACGCCGGGACGCGGGCACGGCGAGCGTCTTTCATCACGGCTTGCGGGCACACTGTGCAGGTTTGGCACGCGCAGCACTGCGACAAAAAGGGGAACTCGATATCCCCGGCCATGTCGTCGTTCGCAGCGTCCGCGGCGTTGCTTCGAATCACCATGTCGCGCGCCGCCTCGCCGAGCCACCGCTCCCACGGAGCCGGGATGGTGTCGGCTTGGAGAACGACGGTGATTCCCGATCCCGCTGCCGTCGCCACCGCCGCGAGCAGGTCGTCGAAACTCGCCTGCGAGCGACAGGTGGCCAGTGCGCGATCGAGCCGTTCGCGCCCGGCCCGGCGGACAACGTCCCACGTCGCGGACAGCAGCGCGCGGTGGTCGACACCGGCTTCGTCGACCGCAGCCGACAACTCATCAAAACGTGCGTCCCACCCACCCAAAAGCTGGACGACCCGGTCGCCGAGGCGCCCGTCCCACAGCAGCTCGTGAGAGATGGCCAACACCGCCGC
>CAZWPY010000011.1:30280-35585 GCA_964635475.1 uncultured Acidimicrobiia bacterium
GGCAACGGGTTTACGCTCCGACGTCATGGGCACGGTCATATCAACTGAACGCGACGGCCACGTGGGAGTGGTGTGGCTCGACAACGAGGCGCGGCGCAACGCCATGGGTATGGCGTTTTTCGACGAGCTCCCTGCCGCCGTCAATGAACTCGACGGCGACTCCGAGGTCCGTGCCATCGTGCTCGCCGCCAAAGGTCCTGCCTTTACCGTCGGTCTCGACCTGAAGTCGATGACTGGCGCCCTCACCGGCGATACGTCCGCCGGACCAGGCGCGGAGTCTGTGACGGCCGCCACGGCTGCCCCGTCACAAGCCGCGAAACGCTCGCGCCTGCTCAAGAACGTCAAACGACTCCAGGCCTCGATTTCGTCGGTCGCCGACACCCGTGTGCCAGTCATCGCAGCCGTCCACGGTTGGTGCATTGGCGGTGGGATCGATCTGATCACCGCGGCCGACATCCGGGTCGCGTCGAGCGACGCTGTGTTTTCCGTACGTGAGACCAAGGTTGCCATCGTCGCTGATCTCGGCACGCTCCAGCGCCTGCCCCGAATCGTCGGCAAGGGCCCCGCGAATGAGTTGGTTTTCACTGGCCGCGACGTCAGTGCGGTCGACGCGCACCACATCGGACTGGTCAACTCGGTGTGGCCCGACCGCGATTCCACCATCGAGGCCGCGCTCGCGATGGCACACGAGATCGCCGGCAACTCGCCGCTCGTGGTCGCGGGCGCAAAAGAGGTCCTGCGGGCGTCGGAGGGTCGACCGGTAGCCGACGGCCTCGACTTCGTTGCGGCATGGAACGCCGCGTTCTTGGAGTCGAACGACTTGGTGGAGGCAATGGTCGCGTTCATGCAGAAGCGTCCGGCGGAGTTCAGCGGCTCCTAATAAAACGGCGCCGCCGCGGGCCCGTGATGGCGAGCGCCGCGTAAGTCAGCCGACCGAACCCTCCATCGACAGTTCGATGAGGCGGTTGAGTTCGATCGCAAACTCCATCGGCAACGTCTTGGTGACCGGCTCGATAAACCCGTTGACGACCATACCCATGGCCTGCTCAGCGCTAAGGCCGCGGCTCATCAGGTAGAACAACTGATCGTCACCGACCTTCGACACGGTCGCTTCATGGCCAATCCGCGCGTCGTGTTCGGCGACTTCCAGGTATGGGTAGGTGTCGGAGCGCGATTCGCTGTCGAGGATCAGCGCGTCGCACTGCACATGGCTGCGCACGCCATGCGCGCCCTCATCGACCTTCACCAGTCCGCGGTACGACGTGCGACCGCCGTCTTTGGAAACCGACTTCGACACGATGGTCGACGTTGTCTCCGACGCCGCGTGAACCATCTTGGCGCCGGTGTCTTGGTGTTGTCCTTCGCCGGCGTAGGCAATCGACAACACTTCGCCGCTCGCCTTCGGGCCCATCATGTAAACAGCTGGGTACTTCATCGTCAGTCCAGATCCGATATTGCCGTCGATCCAGCTCATACGCGCTTCGGCCTCGCAACGGGCCCGCTTGGTGACCAAGTTGTACACGTTCGACGACCAGTTCTGAATGGTCGAATAGGTGACCTGGGCGTTTTGCTCGCAGACAATCTCGACGACCGCCGAGTGCAAGGAATCCGAACTGTGGATCGGCGCCGAACAGCCTTCGATGTAGTGAACCTTCGCGCCCTCGTCGGCGATGATCAGGGTGCGCTCGAACTGCCCCATGTTCTCCTGATTGATGCGGAAGTAGGCCTGCAGCGGCATCGGCACTTCCACGCCCGGAGGAACGTAGATAAAGGATCCACCCGACCAGACAGCCGAATTCAGCGCGGAGAACTTGTTGTCGCCGGGAGGGATCACCGTGGCCCAGTACTTGCGGACCAAATCGGGGTACTCACGCACGGCGGTGTCCATGTCGCAAAACAGGATCCCCAGCTCGGCCAAGTCCTCACGGTTGCGGTGGTACACAACTTCCGACTCGTACTGCGCGGTCACGCCGGCAAGGAACTTCCGTTCGGCCTCTGGAATGCCCAGCTTTTCGTAGGTCGTCTTGACCGCTTCAGGCAGTTCGTCCCACGCGTCGACCTGCGAGTCGGTGGGTTTGATGTAGTAGTAGATCGAATTGAAGTCGATGTCGCCGGTGCGCCCGCCCCAGGTCGGCATTGGCTTACGTTCAAAGGTGCGCAGCGAACGCAGACGAAAGTCGGTCATCCACTTCGGTTCACCTTTGATGCCGGAGATCTCACGCACGATCTCCTCATCGAGACCACGTCGCGGCTTGAAGACGTAGTCGACCTCATCGGCCCAACCAAGTTGGTACTTGTCGAGATTTAGTGACGCTGCGCTAGTAACAGTCATCAGAGTCCTCCTTCCCGCGGAGGTCTCCGCTCGGTGACGGATTTTCCACTACGTAGATAGTAACAATTCGTCGCGACTACCTGCCGCGCTCCCAAATACACGTCTGTAGCCCCTCTAGTCGATCTGAGCAACGCATGCAACTGCGCGCGAGGCAAAAGCCAGTACCATCAGGTCATGTCTGCTCAAGCCTCGGACGCTTCCGCGGGCGCAACCGTCGATCGACGTGCTGCCCGGCTCCAACAGGGGATCACCGCCGCCTTGGCATTGGGCGCTTACGTCCTTGATTCCAAACTGATTTTCGTCCTCGCCGCGGCATCAGCGATCGCCGCGGTCGCGCTCGGCACGACCAAGAGCCCGGGCGCGATGTTGTTCGACCGGGTTGCGGCCAAGCAGCTCGGCGGCGAGCAGCCCGAACCCGCGTCACGTTTCCGTGTCGGTGAAATCGTTGTCGCGGCGTTGGTCGTGCTCGGCGTCCTCATCGTCGTGATCTCCGCAGACTTCAAGCGGTTCGGGCTCGCGCTGATTCAGATCGGCGCCTTGATCTGCCTGCTTGGCCTCATCGCCGATGTTCACCTCGGCGCTTTGAAGGAACTGCGTCGCCACCACATCGTCGCGGCCGACCAGGCACGACACAACGACGACCCCGACGGCGGCGGCCGAGGCATCGTCGTCAACAGCACCGACGGCGACAGCGCCGACGAGCAGCCCGCAGACGCCGCGGCTGGCGTCGGCGAGCCGATCAGCGATTAGCCGTACTCGGGGCCATCAGCCCGAGAACGTCGGCAGGTCCTGGGTCAACTCGGCGAGCGTCGGATTGAGGCGGTCGCGCTCGGAGACCACGGCGTTATCGTCGACCCCCCAATCCAGCCCGAGTGCGGGATCGCTCCACAAGACTCCCAACTCATCGGCCGGGTCGTAGTAGTTGTCGACCAGGTAGGTAATCGTCAGATCCTCAAGGGCGCCGAATCCGTGGCCGACTCCCGGCGGGATGTACACGCCGTGGTGGTTGTGCTCCCCGATGTCGAACGACATCGCGACGCCTTCCGTGGGCGACCCGACTCTCAGGTCGTACAGACACACCCGAGCCCGCCCACGTGGGACGTACCAGTAGTCGGCCTGATGGCGATGAAAGTGCAGACCAACGACGACGCCAGCGGACTTATCCGAACGGTTGCCCTGCACCATCTCGCGGCCGTCGGGAAACCACTCACGACGGTACGTCTCGACGAACCTGCCGCGGTCGTCGCCATGCACAACAGGGACGACCTCGACCACCCCGGCGATGACGCCCCCTCGCAATTCAGCCATCAGGCCAGGGTCCGGTAGCCGCCGCGGTAGTACGCGAGGGGTCCGCGCGGCGGCTCCTGCACGCCCAGACCCACAACACGGCCCACGACGATCACGTGATCGCCGCCCGGATAGACCGAATCGATCGTGCAGTCCATCCACGCGGAGCAACCAGCGATTACGGGCGATCCGGTGACCGGCGCAGGCGACCAGTCGAACGCGGAAAAGCGGTCTGCGCCCGGCGTCGCGAAGATCCGGCTGACCTCCTCTTGGTCGTCGGCCAACACGTTCACGCAAAAGCTGCCGGCGCGTTCGATACGTGGCCACGTGGAACTCGACAACGCGGGACAAAACGACACGAGCGGCGGGTCGAGCGACACCGACGTAAACGAATTGGCGGCCAAGCCGACCGGGTCGTCATCACGTGCGGTAATCACCGTGACACCTGTGAGATAAGTCCCCATTGCCAGCCGAAAACGCGCACCATCAATTGGATCCACGTGAACTCCCTCCTCGGAGGGTGCATTCTGTCCGATCGCTGGACCCGATCGAGAGAGCCGCCGCGTCAGGCAGCTACTTAGTGCCTCGTGATCGCAGACAGCTGCGTGGGGACCGCCGCGTTGAGGTCGAGCGTGCAACCTTCGGTGGCCACGAGCACCTCAAGGCCCAGCTCTGCGCTGTGTTCGGTCATCACCAACGAGATGGCGTCGAGTTCGTCGTCACTGCGGGCGGGGTCGTGATGAAACAACGCCAGTGTGCCCACGTCAGCCGCTTTGGCAGTGAGCAGCGCGTGGTCGATCGTGGAGTGGCCCCACGTACATTTCGTTTCCCAGTCGACCGGCGTGTACTGCGCATCGTGAATCAAGACGTCGACCCCGCGGACGAGATCCACAACGGCGGGGTCGGGACCGCTGCCATCGAGAGGTTGCTGGACGTCGGACACATACGCCACCGAGACACCGTCGAGTTCGATGCGGTAACCGATGGTCAACCCGATGTGCGGAACGGCCACCGCGCGCACGCGCGCCCGGCCCACGTCGAACTCCACCGGGGCGCTCCCCGGCAAGTCGTGGAACTCGACGGTGCCGCGAAGATCAGCGGCGCGGATGGGGAAAAACGGCGGGCCCATCAGTCGATCGAAGGCCTCGCACAAGGTCATCGCCTCTTGTGCAGGCCCATACAGCGTGAGGTGGGCTCCGGCTCGATCGAGCGGAGCGAAGAAGGGAAATCCCTGAATGTGGTCCCAGTGCAAGTGCGTGAGCAACGCAGTGGCACGGAACGACCCGTCGAGGGGTTGCGTGCGAGCCCAGCGACGCAGGCCAGTGCCGAGATCGCACACGATCGGTTCGTGGTCGGGCGCGTCCACGACCACGCACGAGGTGTTGCCGCCATAGCGCCGAGTGTCGTCGCCAGGCGCGGCAGCTGAGCCTCGGACTCCGAAAAACGAAACTTGTACCACTCCACCCCCTCGACCGCTTCAGGCTCGCCGAGCAACACACGTGTCCCTAATGAGCAGGGTAGTCCCCAGTCCACACATTCGACCAGCGGCCCGGCCCAGACCGCCGACCACCGCAACGGCGCCGGGGGCTAGCTTCGACCTATGCGTCATGTGGACCAGCGCGAGGTGTCTGTCAACGGCCTCGACATCACCTATTTGGTATGCGGCACCGGGCCTCTGGCCCTTTG
>CAZWPY010000011.1:35685-38761 GCA_964635475.1 uncultured Acidimicrobiia bacterium
TACCAGACCGCGGCCCTCGCGGCAGATGCACTGGCGCTGCACGATCAACTCGGCGGCGACGGCGATGCCGTCATCATCGGCCACGACTGGGGAGCCATGACCGCATACGGCGCGGCCGTGGCAGAACCACAACGCTGGCGCCGTGTCGTGACCCTCGCGGTGCCGCCGATGCCCGCGCTGGCGACGTCGTTTTTCAACTACGAACAGATACGCCGCAGCTTCTACATGTTCTTCTTCCAGTCGCCGCTCGCCGAGGTCGCGGTCGCGATGAACGAACTCGAGTTCATCGCGAAGCTGTGGCGCGACTGGTCGCCGGGATTCGATGCCGCTCGATCGGGCGACCTTGACAACGTTCGTCGCGCTTTGGGCGATCCCGCGAACCTGAGTGCCGCGATCGGGTACTACCGCGCCATGTTCGATCCAACCCGGCAAAGGCCCGAACTCGCCGGCTTGCAGGAGTCATGCGCACAGATCCCGCCGCAGCCGACGTTGTACCTGCACGGAGCCGATGACGGATGCCTGGGTGCCTCACTCACGCACGGGGTCGACGCGCTGCTCTCCCCTGGTTCGCGAGTCGAGTTGGTTGCCGACGCTGGCCACTTCCTCCAGCTTGAGCAACCGGCGATCGTCAACCAACACATCATCGACTTCCTCACCGCGTGACAACACTGCTGGGCGCGGTCGCGACGCGGGCGTCGCTTCAGCCCGAACGGGTAGCGCTGGTCGACGTCGCCTCCGGCACACGCTGGACCTACGGCGTCCTGGTCGACAGGGCGCGTGCCTGTGCCCGCACCATCGGCGCCTCAGCCCCACCAAAAGCTCCCGTCGCTCTGGTCGCCCGTCCTCGACCCGAGGTGGTCGCCGCGCTGTATGGGGTACCTGAGGCAGGCAATCCCCTCGTGGCAGCCAACCTTCGTTGGACGGCGACCGACACGGTCAAGTGGCTGCGACAAGCGCGGGTCGGCGCCGCGGTGTTGTCACACGATGCGCGCGCAGATCTGGCGCCGTGGCCCGGACCCGAAGTCACGGGACCGCAAGTCAGGGCTATCGATATCGATGACCTGTGCCGAGACCAGCCGGGCGACGGCGAACCCAGCGGAGCACCGAGCATCGTCACAGGAACGAACGACGCGTGGTGGGTGTTCACAAGCGGAACCACCGGCGATCCCAAACTGGCTCGGCTCACGCACGACTCGCTGCTAGCGGCGAGCGCCGCGACTCAGGCGGCCCGCCCCGTGCAAGCCGACGACGTGTACCTGTACCCGTTTCCGCTGTTTCACGTTTCGGCGTTCAACGTCGTGCACCACCACACGATGGGCGCCACGGTCGTGTTGTGTCCTGAGATGGACCCGGCAACGATCGCCCGGGCAGTTGCCGAGCACGGCGTCACAACCATCAGCCTCGCGCCGACGATGATCGCGAAGCTGCTCGACCACGGTGTCGATCTCAGCAGCCTTCGACGAATCGCTTACGGGGCCGCCGCAATTCACCCAGAGTTGCTCCGCCGCGCCGTGGACACGTGGGGGTGCGACTTCGCTCAGGGGTATGGGATGACCGAGCTTTCGGGAAACGCCGTTTTCCTCGACCCCGACGCGCACCGGCGTGGACTCTCTGAGGACCCGAGCGTGTTGCTGGCCGCCGGAGTTCCGGCACCTGGTGTCACGCTCTCGATCCGCACAACAAACGGACTCGAAGCGCCACCAGGCGAAACGGGCGAGATCTGCGTTGATGCTCCACAGGTTTTCGCGGGCTACGCACACGACCCCACCGCCACGGCTTCGGCTTTACGCGACCGCTGGTTACACACGGGTGATCTTGGGCGCATTCGCCCCGATGGTCTTCTCGAAATCGTCGACCGCGGCAAGGACGTGATCGTCACGGGAGGCGAAAACGTCGCGTCCAGGCGTGTCGAGGCGGCGATCGCGGCCACCGCGGGGGTCGAGGCGGTCGCCGTTGTGGCGACACCCGACCCCTACTGGGGTGAGGCCGTATCGGCCGTGGTCGTCGCCGCCGATCGCGCCACCCTCGCACGCGCCGAGGTCCACTGCGCTGGGGTGCTCGCTGGATTCGAGCGGCCGCGTCGCTGGTTCCTCGTCGAGCAGCTGCCACTCAACGCGTCGGGCAAGGTCGACAAGCCAGCGCTGCGACGCTTGCTACAGGAGGCGTGGATCGTCCATGAGGTCGTCATCGCACGTTCGTGACACGATGCGAGCAAAGGAGCACACATGCGCATCGAGGTCGTCGTCGAAATCCCCAAGGGTTCACGCAACAAATACGAGATCGACCACGAGACCGGCGAGGTGTGGCTCGATCGGCACCTCTTTACGGCGATGGCCTACCCGGCCGACTACGGCTACATCGCTGGCACGCTCGGTGGCGATGGCGATCCGCTCGACGCGCTGGTTCTGTTGGACGAGCCGACGTTTCCTGGCTGTCACGTCTGGGCCCGGCCAATCGGCGTGTTTTGGATGCACGACGACAAAGGCGAGGATGCGAAGGTCCTGTGTGTCCTCGACGGGGACCCGCGGTGGAGCGACGTTCAAGATCTGCCCGACGTCCGCCAACACCTGCAGGCTGAAATCCGCCACTTCTTCGAGGCCTACAAGGAGTTAGAGCCCGGCAAGTGGGCCGACGTCCGAGAGTGGGAGGGCCGCGAGTCGGCGATCGCTGAAATTCTCGAGGCCCAACAACGGCGCGCCGACCAGCACGCGGCGCCCAGCGTCGCCGACGACTACGACGACGACGTGCTGTGAGACGAAACGCAACAGCCCCGACAGGGCACACGCGCTAGTCGCTGCGAGCGGCGCTCATCGAGAGTCCATCGCCGAGCACGAACCCGCCCTCGCCGTCGGTCGAAACAAGGCCGTCGTCGACCAAGGAGCGCAGGCACGCAGCCACCCGCTCGGGAGTCCAGCCGCGCCGCGAGCGCGCCACCGACTCGGACAGCTCGGAGCCAGACAGTGGGCTCTGCGCAGCCGCAAATGCACGGAGCAGCAGCCCGCGCAGCTCTCGATCGCTGCCGAGATAGGCCGGCTGAGGCCGAGACACGCCGGCGGAGCGCCGCGACGGATCGGGC
>CAZWPY010000011.1:38861-42705 GCA_964635475.1 uncultured Acidimicrobiia bacterium
CGACGATTGAACGCAAAGCTCAACACGGCTCGCGCCGTGTAACGACCTACGCCGGCGAGCGCCAGGAGCGCGGGCAGGTCGTCAGGCACGTGGCCGCCGTGCTCGCCCACGAGCTGTTGAGCTGCCCGATGCAAGTTCGCGGCCCGCCTCGGGTAGCCCATGCCCGACCACCACTCGAGCACCTCACGCAGCGGCGCACACGCGAGCGAGACTGGCGTCGGGTAACGGCCACGCCAATCGCCAAACCGCGGCTCAACCCGCGACACCGGCGTTTGTTGAAGCATGACCTCAGCACATAGCAGCGCCCACGGGTCAGAGACACAACGCCATGGCAGTTCGGGGCGCGGCAGCGGCCAGATAGTCAACGCCGCTTGGAAGGCGTCGACCGGCAACACGTCGTCGGACAAACGCTCGACGCTCGACGCGAGATTTCTAGCTACGCACCCCACACATCGTCGCCGTATGGGCGGCGGCGGTGCGGCGCATGCTCGGTCTTCCAGACCATGACCTTGCGGCGGAAATAACAGACTTCCTCGCCGCGCTGATTGAAGCCTTTAGTCTCCACCTTGACGATCCCGCGTTTTCCGTCGGACGTTTCCGACTTCTCCAGCACTCGGGTTTCGGCATAAATCGTGTCGCCGTGGAACGTCGGGCGCTTGTGGGTGAGGGACTCGACCTCCAGGTTGGCCACCGCTGAGCCCGAGACGTCGGGCACCGACATTCCGAGGACCAACGAATAGACCAAGTTGCCGACCACGACGTTCTTGCCGTGCACCGTCTCGTTTTCGGCAAACCACTCGTTGGTGTGGAGCGGGTGGTGGTTCATGGTGATCATGCAAAAGAGATGGTCGTCGTACTCGGTGATGGTCTTTCCCGGCCAATGGCGATAGATGTCGCCGGCGGCAAAGTCCTCGAAATACCTACCGAAAGGCCGATCGGTCACTGTCATCTTTGCCAACTCCCTCTCGCCGGGCACGGGCGCAACGGGCCCGCCGGAACGGCTCGTGAGGTTAGCAATACGTTCCAGTACGCACTCACGCCAATGCGCGCTCATGCGCGCTCGCGCGCGCCCGCGCCAATACGCACTTGTGTCGGTGTCGGCAGTGTCAGACTCGCAGCGTGGAGATCGGGCTCCGAAACGACGTGTACCGCAGGCCGCTGCAAACAGCACTAGATCGCGTCGGCGCTCGTGCCGGAATGCGCTGTGTCGACGTCGGCGCCGGCGGGGGCGACGTTGCGGTGGCGCTCGCAGGAATTGTCGGCACGAACGGTCGCGTCTACGCGGTCGATAGCGATCCACTCGCCCGAGACGCGGTCGCCCGGGCAGCCGCACAACACGGCGCGCAGGTGGTGGCACTCACGCAGGTGGCAGAGGAGTTGTTGTTGCCGGAGCCGGTCGACCTGGCCTTCGCTCGCTTCTTGATGCTGCACGTCTTCGACCCACTCGTCGTCCTGCGGCGGATGCGACAGGCAGTGACCGCCACCGGGTGGATCGTCATCCAAGAGCCGATCACCTCGGCGGGGCGAATTGACGGCCAGCCGTTTTCCTTCCCCGGCGCGCGCCACCCCGACATCGGGGCGATCTTGCCCGGCCTCGCGCTCAAGGCCGACCTCGACATTGTCGACTGCTGGGCGGAGGCGCCTGCGGGAGCTGGTCCCGGACCGATTGCGGACTACTTAACGGACCTCACCGGTGTCTCGCCCGAGGACAGTTCTGTCGTCCTTCCTCCATTGGTCACCTTGGTAGCCAGACGCCGGCAGATCCGTTCGCTGTAGCGAACGACCGGCTGGCATCCGTCGGCTGCGGCAAACGTTGGCGCCGCGCCGCTCGTGACCGGTCACGGTTTGGGCCCTCACGCGTGGGCCCCTTAGCCTGGTCTGATGTCCTCACAATCCTCGCTTCCGGTCGCTGATCTCGATTCCGCAGCGGCAGTTGTCGAGCGCGGTGGCGCCATCGTGGGAGAACTGACCAGCAGCGTCTCGCGCAATGGCGGGCCAGACGCCGCACAGCAACTCGCCTACGACCTCGCCCACTGCGCATCGGCTGTCGCTACCGCCAAGGCGATGTTGGCCTACGGCGCGAAAGGGCCGATCGAGGCGGCTTTGACCTGTGCATTCGTGGCCGATGTGGGCCGCGACCTCGCTGCACGGGCGTTCGGACGCGAGGCGGTGTGGGGCGACGGCGTCGCGGCCGCGCTCGACGAGATCCGGCCGTTTGTCGCGACCTTCGCGGACCCGACCTTCGTTGCTTCCCTGGCATCCCAACCGGGGCCTCGTCATCTCGATGAGGAGTTCGAGATGGTGGCCGACACGTTTCACCGCTTGGCGGCCAACAAGGTCCGCCCGGTCGCCGAACACGTGCACCGCACCAACAGCGATATTCCAGAATCCGTCATTGAACAACTCGCTGAGATCGGCGGCTTCGGACTTTCCGTACCTGAGGAATATGGCGGTTTTGCAGCGGGCGGAGACAACGATTACCTCGCCATGATGGTCGCGACCGAAGAGCTGTCGTGGGGGTCGCTCGGCGTCGGAGGGTCGCTCATTACTCGCCCCGAAATCCTGACTCGCGCGCTCGTCATGGGCGGCACCGAGGAGCAAAAGCAGTATTGGTTACCCAAGCTGGCCACCGCTGAGGTGCTTGCCGCGATCGCAGTAACCGAGCCCGATTACGGATCCGACGTGGCCGGGCTGAAGGTGACCGCGCGCCCTGCCGAGCACCACGAGTCCGGCGAGGCCGGCTGGGTAATCAACGGCGTGAAGACGTGGTGCACGTTTGCTGCTCGCGCGAACGTTTTCCTACTGCTTGCTCGCACTAACCCCGAACCCGCTGCCGGGCACAAGGGTCTCTCGCTGTTCATCGTGCCCAAACCCCAAGGCGACGGGCACGGCTTCCAGTTCGCGCAAGAAGGCGGCGGCCGAATCGAGGGCAGGGCCATCGACACGATCGGGTACCGCGGGATGCACTCCTACGAGGTGGCCTTCGAGGACTGGTGGGTGCCGGCGGACCACCAAATCGGCGGTGACGCGGGCCTCGGCCGCGGGTTCTACCTGCAGATGCAAGGGTTCGAAAACGGTCGAGTGCAGACCGCAGCTCGCGCGGTTGGCTTGATGCAAGCCGCGTACGAGGCAGCCGTCGAGTACGCGAACGCTCGTGTGGTGTTCGGCGCGCCGATCATGGACTACCAACTCACACAAGTGAAGCTCGGACGCATGGCAGCGATCATTCAGGCGTCGCGACAGTTCATGTACGAAGTGGCGCGGATGATGGCACGCGGTGAAGGGGCGCTCGAAGCCTCGATGGTGAAGGCCTACGTGTGCCGCGCGGCCGAATGGGTCACACGCGAGGCGATGCAGATTCACGGCGGCATGGGTTACGCCGAGGAATTTCCTGTTTCTCGGTACTTTGTCGACGCCCGCGTGCTGTCCATTTTTGAAGGCGCCGACGAAACCTTGTGCTTGAAGGTCATCGCGCGTCGACTCAGCGCTTAGGACCTGCGGAGACGCCCGCGGCCCCGACCGCGGGCATAGATGCCGCGTAGCCATGCGCACCCGTTGACCCTTTGGCGCTTTGGCGCTGCCGTTCACGAGCAACGGGACAGCCCCTGCCCTATCGAATCGTTGAGTTCCGGCCCCGACGGCGACGACCCACGTTGACAGCCGCCAGACCGACCGCCATCAAGGCGGCACCGAGCCAGCCGAGACGTCCAGCACCGGCGCCGGTGAACGCTGGCTTGGTCGCGACCGGCGCGGCTTGCGGCGCTGCTGGCGCTGGCTGAGACGGCGGTACGGCAGGCTGTGGCACCGCCGTCGAGGGCGCTGGCACGGTCGTGGCAGGCGCAGG
>CAZWPY010000012.1:0-5544 GCA_964635475.1 uncultured Acidimicrobiia bacterium
GTCAATAAGTACCGGGCAAACGGCGGACTTTCCGCCGGCACCGCCCGCGACTCCGGTGATCGGCGAGCCTGCGTACGGCGCGCCTGCGCCACCCCCGCCACCGCCACCACCTCCACCGCCACCACCACCCCCGCCGGCCCCGCCGGTCACGTTGGCGACCGACCAGCCGACCTACGGCACGCCATCGCCGGACTTCGCACCTACGTCACCCGAAACCCCCTACGGAACGGCGTTGCGGCTGCCGTCCGAGTCGCCTGAGTCGTCCGAGTCGGGCGAGGCCCCCGAGTCGCCTGGGGCGCCGCCGCCGCCCGAGTCGCCTGGGGCGCCGGAGCCGCCTGTGCAGGGCGGCGGGTGGCAGGCACCCCCCAGCTAACCCACGTGCTCCCACGCGCGGGTCACCTTGTTCCACGTGTCCTGCAGCGTCTCGGGGATGACGCGGGCGCCGGCGATGGTTGTCGTGAAGTTCGTGTCGCCAGTCCAGCGTGGCAGGACGTGGAAATGCGCGTGGTCGGGAATCCCCGCGCCCGCGGCACGACCAAGATTCGCGCCGACGTTGAAACCGTCGGGTTGGTAGGCACGTTGCAACGTTGCGTGTGCCCGGCGGATCGTCGACCACAGGTCGTCGCCCTCGGCCGTACTGAGTGCCGCCAGGTCGCCCACATGGCGTTGCGGCATGACGAGCAGGTGCCCACTCACGTAGGGGTACAGGTTGAGGACAACCAGTGACGTCTGTGTGGTGGCGACGATCAGTGTCTCGGAGCGAGGCGCCTGTGAACCCAAGAGCGCGCAAAAGACGCAGCTCCCGCCGGAGTCGTCACCGCGAGCGGACGTGTTGAGAAACTCGGCGCGCCAGCCCGCCCAGAGCTGTTCGAGGGTCACGATCGCGCTTCGAGCTCACTGACCAATCGCTCGACAAAAGTGTTGACCGCGACCGCACGCTCGACCTCGCCGCCGCGGGGGTTGACGCCGAGGGTGTTGTGGGCGACGTCGTCGTCACCGACGACGACCACATAGGGGACCTTCTCGAGTTTGGCCCGCCGGATCCGAGCACCGAGTGGTTCGTCGGCGGCGAGCACCTCGCTGCGAAAGCCGCGAGCCAGCAACGTCTCTCGGACGTTTCGGGCGTAGGCGTTGTGGTCGTCTCGTACCGGCAACACGCGGACCTGTTCGGGTGCAAGCCACAGCGGGAATGCTCCGGCATAGTGCTCCACCAAGATGCCAAAAAAACGTTCAACTGAGCCGAACAAGGCCCGGTGGATCATGATCGGCCGGTGGCGGCTGTTGTCGGCGCCGGTGTATTCGATGTCGAAACGTTGCGGAAGCTGAAAGTCGACTTGCAGCGTGCTGAGCTGCCAGCGGCGACCGATCGCATCCTTGACGTGCACGTCGATCTTCGGACCGTAGAAGGCTCCTCCGCCGTGATCGACCGAGTGGGGAATTCCCGCGCGGTCGATGGCGTGTTGTAACGCCGCGGTCGCTTGTTCCCAGTCGTCATCTGCGCCGACGGACTTGCCAACGGGTCGCGTGGCGAGGGCGGCCTCGAAGTCGTCGAAACCGAACGTCCGCAGGATTCGCACCACAAACCCCAGCAGTGAGGCCAGTTCCTCCGCGAGTTGTTCTGGGGTGCAGAAGATGTGGCTGTCGTCTTGGGTAAACCCACGCGCACGTAGCAGCCCGTGCAACACGCCGGAGCGTTCATAGCGATAAACGGTGCCGAGTTCGAACAGCCGCAGCGGTAGTTCACGGTAGGACCGTCCGCGGCTGCGGTAGATCAAGACGTGGAACGGGCAGTTCATCGGTTTGGGGTAGTACCGCGCCCCTTCCATTTCCATCGGCGGGTACATGCCATCGGCGTAAAAGTCGAGGTGGCCCGACGTTTCCCACAGCACCGACTTGGCGACGTGCGGCGTGAAGACCGTCTCGTAACCGTTGCGGTCGTGTTCGTCGCGGGAGAAGTCCTCGATGAGTCGCCGGATGCGAGCGCCGCGGGGGTGCCACACGGCCAAGCCGCCGCCCAACTCGTCGGGCAGGCTGAACAAGTCGAGCTCGACGCCGAGCTTGCGGTGGTCCCGCCGTTCCGCTTCAGCCAGACGCGCTAGATGTTGATCGAGCGCTTGTTTCGACTCCCATGCGGTGCCGTAAATCCGTTGCAACATGGGACGTTTTTCGTCGCCACGCCAGTACGCACCGGCCAGTTTGGTGAGTTTGAACGCGCCGAGGCGGGCCGTGGATGGCACGTGCGGGCCGCGACACAAGTCGACGAAAGCAGCGGTGTTGCGATAACTCGTTACCGCACCCGCACCTACGCCCTCGGCGCTGTCGTCGTTGGCGGCGTCGTCGACGCTCGCGCCGTCGCCTATGGCTGCTGCGGTCGCGCGGTCGATGATCTCGAGCTTGAATGGCTGTTGGCTGAAGAGCTGCTTGGCCTCGTCGGCATTGTGTTCGGCGCGTTCGAACGGCTGATCGGCCGCGATGATCTGTGCCATACGGGCTTCGATCTTTTCCAGATCATCGTCGGTGAAGCGGCGATCGCCGGGCAGCTCGAAGTCGTAGTAGAAGCCATCGGCGATGGGCGGGCCGATGGCGTAGTGCGCACCGGGGAAGAGGTCGCACACGGCTTGCGCGAGCACGTGAGCGGTTGAGTGGCGCAGGATGTGACGCCCGGGTTCTGAGTCCTTCGTGATCAACGAGACGATCGCGCCGTCGGGCAGCGGTTGGGTCAGGTCGACCTCGGCGCCGTTGACAACTGCTGCGATGGCGGCTTTGGCCAAACCTGGACCGATGCTCGCGGCCAGGTCGGCGGCAGTAGAGCCCGCCAGCAGGACCTTGGTCGAGCCATCGGGGAGTGCCACTGTTACCTGATCGAGCGCGCCAGACATAGGGAAACGATGTTACCGGTGGGGTCCGAGCGCTCCGGTGATGTTTCTGTTGTCCCTCAGCCAGCGGACTGACGCCGCGGCGAGCCCCGCACGGCACGGCGGACGACTCGAACCGCGCGCCCGATCGGCCGCCGCGAGTGTTCCTATGCTGGTCGACTGTGACGCCGTGAGGCGTGGGTGAGGGAGGGCACGATGACGGTTGCCGATGTTGTGGGCGAGCACACTGCGCGGGTGATGAGCCCGACCAAGACGTTGCCGATGCCGCCGGTGTTTTCGACGGTCGCTGAGGAACGTGAGTATCGCAAGGTTCGCCTCGCGGCGGCGTTTCGTCTGTTCTCTGCGTGTGGCTTCGATGAGGGCGTCGCGGGGCACATCACTGTGCGCGATCCGGGCGAGCCCGAGACGTTTTGGGTCAATCCATTCGGGATGCATTTCAGTTTGATCAGCGCCTCGGACTTGATCCGTGTTGACCACGAGGGCCACGTAGTGGAAGGCGACCGGCCCGTGAATCAAGCTGCGTTTTGTATCCATTCGCAAGTCCACGCTGCACGACCCGACGTGATGGCGGCGGCGCACGCCCATTCGCTACACGGCAAGACCTACTCGGCCTTTGCCCGCGAGCTCGACATGCTGACCCAGGACTCGTGCGCGTTTTACCGTGACCACGCGGTGTTGCACGAGTACTCGGGCGTCGTCAACGACATCGAGGAGGGCCGCAAGATCGCGCGTGCTTTGGCCGACCACAAGGCGGTGATCTTGCGCAACCACGGTCTGCTCACGGTTGGCCGGTCGGTCGACGAGGCGGCGTGGTGGTTCGTGACGATGGAACGAACCTGTCAGAGCCAGCTGTTGGCGATGGCCGCTGCGGGCGGTGGCGCCGGCGCGCCGAAGGTTGTCGAACCCGACATCGCCCAGATCACCTACGAAGTGGTCGGGTCGAGTTACGCGGGCTGGTTTTCCTTTCAGCCGCTGTTTGATCGAATTTTTGCCGCGCAGCCCGACTTGGCTCACTGAGGCCGCACGGCTCGGCCGCTCCTTTTCGCTTGGCGCGGAAAGGGCGGCGCTGCGCGTGTTAGTCGGTGAGGAGCTGCCACTCGACTCTGGTTCCGGCGGGTGCGTCGACCATTATTTGCTCACCGCCCGATGCCCGCACTCGTAGAACGATCGTGCCGGTGCGCTCGTCACCTTCGCTCTGGCTCGTCGCACGGCCGAGCAGCGTTCGGGTCCCGCGGCGCTGAGACCAGGCTGTGACGTCGTCGTCGGGAGACAGCTTCCCGGTGACGGTCACCTGCAAGGTGCCGCTGTTGCGAAAACGTAACGCCACCGCGTCGGACGTGTTGGTGGTCGCGACATCGCGGTGGCCCTGTTGCGCCGTGAGAGCGCGAGCCTCGCGCTGCTGCGGCTCGCCCGGGTCGTTTCGCGCGTGGGACTTGGACACGCTGCGCGAGCTCACCGATGAATACGAACTCGACGAACTCGATGACGCGTAGATAGTTGACCGCGGGTTCCACCGGCTCGAACTCGAGGAGCTCGATGAACTAGATGAACTCGACGAAAACACCATCGACGTCGTGGCCGATACACGTGAGGCGCCGGGCTGATCGGAGACAGCGGTTGTCGTGGCGCCGTCGCGTTGCGTTCGTCGTGATTCGCCCACGGTCGCGTCGGGCGACGCGGTGTCTGGGTCGCCGAGAGCAATGTTGGGAACCAGGGGTGTCGGCGCGGCGGGCTCATCGCCAGCCGATGGCTCGTTGCTCGCCGTCGTCGGCGCCCCGGTCGCGGGTGGCGAGTTGCGGGTGTCGGTGGTCGGCTGGCGCGCCGCGGCCGCCGTGTCGGGCTCCGCTGCGGTAGTCGGCTCTGAAGCCGACGTGGTCGGGCTCGATGTTGGCGACCCGCCGCTGGCGAGCGAGCTGCTCGAGCTACTCGAGCTACTGGAGCTGTTCGACGACGCGGAGGAGCCGTCGA
Organism: uncultured Acidimicrobiia bacterium; assembly: GCA_964635475.1. Lineage (GTDB taxonomy): Bacteria > Actinomycetota > Acidimicrobiia > Acidimicrobiales > CAZWPY01 > CAZWPY01. The sequence goes on from CAZWPY010000012.1 coordinate 4,845, forward strand.
GCGACATCGAGTGCGACTGGCTCTCCGACCCCGCGCGCGAGGCGCTGGCCGAGACGCTCCCGGCGAGCGAGCTGGCGAGCACCGAGTCTGAGTTGGCGACGATGGACAGCGATGCGGAGTTCGCGAGCGACGCTGAATCACCCACGCTCTGGCTAGCCGACGCTGAGTCTGACCCGCTCTGGCTAGCCGACGCTGAATCACCCACGCTCTGGCTAGCCGACGCTGAATCCGACCCGCTCTGGCTAGCCGACGCTGAATCCGACCCGCTCTGGCTCACCGACGCTGAATCCGACCCGCTCTGGCTAACCGACGCTGAATTGCCCACGCTTTGCTCAGCCGACGCTGAATCCGAGTTTGACCCTGAGCCACTCCTACTCACGCTGCGCGACACCGACTCGTTCCCGGCGGCCGCAGAGCTGGCGCTGCTCGACGCGGACTGTGAGCTCGACGACGACGACGAACCAAAGATCGAACTCGACGCTGAATTTGACCCGCTCTGGCTGACCGACGCTGAATCGGACATTGACCCTGAGCCACTCCTACTCACACTGCGCGACATCGACTCATTCCCGGCGGCTGCTGAACTCGCGCTACTCGACGCGGACTGTGAGCTCGACGACGACGACGAACCAAAGATCGAACTCGACGCTGAATTGCCGACGCTCTGGCTAGCCGACGCTGAATTGCCGACGCTCTGGCT
>CAZWPY010000012.1:5644-10303 GCA_964635475.1 uncultured Acidimicrobiia bacterium
CGCTCTGGCTAGCCGACGCTGAATCCGACCCGCTCTGGCTGACCGACGCTGAATCCGACCCGCTCTGGCTCACCGACGCTGAATCCGACCCGCTCTGGCTGACCGACGCTGCGCCCGACAGGAAGGCCGACAGCGCTCCGGAGACATCGTCGGAGATTTGTCTCGACAGAGCGGCCGACGTGGCAACTGATCGGGAATCCGAACGCGAACCCGGCCGGGTCTCGTCGTCATCGTCGTCGGAGGCGCTGCTGGCTAATGACGCCGATATCGAACGAGCGATCGACTCCGACACACTCGACGACAGTGCCGACGCAAAGATCGACGAGGTGCTACTCACCGTCGATGTCGTGCTCGCGGCCGACGTGGACGGCGATGAGTTGCGTGACTCCGATTCGGAGTCGGACTGCGACACCGATTTCGACACGGAGTCGGACTGCGACACCGACTTCGACACGGAGTCGGACTGCGACACCGACGTCACGGCCGAGCTTGACGCTGAACCGAGCGCAGAGCCGACTGAGCTGAAGAATGCGGAGGCCTCTTGCGACGCAACGATCGAGCTCTCGACTGAGCGGGAGTCCGACAACGACGCCGAGTTGGCTGAGGTCGGAATTGTCGACGTGTTCGATAACAAACGGCTGAGCAACTGCGACTGCGAGGCCGATTCTGACGCGCTCGCCGAGGCGCCCGAGTTGTTGGCAACGGCGCTGGAGACCGACGCCGACTCCGAGAACGACGCCGACGTGAGTAACGATGATGCCGCCGAGCTCGAAGCAGACCCGAGGGCGCTGGCGACCGACGACGCTTGCGCGCTAACAGACGAAAGCGACGAAGCCAACACCTCTGACAGTGCGGCCGACAACGATCTGGACGCGCTTGCCGAGCCGGAGGAGTTAAAGACGCTGCTCTCGGACGCCCCCGAGCTTGCCGCTGACGCGGATTGCGAGCGCGAGTTTGAGTCCGAGACCGATGTTGCCGCGGACGTGAGTTGCGACTGCAGTTCGCTCGCGGCACGAGAGGAGAGGGCCGAGGTTGCCGCCGACAGCGACGCGGAGGCGGATGCGTCGAGCGAGGCCGCGGCACTACGCGAGCGCGAGTCGCTTTGAGAGACCGCAGCAGCGAGCGCGTCGCTTGTCTGGGCCGAGGCCAGCTGCGACGCGACTTGCGAAGCGTCTACTGATGAGGCGTCCGATGCGGCAGCCGACAAGGAACTGGCGGCCTGCGAGTCCGATGCTCCCGCGGCGGAGTCCAAAGCCGACAACAGGCTCGACGCGGCGCTCGATGCTGATGCAGCAGCGGCGGCCGCGCTGGCAGACGACGACGCGCTCACGCTCGCGGACCCGTTGGCGGCCACCGAACTTGAGGCGGAACTTGAGCTCGACGACGAGCTGGAACTGCCGAAGATGGAACTCGACGTGCTGGCGAGTAGTTCGGCGGAGCGAGAGTTCGAGGCCGACTGTGAGTCCGACGCGGACGCGTCGAGCGAGGTCGCGGCGCTGCGCGAGCGCGAGTCGCTTTGTGAAACAGCAGCGGCCAACGCGTCGCTTGTCTGGGCCGAGGCCAGCTGCGACGCGACTTGTGAAGCCTCCACCGACGCGGCGTTCGATGCGGCAGCCGACAAGGAACTGGCGGCCTGCGAGTCCGATGCGAGCGCAGCGGAGTCCAGCGCCGACAACAGGCTCGACGCGGCGCTCGACGCGGCTGCAGCCGAACTCGACGAAACTGCGGCGCTGACGCTTTGTGACTGGGCAAGGGCGACCGAGCTCGACGACGACTGCGAACTCGACGAAGAGCTTGAGCTGCCAAAGATCGAGCTCGATGCTCCCGCGACGGCCGACGCGGACGCGGAGCCCGAGGCCGACGCCGACGCTGATGCCGACACGACCGAGCTGGAGACGAGCGCGCTCAGCACCGAGCTGTTGGCCGACGAGAGCGATGAACTAGAACCAAAAACCGACGAATTCACGCCCGCGATCGAGTTGCTGACGCTGGCCGACAGCGACGCGCTAGTCGCGGCGCTCGTGCTGGCGGCGACCGAACTCGATGCCGATCCTTGTTGCGATTCCACGACGCTGGCGGCGTTCGAGTTCGCGAGCGAGGCCGAGATCGACGACGACGCCGAGCCGCCAGCTGCGACCGCAGACGACAGCAACGACGACAGCGCGCTGCTGCCGCTTGCCGAGTTGGCTACTGATGCGTTGGCCGACGCGCTGGCCGCCGCCGAGGCCGACATCGAGCCCGACATCGAGCCCGCCGCCGACGCCGAGGCGCTGATCGATGCCGCACGCGAGGCGCTCGTGGCCCCACTCGCAGTTTGTGACGCGGCCTGCGACGCCAGCGACGATGCGCTTAATGAGTCGGCGGTGGACTCGCTTTGTGATCGCGAGACGTCGCCTTGCAGCGAGGAGACTTGCGCGGAGAGCGCCGAACTGGCCACCACGGAGTTGGCAGTGCTCGCGCTGTTCGACACGCTGCCGGCAACGCTCGCCGACGCGCTGGCGGAGCCCGACACGCTCCCTGCTTGACTCGAACCGGCGTTTTGTGCCGACGAGATGAGCGACGACAAGCCAGCGCTTTGTGAGCCCGACACGGAGTTGCTCGCTGATCCGGCCAGCGCGAGCGAACTGCTCGCGCTAGCCGAGCCCGACGCGCTGCCCGATGCGGCCGAACGGATGAGTGAGCTGACTTGGCTACTGGCGGCGGAGCTGGCCCCAGCCGAGACGCTGGCGGCGCTCACGGCCGCGCTGAGGGCAGCGCTGGCGTCGGCGCTCGACGATGCGCTTTGCGCAGCAGATTGCGAGGCGACCAGCGATTGTGAGCGCGACTGCGATAGCGAGCCCGATGCGCCGAGTTGTGAGGCCGACGCGGACTGCGACGCCGAGGCCGAGCTCGATGCGCGAACGAGCGAGGAGGCGACAGAACTCGACTGGTTCGAGTTCGCGGCAGATACAGAACTCGACTGGCTCGAGTTAGAAGCGGACACAGAACTCGACTGGCTCGAGTTCGCAGCGGACACTGAACTCGACTGGTTCGAGTTCGCGGCAGATACAGAACTCGACTGGCTCGAGCTGGCGTGGAAGACAGAGCTCGACGAGCTTGAGCTCGAGCTGGAGGAGAAGATCGAACTCGATGCGACCAGCGACGCCGAACTCGACGCCGCTGCCGACTGCGCGCTCGACGCAGCCGAACTCGCGGCGGCCGACGAACTCGCGGCGGCCGACGACGCCGACGACAGCGAGGCCGACGCGCTCACCGATGGGTCGGACGCAACGGTCACGGTCCGTGCAGCAGACGGACCGCCCTCGACGCCGTTTTGGAGGGCGTGCACTGTGATTGAGTACGTGACGCCCTGGTTCAGCCCCAGCGTGGCGCTGTGGGGATTGATCGGCCGGGTCGAACTCACTTCAAGCCCGCCGCCCACCGGTGTGGCCTTCACTCGCCAGCCGTCGTAGTTGTAGCCAGCGGGGAGGTCGTCCCAGGTGACCGTCACTGACGTACCCGACAGGGTTGCGTTCACCCCTGTCGGGACCGGGGCCGTGAGCACGGCGGCCGCACCAGAGAACCACGGCCAGGCCGGGGTCAGGCCAGCGGCGTTGTGCGCTTCGAGTCGCAACTCGTAACTCGAACCGTCCGCGAGGCCGCCCAAGACGGCCGACGAAGCGTTCGGGCCAACGTCGAACTGCACGGGTGTACCGGGCCCAGCTGGCCCGACTGGATACGCGAGTAGGCGTTGCAGCGTCAGGGGGTTCGACGTCGCCGCCGGTGGCGTCCAGGAGACCGAGACTTGGCGAACGCCAGGGCCGTAGATCAACGACATCCCGAAGGCGGGGGGTGGAGTGCGCACCTCGAAGGTGGTTGTTTTTGTGACTGCGCCGCTCAGCGATAGGGAGTAGTTGGAGCCGTCGAGCAGGGGATTGCGTGGGATCACAAACGCGGTGTCGTTGACGTCGAGCAGAAAACGACCGATCGTGTCGGCGCCGTACGACGAGGGGCGCACGACACACGCTTCGACGGGAGTGCCGCCGTCGCGGCTGAGCGTCGCGTTGAGTGAATCGGGGCCGGGTCCTGCAGGATCCAGCTGGACGATGATCGGCGTTCCGGTGGGCGCCGAATAGCCCGGGCAGCCGGTCAGGGGATCGGGATTTTCGTTGCCCGGGTAGCGGTCGACTGTGGTTGTCGTGCCGTCGCCCGGCCACACGACCGGGTACGAGGAAGCGGCTGGCCCGCCGGTGTCGTGTAAGACGTCGAGCACCGCAGCGGTGCGCGGGTGGTCGTCGGCAACGGTGCGGTTGATGGTGCGGCCCCATCCGACGCCGGTCAGTCGGGGATTGAGCAGTTGCAGGCCATGGAATGGTGCGGTGAGGAATGACTCGATCATCTGCCGATCGGTTTCGGGCCATTCGCTAGTGCGGCGGATCACGCTGTGGCTTGCCGCGTCGATCCCGCCACTTGTCGCGAACGCACCCGTTTCGGTGTGGGCGGCTGACGCGTAGGTCGCGTGTTCGACCAACCACGTCGCGTGGAGCGCGGCATTAGCCGAATAGCCGCTGACTTCGCTCACGGGAGCCAACCCGGCGCTGGCGCGGTAGTAGTTGAGCCAGTCAAGCCACGACGCCGACGTGGGTAGTGGGGGTGAGAACACGCCAACCGCGGCGTGAG
>CAZWPY010000012.1:10403-41997 GCA_964635475.1 uncultured Acidimicrobiia bacterium
AGCCACGACGCCGACGTGGGTAGTGGGGGTGAGAACACGCCAACCGCGGCGTGAGCCACCCCCACCCCACCAAGCGGCGCCCCCGCTGTGATGAAGACCGATACTGCTGATGACACTGCACAGATCAAGGCAACGGCCGCACGCGCGGTCGAGCCCTGAGGACCTTTGAGTCCCACGTGAACCCTTCCCCCAATTGTGACCCTCGTGCAGCGTGAGCATCCTATAGCTAGAAGTTGCTTATCCACCACATTGGGGAGAAAGTGTGTTAGTGGGCCTTGTAACTACGTGAGTGTGACTTTGCGCTGTGAACACGCGTGCCTGTACAAACCACGTGGTGGCGCAGCAGGCGTTGTGAATCAGTGGCCCAGTCGACCCGGCTGCTCAGTCGACCCGGTTGCTCAGTCGACCCGGTTGCTCAGTCGACCCGGCTGCTCAGTCGACCCGGTTGCTCAGTCGACCCGGTTGCTCGGTCGCCCCAGCTACTCAGTCGACCCAGCTTTTCAGTCGACAAGGTCGACGCCCAGCAGGCAGGCCGCTTGCGCCACCGGCTCGCCCCGCGCAGCTGCCGCGTCGATTGCTGCCAGGGCGCCGGGGGTGTCGAGATCATTGTCGAGCGCCGCGCGGACCGCCGCGAGCGCCGTCTCGCCTGAGTCTGCGCGCGCGTCGTTGTTTTCCGCGGCCTTCCACGCGGCGAGGCGGCGCGTCGCGGTCGGCATGACGTCGTCGGTCCAGTCCCAACTCGTGCGGTAGTGGTGCGCCAAAACAGCCAACCTGATGGCCCGAGGATCCCACTGTTTACGCAGTTCGCTGACGAACACGAGGTTGCCGAGCGACTTCGACATCTTTTCGCCGTCGAGGCGAACCATCGCTACGTGCATCCAGTGGCGGACGAACAGTTCGCCGGTGGCCGCCTCGGACTGCGCTCGTTCGCACTCGTGGTGAGGGAAAATCAAGTCGCTGCCGCCACCGTGCAGATCGATGGTGGTGCCAAGTTCACGTAAGGCCAACGCCGAACACTCGACGTGCCAGCCCGGCCGGCCCGGACCCCAACGTGAGTCCCACACGGGTTCGCCTGGCGCCGACGGCTGCCACAAGACGAAGTCGAGCGGGTCGCGTTTGGCTGGATCGTCGGGGTTGCCGCCGCGTTCGGCCGCGAGTCGCAACATGGTTGCGCGGTCGAGGTGGCTGACGTCACCGAAGGTTGGCCATGAGCCGACCGAGAAGTACACCGCGCCCTGGTTTTCGTATGCGTATCCACGTTCGATGACCATCCCGATGAATCCACGGATGTCGGGAATCGCTGAGGTCGCCCGCGGTTCGGAATAACAGGGGAGCAGTCCCAGTGCAGCGATGTCGGCGTCGAACTTCGCCATCTCGGCGCTGGCAAGGTCGAGGTAGTGGACGTCGAGCTCGCGGCTCTTACGCAGCAGATCGTCGTCGACGTCGGTGACGTTACGGACGCACTTGGTGTCGTGGCCGAGATCTCGCAAGCGGCGCTGGAGCACGTCGTAGGCCAAAAACGTTGCCGCATGGCCGATGTGGGTCGCGTCGTAGGGCGTGATGCCACACGTGTAGAGGGTGACAACCGGGCCGGGCTCGAACGGCACGATCTCGCCGCGGGCGGTGTCGAACAGTCGCATCATCGTGTGTGCCTCCGAGCAGCGTGCCGCGTTGGTTCAGTCGGGCAGGCGTGCCCCGGTGATCTTGATAGCCGATTGGGTGCGGTATCGCATGTTGAGGTGGATCAAGACAGCAGTAAACGCTTCGATTGCCGACGCCGACGACAACGTGCCGGCGTCGAGCGGGCGCAGTCCGGGGACCAATCGAACCAACTCGGCTGTGGCATCGATCGCGGACTTGTGGTCTGAACAAATCAACACGTCACTGTCCATCTCGTGATCGAGGCTGCTCAGCTCCTTGGCCGGCAAGTGCTGGAACGCGGCCGCGACCTTCGAGCTGGGGAGAAGCGCTTGCACCATCACTGACACGGAGCCCCGCGGCGGCACGAGAGGCTGAAGTTCATTGCCGACCTTGGTCAGCGCGTTGGCCATCGTGATCACGACCTTGTCGCGGAGGTGTTCGGCGACTGACTCAGCAGTCGACGCGGCGGCATCCCACGGCGTCGCGACGATTACCAAGGGTTGGCTCGCAGCCTCGTCGTTGTCGCCGCCGCGCAAATTCAAAGTCCTGCTCGGCCACGCCGCGATGATTTCGTCGGCGGTGCTCTGGGCTCGTTCTGCCGACCGTGACCCGATCACCACGTCACATCCGCAACTCGCGAGCCGAGCCGCGAGTGCTGTTCCTGCTGGCCCTGTTCCGCCCAAGATCCCTACGCGCATAGGGGCCGAAGCCTTACACACGGTTTTCCGTTGGCTGGACCGGACGTGTGCGGACGTCACGAGCGTGAGTCGCTAGTGGCCAGTGAGGCTCCAGACGATCTCGAAGGCAATCAGCACGATGATGATCCACTCGAGTCGGTTGCCGACGCGAGTGGCGACCTCGTCGTTGAGCAAGGTGGCTGTTTGGTGCAACGCGTCGAGTTTTCGTTGCACCACCGCGGCGTGTTCGGTAATTCCGAACACCTTCACCGCCTCGCGATAGACAGTCGCGTAGTAGAAGTCCTCGGTGAGGTTGACCGCGTGTTCGATCCGGTCGAGCACCTCGGTGAGCTCCATGTGTTGAAGGACGAGGTCGTGTTGTAGGTCGCCGTAGGGCGACGGGCGCCACCAGACCCGTTTGCGGCGAGCGAGGCGCTGGCGCAGCTGAGCAGCGCGCTCGTCGAGCTCGTTGTCGGACCACGTGAGCGCGAGGTCCTGCGCGAGCGCAACCTCAAGTAGCGCGACCACGTCGGCCGCCGATTCGGCGTCGTATACCAAGGCTCGATCGAAGCCGATGACCACAAGATCGTCGTCGGTGTAGGAGATCGATGAGTTGCGCAAGCCAGCAAGGGTCGCCGCCGAAAACGACTTGTTCTCGCCCAGTAGTAGCGACGCGATACGCGGATCTGTAGACAACGCCGACGCCGACACTCGTGTTTGGCCGGCACTGACGGAGGCGAGTTCGAAGATCGTGAAGGTGTCGTGCGGCGAGTCGGCCTCGACGTTGACGAGATTGGGCGCGAGCGCTCGCAGCGCCGCCGCTGTGTCGTCGGCCATTTGCGCGTCGATTTCTTCAGCGCGTTGCACGTCGGCCAGCGCCGCCGCGAGCGCCTCGAGTTCAGCGATCGGCGTGTCGGTCGGAATGCTCACACGCCAGACAAGGCTGAGCGTGCCGAAGGAGTAGATACGCACGAACGCTTGCGTCGACCACGTTTTGCCCGCGGCGACGAGTTCGCGGCGGCCGAGACGAGCCAGCAGCGGCGGGTCGTCGAAGTCGACCGCTTGTTGGCGCGACAGCTTGAGTCGCACGACGTGATCGGCCGACTCGGCGGCGTCCTCGGAGCGCCCCAAACTGGGATGACCTTGGGCGCGCAAGCGCGCCTCAAGCGCGGCGAGATCGGCGCGGTCGGCGGCGTCGATCAGTCGGACGAGAGAGACCGTTCCGGCGTTGATGGTGAGCGGTGTCATGGGGAGCCTGCTTGTTGAAGTCTGGGGTCTGCTGGGGAAGTCCGAGTCTTTTGGCGTGCTGGGTCTGCTGGAGTCCTTTGAGGCAATGACTACCCAGGCGAGGTTCCGCCGCGAACGGCGAGGTACATCGCCCGGGCGGCGGCGACGGTGCTGAGCGGCCTGAGCAAGTTTTCGTAGAAGTCGCGGCGAAAGCTCTCGTCGGTCACGGCTGAGACGGTGAAGGTCAAGGCGGAAAACGCCATGACGAAGCCGACCACCCGCAGCAGCTCCTCTGTGACGGTGATGTTTGTCGTGACACGCCACAACACGTGGCCGCCAACGGGGGCGAGCCACGCGTCGATCGTCGCGAGCGGCACCACCAACGCGCCCAACGCGACGACGAAAATGCCGACGGCAATTGAAACGAGCGTCACCTGCACGATCAACGCAATGGCGAATACGGCCGCGACGTTGACACGTTGGCGCCGATTGAACGGGATCGCGGCGGCCACCTGCACCCGATCGGGCGTGGCGAGCTCACACAGCGCGGCTGCGGGTGTCAGGTTGCATCGTTGGCTGATCGCGTCGTACGAGTGCCCAGCCGAACCGGGCCCGAGTCGTTCGATATCGGAGCGGGCGGCCCGGGAGCTAAAGGCGAGTGCAGCTGCGTAGAGCAACGAAAGCCCCCAGACGTAGCGCGGGCCGTCGACCGAACCGGCCGTCTGCCACGTCTCGGTGGTGAGGAGCAAGATGGCGACGATCAACGCGATCCGGGGTACCGCGACGGTCATGAGGCGGCCGAGCGAGCCGATCTCGCGCACGGTGTGGCCGATCGCCCACCGGATGATCGCCAGCCCGCCGTAGCCGGTGAACACGTACATCGCGATCACCAACGTGGTGTTGAGTGCGAACCAGCCAAGGATGCCAATCAAGTTCTGGTCATGCGTGAGCGCCGCCGCGAGGGCGGAGCCGACGAGAAACACGTAGTCGAGCCGCCGTTGCGCGACGTGGAACCCGTGGATCTCGGCAACAGGAGCGCTGCGGCCGGCGCGGGCGTCGTCCGCGGTCAGGTCGGCGCGGGGGTGTCGCCGGCGGAATGTCTGGCTCGCGATCGTCCATAGGACCTGGATGCCGATCAACAGGCCGAGGACCTTTCCCCACGCCGAAATCGACGAGCGTCCGCTCCAGGAACTGCCGAGAACGAGTTGAGTCATAACCAGAATGCCGACGATCGGCACGGTGCGGCCGTGTACACGATCGGCCGAGGAGTACCCCTCGATGAAGTGGGGAACGCCAACCCGTTTGAACCAACGCTCCACGTCGAGCAGCCGCGGATCGCGCTGGTCGACGAGGGGCTCGAGCCACTCTGGGCGGCTCTCATCGGCAGTCATGGCCCGTCCAGTGTGCTTCACGCGAGGGGGCGGTGCGAGTGCCGTGGTGAGTAGGCGCCGACCTACGCTGGAGCGTTGTGACACTCCGGCGCCCTCAGCAGCCTCGGGGCTGGGCTCGGATCCGGCTCGCTGCGTCGTCCACTGCGGTCATGGCGACGGTCATGGCGACGGGCGTGGCGACGGGCGTGGCGACGGGCGTGGCGATCGGCGCGTGCGGAGGCGGGGGTGGGTCGACCTCGTCGTCGACCTCGTCCACGCGGCAGGTCGCCGCGTCGTCGGTGTTGCCGATCGCGCCAGCTGGGCAAGGGATCTGGCGAGCTCGATGGCAGCCGGGTCGCCCTGGCGTGGTGATCGATGCCGGGCGATCGAAGGTCTGGCTGACCCGTGATGGCGGTGACTCGTGGCGGCAGGTGACGCCGTTGATCGACGGGCTGAGCGGCAAAGACGCGGGTCTCGATGGTCCTCGGCTGCTCGATGTCGATTTCCGCGACAACGTCCACGGGCTGGTCTTGATCGAGGCCGCCGTGAGTAACGGCTGGCGTGTCGATGTGTATCGCACGAGCGACGGTGGGGTGGGTTGGTCGGCGCTGGGTACGGTGACGACTCGAAGCGCCGAAGCCGGCGAACGCGTCACGCTCTCCTATCTCGACGAAAAGGTCGCGCACGTGTTTGTGCAGTCCGCTGCCCTGACAGCAGGGCGGCTGCTCGTGTCAGACGACGCGGGGACAACCTGGGCGAGACGAGGAGGCGCCGACACCCCGGCGACGGCGTTGCGATTTCGTGATGCGACCAGCGGCGTTGGGGTGGCCGCAGATCGATCGATTGTGGTCAGCTCCGACGGTGGGCAATCGTGGATCCCGATCGAGAGCCCACCAGAGTCGCCGACCGGCGGGGCCTACCGTGAGACGCCGTATTTGCAAGAGGGTGGTTCGCTACTCATGGGTCGACTCAGCGTCGAGCCCGAGGGCCTGGTGCGTACGTGGTGGTGGGCGTCGGCACCCGGGCAGCCGTGGAATGCCCTGGGCGGCGCGCGGCGCAGCGGTCAGGAACTGGAACCGTTTGTCGACGACGCGGCGAGTGTCGTCGGCGTGGAGCTGTGGTGGGACGTGGGCGCAGTGGAGCCCAGCGGCGACTCCATGCTCTCGCCGACGATCGACGTCACAACAAACGCGGGAGCGGGTTGGACGTTTGCCTACTGGCCGTATCCGACGGTCACCGCACTCTTCGGGATCGACGCGTACGTCGGGTGGGCCGTGAGTGGCAACGGGCTCTATCGCACGCTCAACGGTGGCGTGAGTTGGCAGCGGTTAGTGCCCGGCGAGGCCGCGCGCACGGCGCCGACGTTGACCACGGCCTCCACCGACGCGAGCGACACGGCGGACCCGTCCGACTCGGATTCGGGCCGGGACTCGGGCGCGGACTCGGGCCTGGACTCCTCAAGCGCAGGCTCGGCCGCTGCGGCGGCGGAATCGGGGTCGGGCTCGGCGGGGTCGGCTGGGTCGGGCAGCGGGCGATCACGGGCGGCGACAACGTCGATTGAGTCCGACGCTGCGGTCGACACCGCAAACTGACGCGAGGCGCTCGCTGCTCGTCGGCCCACGCCGGGCAGATCCGGCCTGCGTGGTTTCGCCCCTGCAATCGCGCCCTGCGTGAAGCTCAGTTGAGCAGCGCCGAGATTTGGATCTCCATGCCCTCGGCGGTGACGCCGATGACCGGGCCGACGGCCGCGCCGGTTTCGCCGTCGATGAAGTACGCGCTCGGCTGACCAGGAATGCCCAACTTGGCCCAGATGGTGGCCTTCGAGTCGTTCAGGTTTGTGAAGGTGAGGCCGTACTTCTTTACGAACTCGCGCATCGCGGCCACATCGTCGTGTGCCGCGATACCTACGAAGGTCACGCGGTCACCGTACTGGCGGGCCAGCGCCGACACGCCCGGCGCCTCCTCGTTACACACCTCACACCACGGCGCCCAGAACCACAAAACGGTGTCTTTGCCGGTGTAAGAGCCGCCATTTACCTCGTTGCCCTCGAGGTCGACCCCCGACCACGACAGCGCGGCCGACGGAGCAGCCCCCAGCGGTTCGCCTTGAGCGGCGGCGTCGTCCTTCGCGGCCGCGGGAGCGGCGGCGTTGTCGTTGCCCGCCACCGCGGGAGCGGCGCCGTTGTCGTCGGCGGTCGCCGCGGGAGCGGCGCCGGAGGTCACGGCCTCCGACGTCTCTGATGATCCACACGCCTGGCTGACCGCGCCGACGAGGACAACCGACGCGACGCCGAGTGCGATCCGGCGCGGCGACCCGACTGTGCCCGACCTCGTGGTGCCGTGACCGTGGGTCTGCGGGGTCATGCGCGCGCGGAAACGGCGAAAACAAGACATGGCGCTCACGGTACCGGCTGTGGTCGAGCTAGCCCGGGCGGGGGTGTCCTCGCCCTTCGCTACGTTGCGTCGGTGGAACAACTCGACCCGATCGCGGCCGCGCTGGCCGCAGCCCGAACCGACGACCCGCAGTGCTCGGTGTTGCTCGTCGGCAGTCGGGCTCGAGTGCGCGGGGCGCTCGAGCGGGTGGCGGCTGCCCGTGGTGCGGTGGCCGACGTCGAGGTTCTGACGCCGTTGATGTTGGCGCGCCGCTGTGCCCCGCACGCCGCAGCGTTGATCGGCCGGCTCGAGCAGCGAGGTGTTGTCGGTCATTGCCTACGGGCGCGTGGCGTCGTGGCCACCGACGCAATCATCGACGCGGCGGTGGGGGTGTGGAGCGAACTCGATCGGGCGGCGGCGCCGGCGGATGTGGCGCACGCGTCGAGCTCGTGGGCTGGCTTGCCGCTAGGCGAGCTGGTGGCCGACGTCCGCGCCGCCGTCGACCCCATTCGCAGTACGCCGGGCGGGTTGGTCGCGGCGGCGCTCGACGGCGGGGCATTGGCTCCGGCCGACGCCGTTGTCGCGGTCGACCCGGCGTGGTGGCGCGCCGACGAACGGCAACTTCTGATGCGCCTCGAAGCAGCTGGTACCCGTGTCCACGAGGTGGGTCACACGACAGGGCTCGTTGGCGGGCCTCACGCGAGTCAGTCGCCTACTGCCGGTGCGATTGAGCACGCGACTGTCGTTGCGTCCCCTCTCGACGAGGCAGTGGTAGCCGTGGGCGTCGTTGAGGCGTGGTTCGCCGCCGGCATTGCTCTCGACGACATCGCTGTCGTGGTCCCGTCCATGCCGCGCCACCAACGAGCGATGGCCGCGGCGTTGCAAAGGGCGGGCTTGAGCGCGAGCCGCCGAGGCGTGCCCTTCGGCGCGCAGCCCGCTGCACAAGCGATTCGCCTTCGCCTCGCGCTGTTAGTGAATGGGTTCGAGCTGGCCGATGTCGTCGCGCTGGCCGCGCTCGAGCCCGTCGGCGCGGCGGAACTGATGGCCCTCGCGCGCACCTGTGCTGTGTTGCGCGGCGCTGAGGCCTGGCAGCGTGCTGCGCAGCGCCTGCTCGAATCTGCGGGGGCTGAGGCTGGCAATCCGGGAAGCGCCGCTGCTGCCCGTCGCCGATTTGCGACGTGGATCGAGCGCGTTGTGGCCGAGGCGCGGTCCGCAGAACGCGAGGCGACGACCTGGCCGCAGTGGGCCGACACGTTACGCACGTGGGCCTGGTCGACGATGGCTGCGAACCCCGACGATCCCTACGACGCGGCCGCGCTGGCGTTGGCCGAGCCGCGGTTGGCTGCGGTACTCGGCGAGCTTGGCGACCTTGACTGGTGGTTGGCCGGGGGTAGCTCGGGCCCGGTACGAGTGGGCGCGGTTGCCGCGCAGTTCGCGGTCGGCCTCGGCGAGGGGGCAGGTGGGGCGAACACCGTCGGCGGTGTGGTGGTGGCGTCAGCCACGGCGCTGCCCGTGCGCCCGTGGAAAGGGCTGATCGTTACCGGCCTCGCCGACGGGTCCGTTCCCGCGGCCGTTCGGGTCGATCCGCTGCTCGACGACGCCACGCGCGCTGCTGTGGGGCTCGACCCACTGGGGACCGCCGCGCAGCACGAGGCCTTCGCCGTGCGCGACGCGATCGGGTCGGCTGAGCGCGTCGCGCTCTCGCGTGCGCGATTCGACGACGGCGGCCGGGCGCGAGAGGCCTCTGCGCTGTGGGCCGAGTTCGTCGACGGCGAGGGTGGCGTTGATGGTCCAGTTGTGGCAGACGAACTGGCTTCGGCATTTGGCGCGTTGGGCCGTCGAGCCGAACTCGGCGGGCTCGACACGACCGACGACGTGCTGCGGGACCCCACCTACCAGCGCGCGGTTGGTCTGGCGCCCCGAACAGGCTGGCGCGCCGACCCGACAGAAACCGCGCAGGTGTTGGTCGAACGGGCGTCGGCGGCTCGGCTCGGCCCTCGCCTTCAGCGGCGTGTAGCGATCTCCGCGCGGCGATCGTCGTCGGTGTGGACCGAGTTCGACGGGATCGTGGGCGATGTGTGGCGACCGCCGACACGTGTGTCGGCGAGTGCGCTGGAAATGTTCGCGGTGTGTCCGCGTCGGTACTTCTTTCGCCACTCACTCGGCGTTGCGGCGCTGGGCGATCCCGACGACAGTCCCGATGTCGTCGGAAGCGAACGGGGACTGGTCGTCCATGAGGTGTTGGCAAAAGTCGTTCGCCACGCCGCGCGTGCGGCCTACCCCGATCGGTCGGCGGCCGATCTCGTGGGCGGCGCGGTTGTCGACGGACGGGCCCTGGTCGCGTGCGGTTCACGCGTCGTTAGCGAGCGGGGCGTGATCGAAGAGTGGATCAGCGAGCAGGTCGCCACTATCACCGCAGGCCGCGCAGCGCTGGCTGGGGCAGCGGAGGAGTCGGTTGTGGCTCGTGCTGTCAGGACCGCGTGGGCTGAGGTCGAACGTGACGCTGAATCGGGATGGGCACCCGTCGCAGCCGAGTGGGACCTCGATGTGTCGCTCGCCTCGGCAACGACACACGCGCTTTTTCTTCGTGGGCGAGTTGATCGTGTTGATCGCCACGCCGACGGGCGATATCGAATCGTCGACTACAAGACATCGTCGCCGCGAAGCCCCGCGCAGCTCGCCGACGCGTGTTCGCGGGGAATGTCGTTGCAGTCGACGCTGTACCGAGCGGGCCTGGCTGAGTGGTTGGTCAGCGGCCCGTATGCGAACGCTCGCGGCGGAGCTGGCGCGGCGCCGCCGACGGCCGCCGCCGACGGCGCTGCTGTCGGGTTCGAGTTGTGGTTTGTGGGAGCCAAACTTGAGCGCCGCCCGCTCGGGGTGTGTGAGCCAGCGGTTCTCGATGCCTTGATCGCCGCGTGGGCAGCCGGTTCGTTTCCGATGAATCCGGGTACGCCCTCGACTCGAACCGGTCACGAGTTCGAAAACTGTGGCTATTGCGACTTCCAGACGTTGTGTCCCCCACGCCGCGAGCGCCGCTGGGAACAGACCCGCTCAGACCCGGCCGTTAGTGCGTATCTGGACTTCTTGCAGCTCGGTGCCGCTGCGGCGGGCGGCGCGGCCGCGGACGCTAGCGGCGCGGCGGCTGGAGACAGCGAAAGGGTTCGCCAGTGAATCCCGAATCGTTCAGCGATGTTCACGATCGACGGCGCGCGTCGGGCGCGAGTCCCGACGCGTTGCTGGGCGACTGGTTCGTGCGCGCGGGTGCAGGAAGCGGAAAGACTCACGCTTTGGTATCCCGCGTGGTCGCGTTGGTCGACTCGGGTACGGGCATCGACCGGATCGTGGCGATCACCTTCACGGAGGCGGCCGCCGCTGAGTTGCGGGAGCGAATTCGTCGCGCTTTGGGCGACGTCTCGGGCGAGGCTTCACCCGAGACGCTGGAGCGACGGCGCCGGGCGTTGCGTGCGCTCGACAGCGCATCTATCGGCACGATCCACGCGTTTGCCCTGAAGCTGCTGGAGGGTTTTGCCCTCACGGCCGGACTCGCCCCGCACATCCGCATTCCTGACGAAGCTGTCGGCGGCCTGGCCTTCGAAGCTGCGTTACGCCGGTTCCTCGATGATTTGGCGACGCGAGATGGCGTGGTCGAGTTGATGAACGTCGCCCGTGCTCGAAACCTGAAGATCGGTCGATTTGTCGCGCTGGCCGCGATGGTCGTCGAACGTCTCTACGCGCTGGGTTCACAGGACTTCGGCCGAACGGTGGGAGCGTCCGAGGAGCTCGCGGCGCGCGCGCCCGCGCCGCAACTGTCCATTAGCGAGCAGGCGTGGGCAGAACTCGACTCGGCCATCGCGGACCTGGAGGACTTGGTCCCGGCGGGAACGGTCAGGTTCAACGAGGGAATGGTCACTCTTCGGGCGTGGCGCGCGGCCGTCGAGCGGCACCGATCCGATCTTGGCTCGTTGTGGCCCACTCTTGATCAAAAGCTGGGCAACTTCGGAACCGCCGCGTTGGTGAAGCCGGCCGTTCGCCGGCTCGTCGCCGCTCGAGATCGCATGGTCGGCGAACTCGGCGAGGCGATCACCGACGCGTGGCGAAACTGGGCGATCGAGTTCGCAGTCACAGATTCGCGTCGCCGAGCCGCTACGGGGGCATTGCTTTTTCAGGATCTTCTCGGGCTGTGTCGAGATCTGTTGCGTTCGAACGACGTAGTCGACTTGGTTCGCGCCAAGTACGACGTCGTGTTGATCGACGAATTCCAAGACACCGACCCGTTGCAGTGGGAGATCGCCCGTTCGCTCGCGGGAAGTGGGGTTGCGGGCGCGGGGGCGAGCCTGTTTCTCGTCGGCGACGGCCAGCAATCGATCTACCGCTTCCGAGGAGCTTCAGTTGAGGCTTTCGCCGGCGTCGAGACGCACTTCGATCCGGCTCGGCGCCTCACGCTCACGCAGAACTTCCGCTCGGCCCCCACGATCGTCGACTGGGTCAATCGCATGGCCGGCGCTGCGTGGGCCGAGGTGTCGGGAGCCAGCGTGGTGCCGTTTTCGCCGATGGTGGCCGCGCGCACGGCCGACCCGCCTATCGGTCCGGCGGTGTGTGTCGTCGGCGGGGCCCAAGCCGAGCCTGCTGCGGAGTTACGCGCCGCTGAAGTGGGGGCGGTCGCACAGACAATCGCCCGCGCCCTCGATGAGGGGTGGTCGGTCAGCGATTCCGGTGTGCCCGGCGGCTGGCGCAGCGCGCGGCCGTCGGACATCGCGGTGCTCATCCCCTCACGCACGGTCCTTACGGCGCTGGAACAACAGCTCAGCGACGCGTGTATTCCGTACCGAATTGAGGCGAACTCGCTGGTGTGGGCGAGCGCAGAAGCGATGGAGGTGCTGGCGCTGGTTCGTGCCCTCGCCGATCCGGCCGACGAGCGGGGGGTCGTGGCGGCCCTTCGTTCGCCAGGTGTCGGCTGTTCGGACCGGGCGTTGTTGCAATGGCGAAGAACGGGCGGAACGTGGTCGCTCGATCGGGCCGTCGAGGAGTCCGCTGATGCCGCGCCCGCGAGCGAAGGCGAGGTGGATCGGGGCAGCGAGGCCGGCGAGGGCGGCGCGTTCGTGCGCGCGGCGCTACTCGATCTGGCCGCATTGCGAACGCAGGTGAGCGGAATGACCGTCGGCGAAGCGGTGCGCACTGCGGTCGAGTGGGCCGAGCTCGACACGGCCGTGCTGGGTGCGCCGCGCCCGCGTGATTCGCTGCGGCGCCTTCGTTATGTGCTGGCCGAGGCCGACCGCTACGGAGAGGAGAGCGGCGCCACATTGCTCGGCTTTTGCCGCTGGGCCGAGCGCCTCCGCTCAGACACCGCGCGGGTCTCCGAGCCGATCGTGGCCGAACCCGACGACCCGAGCGTACGTATCCTCACGATCCACGCGGCCAAGGGCCTCGAGTTCCCGATCGTGGTGCTGGCGGGGATGTCCACCATCCACCCAGGCGGCGGGCAGGGACCCTCGGTGATGGTCGACCCGCTCCCCGCCGCGACCTCCGCTGGCCCCGCCGCTGCAGACTCCGCCAAGCCGCACGGCGCCGAGGCCCCCTCGTTCGACCTCGAGCGTATGCACGTGCGACTCTTGAAGTCGGTTGAGACGCCGGGTTACGGCGGTGCCCGCACTGCTGAGGACTCGATGAGCGCGTCCGAGCGGTTACGTCTGTTGTATGTCGGGTGCACCCGGGCCCGTGACCACCTTGTAGTGAGCGCGTACTGCCGGCCGCCGGCCAAACAGCCCTCGTCGTCGCCACCACCGCCCCCGTTGGGGCGCTGGATCGACACGTACGGTCGTGCGGCCGCTGTCGAGCTGCTCGACACGGCTGCTCGCTCCGTGGAGGTGGCCGAGGCAGGTGCCACCTCCGACGTGGAAACTTCCGGTGAGCGTGTCGCGTCGGACACGCCCGCCCTGGCTGGGCGTGGCGTCGCAGCTGTCGCGGAGCTGCCGGCGTTGCGAGAGGGCCCCGAGTCCGACGGCGCCGGAGCCGGCGCCGTCGAGTTTGCCGGGCATCGACCCCAACGAGCGTCGCGCGTCGGTGTCGCGCGCAGCCTGTCGGCGTCGGGATTGGGTGCGCACGCTGTTGCGGCGAGCCCGGCCGCGGGCGACTCTCGCGACGTTGCGGGGTCAAACGACGCGCTCAGCGGCCCGTGGGTGTTCGCGTCGCCGGCTGATCGGGCGGAGGCGCTCAACCTTGGTAGCGCCGTGCACGCGGCGTTGGAGGATGTGTGGCGGCAATGCCCGCGGCGGGGTTCGCTCGCGCCGTTCGCCGAGGGTGACGTCGAACGGGCCTGTTCGAGGGCAGCGCGTATGTTCGGCGTCGACCACCTTGCGGTTGCGGCCCGAGTCCGCGGCGCGCTCGAACACGACGTGATCACCGACGCCCGGGGTTCGTCTCGCCGGTGGTTCGAGGTGCCGGTGATCATGGCGCTCGATAACGGGTTTCTGCGTGGCGTCGTCGACTTGGCTTACCGGAGTCCAGCAGGGTTGGTGGTGGTCGACTACAAAACCGATGCCGATGTCGCACCGGCGTTGGCGCACTATCGAGCACAGATCGGCGCCTACGCGTCGGCCCTGTCGATCGCTCTCGATACCGCTGTGGTCGGCGCTGTACTCCTGCAACTGCTGCCCGACACGGCTGTCGCGCACCACGTCGACGTCGGCGAGGCGATGACGGCTGCCCGCGCCGCGATGGCGGGCCCGCTGGTCTGTTAGCTCACGGGATTTTTCCGGCCAGGATGTCGCGTGAAACGACGGCCGGGGGGTTGATAGACGGGTGCAGCGAACACAGCGGCCCGGCGACGGTCGTGGGGAATTTTCCGCGTGGGCCGGTCGGGTGGAACCAGGGCTGCGGCGCGCGCTTGCTGGGCGGTTGCGGCTCAGTGATGTCGACGACGCGATTTCCGAGGCGCTGGCTTACGCCTGGGAGCACCGCGAGCGGCTGATGCGGATGGAGCACGCGGGCGGCTACCTCTATCGCGTTTGCCAGAGTCGGGCGCGGCGGCTGCGGCGCTGGCAGCGCGAGGTGCAGAGTGACGAGGCGGAGTTGTGGCCAGCCAGGCCGAGCGCTGAGCGCCTTGTCGAGCCCCGACTTGTCGCCGCGATGCGGACGTTGCCGCCCCGGCAGCGAGAGGCCGTGTGGCTGATCCACGGCGCGGGGTGGACCTATGCCGAGACAGCCGACGCGATGGGCGTGAGCACGT
Source organism: uncultured Acidimicrobiia bacterium (assembly GCA_964635475.1). Taxonomy (GTDB): domain Bacteria; phylum Actinomycetota; class Acidimicrobiia; order Acidimicrobiales; family CAZWPY01; genus CAZWPY01. The sequence continues at coordinate 24,917 of CAZWPY010000012.1, forward strand.
CGTCGGTGAGCGCACACGTGGCTCGCGCGCTGCAATCGCTGCGAGCGTCACTTCGAGTGGAGGTGCCCCGTGGCTGAGGCCCGTGACGACGTCGTCGAGCAGATTCGGTTGTGGGCTGACGATCTCGCTGCCCGCTCGCGGGCCGGGAGATCGGGCCGTGGCGCGGGCACGAGAGCGGCAGTTCGCCCGCGTCGCGGCCGACGTCATCGCCAACGCGGCGGCCGTCGTGGCCGCCGTGGCGCGGTGGCGTTGCTCGCCGCGTTGCTGGTGTTGGTGGTCGGCGCGCTGGCCGCGGTGGGGATCAAGCAGCGCCGCGACACCACCGTGGCCTCCGACCGGGAAGTCGGGGCGAACCGCGAGGAGTTCGTTGTTCGTGTGCCGCTCGACTACGAGTGCGTGTTTGCCTTTGCCGCTCCGGCGGGTGCGAGCGCCGTTGAAATTCGAGGCGAGACGTTGCTCGATGAGCGGCCCGGACAGATCGTCACTCGTTTTACGCTTCCGAACGGATCCACGTTCTCCGCGACGGCCCCGCTCGGCGATCGATCCGCGCCAGTGGTGAGCGCAACGGTGACGGGCTTGCCACTAGGTGCGCAATACGCGTTTGCTCCCTGGGTCCTGAACAGTACGGGGAGTGCCGACAGCCAAGCGCAAGACTGCATGGCTCGTATTGGCGGCGAGAGTGTGGTGGAGGCACTCACCCAGACGTTGTTCTCGCCGATCACGTTCACGCGCGTCAGCCTCGAGCTGGGCGCCGTTGAACCGGGCGGGGCGCCGCTGGCGAGCACGACACTCGACGGGATATGGGTCTGGCCGATCCAGGTCGCGGGGGATCCTGTGTGGGCACGAAGCGCGGTTCGCCCGGGCGCGATCTGGCTGGAGAACTTCACTGTCACCCGAGACAACGGCCACGTGCTGTACGAGGCCTCGCTCACCGCTGTCTCGGAGCCGGGGGAGGCCGATGTTGCAGCCCAGTCGGCGCTCACGGCCAGTGTCGCCGCAACAGATCCGGCCAGCGCGCCCGTCGGGGCGATCCCGGCGTCGAGCAGCAGCTCACGTCAGGTTCCACACGCCGTTGCCGAGGCGATTTCGCCGTGGGTGAGTGACGCCCGCGAGTTGTGGGCGGTGTGGGACGACTCGGCGGGCCTGTCTGACCTCGACCTCGCCCGACTCGTTGCGACACGGCTGCTCGGCCTTTCCGCGGATGCCGTGTCACCCGGCCAGGTCGGGCCGCAGGTGCGTCTGGCCAACGGGGTCGTGCGGGTGCTGCATTTCGACGCTTTGGGCGGCTGGCGAACCGTGCCCTACGACGGCGGATTCGAATACTCGAAGTCCGCCCTCGCATCGTCGTGGGGCCTCAAGGAGACCTACCTCGGTTGGTCCGACGACGGCGCCGGGGCTGATCCCGCCCTGAGCCCGCACCTCGATGCCCTCGGAGGCTCCGAAAGTGCCCGGTCGTTCCTTGCGAGCGCGGTTCCCGAGGCGACGACGCTGGAAGTGGTGGTTCACAACGGCGCATGGTTGAGCGCGTGGCGAGTTCCGACCGGCGGGAGTTCCGTCGTTTTCGACGTTGACTTCACGACAGGCATCTTCGGCGAAGCGGTCGGGGCGGGCGAACCGCGGGTGTTGGGGATCTGGCGAGACGACTCGGGCGCGGTCATCGACTTCGTGGTCGGTGGCGGCCCCTACATCGGGCCGGTCGCGGGCGCGTGCCCGCCGACGGCTTCGTGTCAGTGGCCGCCGCCTTTTGGCTACGCCTCGAGCACCGCGCTCCGCACCGGGGCAGTCAGTGGTCCTATTTCGGGCCCGTGAAATGTCGCTCAGTGCTCGGCCGTCAAAGTGGCCAGGCGGGCGCTTACGGCCGCGATCTCGGTGTTCGAGCGCCCGGCGCCGACACTAAAGGCGAGTTGTTGTAAGCCGATGTGCGCGGCGTACGGCGCGATGCGGTCGTCGTCGAGCCAGCCGAGCGCGCGCAGCGCGTTCTGAAGCTGGGCGTGCCACGGGTCCCAGAACACCAACGACGCCGCGTCGTAGAACGGATCGCCAGCGACCGAGTTGGCCCAGTCAAGCACGACGAAGCGCAGGGTTGGCGCGCGGGGGCGAGGCTCGACCAGCACGTTGCTCGCCCCGAGGTCGGTGTGCACGGGCCCGCGCGCGCCGACCGGACAACTCGCGGCGCCGACCACTCCACACCATCTCACCGCGGCCGACGTGCTCAGCGCGCCTGCTGCCACGCACACCGCGGCGGCCGCATCCGCCGACTCGACGAGCCACTCCCTCCACGACGCGCTCGGGGCATTGCCCGACGATGGCTCCCACGGTCCATACCCGGCCCCCGGGAGTTGCAACGAAGCGATCCGGTCGAGCATGTCGGTCATGTCGTCTGCGCCCAGACCCGTGGCCCGCTCAAGGGGCGTTCCCGCGCACCAGCGCGAGACACAGGTGCTCATCTCGCCGTAGTCGCCGATGTGGAGCACTTCTGCGACGACGCCGGTGTCGTGCCACCAGCGCCACGCCGCCTCGTCTCGTTCGTACTCGACCCGCTGCGCGCCGACCCGGACCACGAAGCGCTCGCTGCCGCGAACGCAGAGCCAGGCCTGCGAGTGCGAGCCAGCGGGGAGTTGCCACAGCTCGCTGGTCCCAAGGATCGCCGCGGCCGCAGCTCGCGCGCTGTCGATCACGGTGTCGCCCTGTGCCCGCTCAGTCGCGTGCCCGCTCAGTCGCCGTGCTGAGCGGCAGCGGGCTCACCGGCGACGCGCTCTCCGGTGACGGGCTCACTGGCAGCGGACTCACTGGCGACGTTGCCCCAGCGATCCCGGTGAATCACCTCGCTGATGGGCCGTCGGGTGGTGGGGCCGTATTTGCCTCGGGCCCAGCCGATCGGGATCACGCACACGGGCACCATGTCGCGAGGCAGGCCGAGGATGCGCCGAGCGGCGGGGACCAACCAAATCGGCAACGTTTGTAACGATGCGCCGAGGCCGACGGCTCGACACGCGAGCAGCAGGTTCTGCACAGCGGGATAAACCGAACCGTAAAACGACGCCACCCGAATCTGTGGCCTACCCGTCGGGCGGTGGCGAAACGTCTTGCGGTAACACGGAATTACCAGCACGGGCAGGTCGGCAAAGTTCTCCGCTTGCCAGCGGCCCGGCTCGAGTCGGCGCAAAGCGGCCGCATCACCCGCGGCACGACGACGCTCACCGGGGGCGAACCTGTCGTACAGCAGCCGGTAGAGCCGCCCGAGTCGTTGCTTTTGCGCTCGATCGGTGATCACTAAGTAGGCCCAGTCCTGCGAGTTCGAACTCGTCGGCGCCTTGAGCGAGAGCGCGAGCAGGGTTTCGAGCAGCGCAGGGTCGACGGGGTCGAGGTGCAGCTTTCGGACCGCTCGTTGGGTCGACATCATGTCTATAAGCGGGGCATTGAGTCCTTCGAGCGCGTCGACCGTGGGCGGCGGTGAAAACACATCCGAAGTCCAACTCGGGGACTCAGCAGCAGTCATGGCGCAACCGTAGTGACACCGATGCGTTGCCGTTCCTGCCCGTGTTGGCCGTCCGGGCGTATGATCGACCCGCGGTGTGCGGCGCGCGCACTGCAGGGGGGAGTTGCCGTGTCTCGTCGACGTCGTGTCTTTTCCGTCGTTGTGTCGCTCGTGGTTGCCTCGTTGGGCTTGTCGATCGCCGCTCCGAACTCGGTTGCGGTCGGCTGCAATAGCGCCGGCGTCTTGTGTCCGCTCAATACCGGGGCCTATTACTTGGCAAACCCCGCCGGTGTGGTGACCAACGCCGCAGGCGACGTCTTTATCGCCGACACCGGTAAACACCGCGTGTTGCGGGTAACGGCAGCCGGCGTCACCTCTCTCTATGCCGGAAATGGGGTCGCGGGTTTCTTGGGCGACGGTGGCCCGGCAACCTCCGCGCGACTGAACTCGCCGCGTGGGCTCGCGCTCGATGGTTCGGGCAACCTGTACATCGCCGACACCGCGAACAACCGGATCCGCCGGGTTACCGCCGCCGGAACGATCTCGACCGTCGCGGGCACGGGAACCGCGGGCAACTCCGGCGACGGCGCTGCTGCGACCGCCGCGCAACTCAATGCGCCGCGCGGCGTTGCAGTGGCCGCGGCGGGCTTCCTCATCGCCGACACGGGCAACAACCGCGTCCGGCGTGTGGCCTACGGCACGATCCAGCCGTTCGCCGGGACTGGCACTGCGGGCAACTCTGGCGACGGGGCAGCTGCGAGTGCTGCGCAGCTCAACGCTCCACGCGCGGTTATCCAGTCTGGCACCAGTTTCTTGATCGCCGACACGGGCAACAACCGAGTGCGCCGTGTCGCGCTGAGCGGTGTTATCTCCGCGTACGCGGGTACGGGTACCGCCGCCTACAGCGGCAACGGCGTGGCGGCGACCACTGCACAGCTGAACGCGCCATCGGGCTTGTCGGTGACCTCCGACGGCACGGTCCTGGTGGCCGACACTGCCAACCACCGCATCAGGCGTGTGACCGTGTACGGGGTGATCTGGAACGTCGCAGGCAATGGGACTGCCGGCAATAGCGGTTACGGCGGTGGCCCGCAGATCGTGCCGCTGAACTCGCCTGAGGCCGTCACGTCGGGACCAAACGGATTCATCGGCATTGCCGACACGGCCAACTCCCGAGTACGCGCGATCGGCAACACCGTGCCCTTCGCGACGACCACAACAACAACGACGACGACCACCACCACGTCGTCGAGCACGACAACGACTACGACCACGACCACGACAACGACGAGCAGCACCACCACTACGACCACGACGTCGCTACCGGGCTGTCACGACGCGACCGAGTACGACACGTTCCAGCTCGCAAATGCTGAACGGACCGCCGCCGGATTCACGCCTCTGGTCGCGTCGTGTGCGATCCAGTCCGCGGCTGCGAGCCATTCCGACGCGATGGCGGCAGCCAACCTTTTGTCGCACCAGGTGCCGGGCGAGCAGCCGCTGTGCGACGCCGACCCGAACACGCTCGACCGCTACCAGGTGGTGAATTACGTCTGGTCGTTGTGTGCGGAAAACGTCGGCGCGGGAACACCGACGTTTTCCCCGAGCGGGGTCGTGGCGGCGTGGATGGCCAGCACGGGCCACCGTTCGCTGATTTTGTGTCCGAACATGGTCGATGGCGCCGCCGCGTTGACTCACCTCGCCTCGCCCAGTACCGACTATTGGACGTTGGACTTCGGGCGTTTGCCCGCCGCGCCGCCGAATACGACCGACAAACCCGGCTCGCCGTACACGAGCGCGCCGACGGGCGGTGCGGGCACGGCCACCATCAACTGGAAGCCCTCGCAACGATTCCCGATCTGCCAAGGCGGCAGCGCGGTCACCCAGTTCATCGTCGAACGTACGAGTGGCCCGAGTTCACCGGCACCGCAGACGGTGACAAACAACAACACCTCGGCGCAGTCGGTCACCTTCTCGGGCCTGACGGCGGGCACGTACACGTTCACGATCAAGGCGATCAACTCAGCCGGTACCGGACCCGCATCGGAGCCCATTACGGTCACGGTCACCTGAGCGGCATCGGGCCGTCGCGGGGAGGGAGATTCGATCGTGTCAGTAACCGACGTCGCGCACGCGTACGCGACCGCGTTCACCGCGGCCGACAAAACAACGTGGGTGGAGCTGTTCGCTGAGGATGCGTACCAAGAGGACCCGATTGGCGCGGAGCCGAACCGGGGCCGTGAGGCGATCGGAGCGTTTTTCGAGCGGTCGCAGGCCATGGCCGAGAGCATCGAGTTTGCGATCACCCGCGTGATCGACTGTGGTTCCGAGGGCCTGATGGCCGCCGACGTCACCGCCCGTTTCGCCGGCGGGGGTGGCATTGTCTTGCCGATCGTCGACCACATCGTGCTCAACGGCGACGGCAAAATCAGTTCCTTGCGGGCGTTTTTCGACCCGAAACAGGGCCACTCGCTCTAACCCGTCCCGTCGGGCGATCCCGGCGGGCGATTCCGGCGGGCGATTCCGGCGGGCGATCCCGGTGTGTGTCCGCGGTGTGACGGGGCCGCGTTCGTCGGCGGGCGAGCGTCGGTAACCTGTGCGGATGGCACGACGACGCGCGCCGCGTAGCCTCGGCCGCGGCTGGGCCATTTTCGGGGTTGCTTGTTTGGCGGTCGCTGGCGTGATCGTCGCGACCAAGGTCGTCGGATCCGACGGTTCCGACGCGGTCACAACGGCCACGGCGAAACGCTCGCAGCCGTCGACCGTTCCGACCACCACCTCGCTCAGCGCGGCCACCACGTCGCTCGTGTCGAGCACGACGTTGGCGCCGAGCACCTCGGCGAGCAGCGACGCGCCCGCCGCACAAGGTGGCGCCGATCAAGGTGGCGCCGGACAGGGTGGAGCCACCGGCGGAGCGGTTGTGGCTGCGGCCGCGGCCGATACCGGCGCCGCGGTCTCCTGCACGTCCCCACGGTCGGTAGGTGGCACTGTCGCGTGGGCAAAGCCGGGCTCGATCTCGGTCTACGACTCGCCAAGTGGCGGGGTCAAAACGACCTTCTCTAACCCGAACAAGGCCCGCTACAACGCGCCGTTGACGTTTATGGTTCTGGAGCAGTCGGGCTCCTGGGTTCGTGTGCAGTTGCCCGCGCGGCCGAACGAATCGAGCGGCTGGGTCAAGTCGAGCGATGTCACGATCAAGTCGACGAGCCAGCGAATCGTCGTCGACGTCAGCGCGCGATCGGTGTGTTTGTTCGACGGCGCCGACGTGAAGGTGGCCACGACCGCCGCGGTCGGCAAGGGCGCCACGCCCACCCCATATGGGACGTACTTCATCCAAGTGGTGCTCGACACACAGAACCCCGGCGGAGCGTACGGGCCGTGGGCGTTGGGTCTGTCGGCGTTCTCGAACGTCTTGTACCAATTCGGATCAGGTGACGGACAGATCGCGATTCACGGCACGAATCAACCGAACTTGCTCGGCCAAGCCGTATCGAACGGCTGCATCCGCGTGCGCAACTCGGTCATCACCGACCTCGCCCGCACCGTCGACGAGGGCGTCCCGGTCGAACTCGTTGCGTAAGGCTGGGCTCTGAGTGCCGGAGCCGGCAACGCCCCCCTGGCAACGCCCGACCTAGCAACACGGCTGTCCCTGAAGCTCGTTAGCGTCGGCGTCGATGGCTCCCGCTGACCTCTTCGCAGCCGCGCTCGCGCAACGATTGGCTCAGCAGGCCCCGCTTGCCGAACGGTTGCGGCCCCGCAGCCTCGATGAGATCGTCGGCCAGCGTCACCTGCTGGGTAAGGGTCGGCCGCTGCGAGCGTTGATCGAAGCCGACCGTTTGAGTTCGGTTGTGTTGTGGGGGCCGCCCGGAGTGGGCAAGACCACCTTGGCGAGGCTGGTCGCGGGCGAGACCGAAAAGGCGTTCGTGGCGCTGTCGGCGGTGACAGCGGGTGTCAAAGACGTGCGTGACGTGATCGACTCGGCGCGCCGGCGGCTCGGTGAATACGGCCGCGGGACGATCTTGTTCCTCGACGAAGTCCATCGTTTCAACCGTGCGCAGCAAGACGCGTTACTGCCGGCGGTCGAGGACGGGTCTGTCGTGCTCATCGGTGCGACAACGGAGAACCCCTACGTGTCGATCAACGCGCCGCTCTTGTCGCGTTCCACGTTGTTTCGTTTACGCCCGTTGACCGATGACGACATTCGTGAGGTTGTCGCTCGAGGATTACGCACGGAAGGTGCTGCGGCCGAGCCCGATGCGGTCGATCATCTGGTTGCGCGGGTCGACGGCGACGCGCGCGCTGTTCTCACAGCTGTTGAAGTTGCAGTGGCGCTCGCGCGGTCGGGCGCCGACGCTCGTGCGGAGTCTGCGTCGGCCGTGCCTGCCGACTCGGATGCGGCCGGCGCGACGTCGACCCCGTCCGCGACAACCGCGGCGGCCGCCGCGGCGCCGGTTGTCTCGCTGGCCGATGCCGAGGCCGCCCTCGACGCCCGCGCCTTACGTTTTGGACCCGACGCGCACTACGACCAGATCTCTGCGTTCATCAAGTCCATTCGTGGGTCCGACCCCGACGCGGGCCTGTATTGGCTTGCCCGGCTGCTCGCAGGCGGCGAAGACGCCCGATTCATTGCCCGGCGATTGTTGATTCTCGCGGCAGAAGACGTGGGCCTGGCCGACCCGATGTCGTTGGTCGTCACCGAGGCAGCGGCTCGTGCCGTGGAGTACGTCGGCCTACCTGAGGCACGACTGCACTTGGCTCAGGCGGTCGTCCACCTCGCCCTCGCGCCGAAGTCGAACTCGATCTATGCGGCGTTGGGCCGCGCTGAGGCCGACGTGGAGTCGATGCCGGCCGGCGAGGTACCCGCACACTTACGCGACGCGAGTTACCGCGGCGCGCGGCAGATCGGCCATGGCGTGGGTTACAAGTATCCCCACGACCGGCCCGACGGTTGGGTCGATCAGCTGTATCTGCCTCGCGAGTTACGCGGACGGCGCTACTACGAAGGATCCGATCACGGGCGTGAGCCCGAACTGGTCCGCCGGTGGATGGCTCGCACTGGGCAGGAGCCCGACGAGCTCGCCGGCGCGCCCGATCCACAAGCTCGCGAGTGATCTCGACACACTGAGTGGCGGGGGCATCGCTCACAGTAGTAACATGTTCAACGTGACGCTCAGCAAGCTCGTATCCAACTGTGCCGTCGTCGTAGCTGTTGCCGGTTCGACGCTGGGTGCGCCTTCGTTGATGGCGGTTGCTCACGCGCAGACCTACGGTTCGGTGAGCGCGGCTGCACGTGACTACGGCACGGCCAACGCGACGAACGACCCGTACGGCGCGACTGCCGGGGAGCCGGGTGTGAACGCGGCGTATGGGGCGCTCGGGACAACAGCGACAACAGCGACGACTGCCACCACTGTGGCCACAACGACCACCACGATCGTCGCTGAGCAGTCAGTACCGACTGGCGCGGACGCGACACCGGCTGCCGCGACCGATGGAGCAGCAGCGGCCGCCGACACCGCGGTCGACGGCGCCGGATCCAATACGGGCACGGGCACGGGCACGGGCGCCGTCGAGTCGAGCTCGAGCGCCACCGACGCCTCGTTGGCCAGCACAGGGACCTCGGCGCTGGCGTTGGCCGCTGCGGGTGGATGCCTGGGCTTGCTTGGAATCTTTGTGAGAAGGGAAGCGCGGCGGCGCAGCGAGATCGGTTGATCTCGGTCGCCGCGGAGGGCGGAGAGATGTCGGGTCAGGGAGCCACCAAAGGTGCGTTGTTCTAAACCCTGGCCAGTCAAAGGAAGGCCCCACCCTCGGGTGGGGCCTTCTGGTTAGTGCGCAGGCCCCACCCTCGGGTGGGGCCTTCTTGTTGATGGCGCGGCCCCACCCTCGGGTGGGGCCTTCTTGTGGGGCCTGCGTGTTGATGGCGAGGCTCAACTCTCGGGTGCTCGCACGGAGACTGGCCGGTGTCGGCATCTCCGACGTGGAGATCGGCCGACCCCGATACCCTGGGCGCCCATGAATGCCGCCGAACTGCGAGAGACGTTCCTCGGGTTTTTTGCTGCCCGCGAACACCGGGTCGTCCCGTCGGCGAGCTTGATCCCGCACGATCCGACTGTGTTGTTCACGGTCGCGGGGATGGTTCCCTTTAAGCCGTTTTTTGTTGGCGACGAGTCGCCGCCGACTCCACGCGCCACGTCCGCGCAGAAGTGCCTGCGCACTGTCGACATCGACATCATCGGCTCGACGGCGCGGCACCTGACGTTTTTCGAGATGCTCGGCAACTTCTCGTTTGGCGACTACTTCAAGTCCGGAGCCATCGCGTTTCACTGGGAGCTGGTGACTGAGGTCCTCGGTCTCGACCCAGAACAGTTGTGGATCACGGTTCACGACACCGACGACGAAGCGGAGCAGATCTGGGCCGATGTGCCGGGTGTTTCGCGTTCGCGGATCCAACGTATGGGTGAGGACAACTTCTGGGCGATGGGTCCGACGGGTCCGTGCGGCCCCTGTTCGGAGATCTACTTCGACAAGGGCGCGAGTTACGGCGAGGAGGGTGGACCGCTGCACGGCGGCGCGGAGCGATACGTCGAAATCTGCAACCTCGTGTTTATGCAGAACTTCCGCCACCCGGATGGCTCGTTGACCGACCTGCCGCGCAAAAACATCGATACCGGTTCGGGCCTCGAACGACTGTTGACAGTGCTCGACGGGGTTGACTCTGTGTACGACACCGACGCTTTGGCGCCTGTCCTCGCGGCGGCGCAGTCGCTGACAGGTGTTCCCTACGGGCGCAGCTCGCAGACCGACGTGTCGTTGCGAATCCTCGCCGACCACGCGCGCGCGGTCACTCACCTCATCGCCGACGGGGTCTTTCCCTCCAACGAGGAGCGCGGATACGTACTGCGGCGACTGTTGCGGCGGATGGTTCGCCACGCGCACACGCTCGGAGTGAACGCGGACGCGCTGGTTCCGCTCGTCTCCGCAGTTGTCGATCACATGGCTAGTGCGTATCCGAACTTGGCGAAGCAGGCCGACTTCATTTCCGGCGTTGTCGACCGCGAAGAGGAGCGATTTCGCAAGACGCTGGCGTCGGGCTCGGCGTTGCTCGACGAGGAATTGGCGAAAGTCGGATCCGGCTCGACACTCGATGGCGAGACGGCGTTTCGACTGCACGACACGTTCGGCTTTCCCCTTGAGTTGACGCGAGAATTGGCTGCCGAAGCGGGCATCGAGATCGACGAGGCGGGTTTCGAGTCGGCGATGGACCAGCAGCGGACTCGGGCGAAGGCCGCGCACGCGAGCGCGGGCGCCGACGACGAGCAGCGTGACCGCTACCGGGCGATCGTCGAGACATTTGGTCCGACGGCGTTTCTCGGTTACGTCGAGCACGAGGCCGTCGCACGCGTCGTCGGTGTCGTTGCACGAGCCGAGGAGCCTGCAGGCGCGGCGGGGGAGGGCGCGACCGCCTCCAAAACGGTGGAACTTTTTGTCGATCGCACACCGTTTTACGCCGAGTCGGGCGGGCAGGTCGGCGACACGGGCGAGATCGTCGGCCCAATGGGTCGGGCGACGGTCCTCGATACCACATACGCACTGACGGGCCTGACCCGTCACGTTGCTCTCGTCGAGGGCGAGTTCACGGTCGGCGACGAGGTCACGTTGCGCATCGACAGCGAACGTCGCGAGGCCATTCGCCGTAATCACACCGCCACTCACCTGTTGCACGGAGCGCTGCGTGAGGTGTTGGGCAGCCACGTCAAGCAGGCCGGTTCGTTGGTCGCACCCGATCGTTTGCGGTTTGACTTCAACCACTTTCAAGCGGTGAGTACCGAGGAACTCCGTGAGATCGAGGATCTGGTCAACAGCCGCATCCTGACGGCCGAGCGCGTTGATGTGGCGGAGATGTCCAAGGTCGAGGCGGAGTCGGCCGGAGCGATTGCGTTTTTTGGCGAGAAGTACGGCGACGAGGTGCGGGTGGTTCGAGCGGGGTCGCACTCGATCGAGTTGTGTGGCGGCACGCACGTCGAGGGTTTGGGGATGATTGGTCAGTTGACGATTCTCGGCGAGAGTTCGATCGGCGCCAATATCCGCCGCATCGAAGGCGTAACCGGTTACGGGGCGGTCGCGCACCGGCGCCTGGCGCAAGAGCGGCTCGGCGCGTTGTCGACACTGCTGCGCGCGGCACCCGAGGAAGTGGTCGACCGTGTGAGCCGGGAGATCGAGGAACGTAAGTCGCTCGAACGCGAGCTGGCCGCGACCCGGCGCGAGCTAGCCCGCTTCGGCGCCGCCGAGCTGGCGGCGACGGCAATCTCGTCGGTCGATGGCAAAAGCCGCATTGTCGTGGCCCGTCACGACGGCGGCGGGCGGGACGACCTGCGCGACCTGGCCGTGGCCGTGCGCGAACAGCCCGGAGTGGGGCTCGTCGTGTTGATCGGCGCGCCCGACGGTGGCGGGGTCGCGCTCGTGGCTGCGGTCGATTCGGAGCTGCTGTCGCTGGTCCCTCATGAGTTGCTCGCTCCCGCTGCGCGGTTGACGGGCGGCGGCGGTGGCAAGGCCGGCGATTTGGCCACTGCCGGCGGCCGTGACCCCGACGCGATCCCCGCTGCGTTGGACCTCGTTCGTGGCACACTCGTCGAGCAAGGCGTGGTCGCGTCGTTTGAGCCGCCGTTGTCGGCGGGACGTGCGAGCGGGTGATGTCCGACTCGCGTCACGCGGTGGCCCGCACGGTGTGGTCGCAGCTCGAAGCGATCCACGCGGTGGTCTATTTCCACGAAGGGGTCGTCGAACACATGGCGACCGTCGGCCTCAGTGGTTTCTGGCGCAGCTACTTCGCCGGCCGGCTTGCTCCGCTGGGGGCAGTCGGTCCGGCCGCGGCGGAGTCGATTGTCGCTGGCTTTTCGCCAGACATGGTCGAGCGCTACGTCCCTGCCGTGTGGTCGGTGGTTAGCCCCGCAGACGCAAGTGCAACGTGGAGTTCCGGCGCCGCGCACGCGCTTCACGATCTCGGTGTCGCCGAGTTCTTGCCCGGCGGCGCGGCGATCGATGTCGTGCGTGACGTGGTGCGAGCGTGGCCCACCAGCGGCCGGCCGCTGGGGGCGGCGTGGCGGCGCGTCGCTCTCGAGTCGCAGACGGCTGATCCGGTGTTGGAGTGGTGGCTGTTGGCTACCGCGTGGCGTGAATTGCGTGGCGACGGCCACGTGGCGGCCTTGGCGCTGGGAGGCCTCGATGGTGCGCTTGCGCACGCAGTGCGGCTCGCGGGCGACGGCGCCGACGCAGACTGGCAGCAGCGGGCACGTGGGTACGACGACCTCACGTGGGCTGCGGCGCGAGACGCCGCCGCAGACCCGGAACGAGGCCCGGCTCTGGCCGCGGCCTATCGGCGGGCTGAGTGGGCAACCGACGACGCAGCCTCGGCGTGGTGGCCCGACGGCGTCGAGGTTCGGCTGGGCGCGGTAACCGATGTGTTGCGGCCAGCCGCCCTGCAGGCCGCGGCCGCCTTGCCCTACCCCAATCCGATTGGTGTCACTCGGCCGTCGCCCCGATAGGCGCGCGGTCGGTAGCCGATCAGCCGAAGAGTGGTTTGCTCGACGCGATCTCGTGGCGCACGATCGTCGGCATCCCCGCGAGCATCGAGCCGATCGCGCCCATGAACTCGGCGAGGTGCGCGGAGTTCATGTGTTCGGCAAGCGACGCTTCGTCGGCCCACAGCTCGCTGATGCGCACGGTGTTCGGCTCAATGAGGTCGAAGGTGATGTTGTAGGCCGCGCAGCCGTCTTCGGCACGAGTCGCGGCGGTCACCGTCCGTACTGCCTCGCTCAGGTCGTCGTGGAACTGCGGTTGGTACTGCACGGTCCCCGTGACTGCGATCACGTTTGCTCCTTGTTATCTGCCAGCGGTGTTGTCTCTGCCAGCGGTGTTGTCTCTGCCAGCGGTGTTACTACCGCCAGCGTGGTCTGCGCCAACCCCAGCGGCGTCAGATTGTCGTCGGGGTCCGAACACTTCCTCATCGCAGCCCGCTTGTCCACCGCAAGCCCGCGGCGCTGACGCACGGGTCGGGTGCTCGGTGGCAGCTCCCCGGGGAAGAGGCCCCGGCGCGGCACGGTCGCGCACTGTCGGAGCCCGCAATAGCCCCCGAAGGTCGTCCGGGGAGCCGTTCTGAAAACTTGCTGGGCAGCGCAACTAGCCTGACGTTGCATGCCGGCTGCTGAGACTCCCGAACGCGTGTTGATGATCTGTGCACCCCCCGACGATGTCGACTTCGGCTCGGCCGGCTCGTTGGCCTTGTGGAGCAAGGCGGGCGCCGCTGTCACCTACTGCCTGGTCACAAGCGGCGACGCGGGCGGGTCCGACCGATCGTCTACGAGGCTCGAGCGGGCGGCGTTACGCGAAAGCGAACAACGTGCAGCGGCCGCGACGGTGGGCGTGACCGACGTTCGGTTCCTGGGTTACCGCGATGGGCGCGTGGAGTATTCCCTTGAACTGCGCCGCGACCTGGCGCGGGTCATCCGGCAAGTACGACCCGACCGAGTGCTCACGCAGTCGCCGCTGGTCAACCTCGACCGTATCTACGCCAGTCACCCTGATCACCTTGCGACGGGGCAGGCGGCGCTCGCGGCCGTGTATCCGGACTCGCGGAATCCCTTTGCGTTTCCTGAGCTTCTCGAAGAGGGTCTGGAGCCGTGGACGGTCCCCGAGGTGTACATCGGCGGCGGGCCGAAGCCCGACGTTGCGGTCGACATCACCGACGTGATCGAGCTCAAAGTGGCTGCGTTGTTGTGCCACAAGAGCCAGATCGCGGATCCCGATGCGATGAGCACGATGATCCACGAGTGGGCGGCGAGCAACGCGCAGAGCTTCGGGCTCGCAGAGGGGCGTTTGGCTGAGGTGTTCCGCCGAGTCGCGACGGTGTGAGCTACCGGCGCGCCGCGAGCGACCGCGGCTCGATCGACCGCGGGTCGCGGGTCAGCTCGGCGGAGCCCGCGTGAGCGCCGGTCGGGTCTTGGGCGTCGACCTCGGTGCCCGTCGGGTCGGCGTGGCGGTGAGTGATCCGGAGCGCCGTGTGGCCGTGCCCGTCACCGTGATCGACTCAAAGTCGGCCGATTTTTTGGCTGTGTTGGCGCAACTGGCTGTCGAGTACGAAGCGGGACTCGTGGTGGTGGGTGTTGCCCGGTCGCTCAGTGGGGCCGACGGCACGCAGGCTGCACGCCACCGTGCGGCGATCGATCAGATGGCCGCACGGCTCGCGATCCCGATCGTGGAACAAGACGAGCGCCTGTCGACAGTTGCCGCACACCGTGCGCTTGGCGCGGCCGGACTCGACTCGCGGCGGCGCCGCGGCGTGGTCGACGCTGCCGCAGCGGCGTGGATTCTGCAGGGTTTCCTCGATCGGCAGCGCGGTCCCGCGCAAATCGACTGACACGCGAGGCGTCATGACCGGCGCTGGGCGCTTCCCACGGTAAGAATTGGCGCCGAACCCGAGGAGATGTGAGTGCGTCGTCGCATGACCGGGGCCCGCCGTCGGCGTAAGGCTCCAATCTTTTTGTTGATTTTGCTGGTGATGTTCGCGGCGGTTGGCGTGACGGTTGTGTGGGCCCGTTCCGAACTGTTCCCCGGCGCTGGCGGCGAGGCCGTCACCTTCCAAGTCGAGGAAGGTTGGGGTTCGAACAAGGTCGCCAGCGAGCTCGCGGCTGCCGGCGTTACCGGAAACGCTCGGCTGGTGCAGATGTACTTGAAAGCAACGGGTGCGCCGCAGTTCCAAGCCGGCACGTACGAACTCAAACGTGACATGGACGTCAATCGTGCAGTTGATGTACTCGAGGCGGGCCCGGCCGCGTCGTTTCAACAGCTGACGATCCCCGAGGGGCTCACGGTTACCCAGATCGCGGCGAAGGTTGCGCAGTTGCCCGGCAAGGACGGCAGCAAGTTTGTCGCCGCGGCGCAGTCGGGTCAGTTCACCTCGAAGTTCTCCCCGGCCGGCTCCACCAGCTTGGAAGGACTGTTGTTTCCCGACACCTACCAGACCGAGCAGACCCAAGACGAAGCAGCGATCTTGCAGCTGCTCATCGCCCAGTTCGACAAGGTCGCAACCGAGGCGCAGATCGAAACCAAGGTCGCGCAGTTGCAGCCGCCGGTTACGCCCTACGAGGCGATCATCGTTGCGTCGCTGATCGAACGTGAGGCGCGTGTCGACGAGGATCGGCCGAAGATCGCGCGGGTCATCTACAACCGGTTGAAGAAGGGCACGGTGCTCAATATCGACGCAGCGGTGCTCTATGGGCTCGGGAAAACGTCGGGTTCGCTCACGCAGTCCGAACTCAACCAGGAAACGCCCTACAACACGTACTTGCGGGTTGGGTTGCCGCCGACGCCGATCGCGTCGCCGGGCCGCGCCAGCATCGAAGCCGCGTTGAACCCGACCCCGGGCGACTGGGAGTTCTACGTGATCGCCGACGCCGAAGGTCACCACGACTTTTCGGTGACCTACGACGAACACTTGGCCAAGGTCGAGAAAGCACGTAAGGCCGGTTTGCTCTAGCGGTCAGCAGTAGGGATCTGCTGCGGGCGGGCGCGGCGGGCGCCGTCGGCAGTTGGCGCCCGGGCGTCGCGGCCCGGGGTGGCGGCCGGTTGTGTCAGGCCGCTTGTGTCACCAGTCGTCGTACGCGTCGAGCCGAGATCGGTGTTCGGCGCCGCCACGTAGGTAGAGCCGGCCCGAGTACTGGCCGATGTTGAACGACGACTCCTGCAACTCCTCGGGCTGGTCGAAGTGCAATACGTAGAGCTGTCGCGACGTGAGGTTGACGACGGCGACACGCGTCTTGTCGTACGTCGACTCGAACGCGACCTTCCACGGCGGGCCAGGTGCGACGGTGAAGTTCCACCCGATGCCCGGAAGATGAGTGCGCCACAACACGTGGCCGTCGCTGGCGCGCAGCTGCGCGAAGTAGCCGACACGACCGGGCACGAAGATCGTGCCATCGGGCACCGGGACGGGCGGATGCCAACCTGCGTCGGGCATTGATGTCGTCCAGCGAAGCGTGCCGTCGTGGTCCCAGGAACGGACCTTGCGGTCGCCTGCGAGAACGACGATGCGTTCGTGGTCGATCATCGGACCGGAGATCCCGCCTTCTGAACGTGTCGGCAGGTCGGTCGACCACAGGCGCGCGCCGGTGTCGCGGTCAAGGGCAAAGAGGCCGCCTCGCGTGAGGTGTTGACCGGTCCACGTGCACACGATCGGCCCAACCTCAGCAATCGCGCACGCGACGATGTCATCGAGACGTTTGTCGACTTTCGGCACAGTCCACACGATGCGGCCGGTGTTGGGGTCGAGCGCCTTCATGGGACCGTAGCGATCCCACAGTGCCAGGCGATCGCCGCCGAGTACCTCGCCGTCGGTGCTGTAGTCGTCCCGAGCAGCAGTTTCCGTGTCGACCCGGGTGCGCCAGATCTCTGCGCCCGTCGCAGTGTCCAACGCGACCTTGTCGAAGCGATCGTGAATGATGAGCGCCCGGTGATGGACGAGGTTCCGGTCGGTTCCGGGAAGCGAGAGTGGAGCTTGCCAGTCCGCGATTTGGCTTCCAAAGGAGATGCGCCGGCGATCGTGGGTTGG
>CAZWPY010000013.1:0-9248 GCA_964635475.1 uncultured Acidimicrobiia bacterium
CAGCTCGCTGCTGGCTGGCCTGCTGGCTGGCCCGCTGCCCGGCCCGTTGCCCGGCTCGTGCTCGGTCAGGTCGCGGGCACGGGTGCCCGACAGCGCTGCCGCGCCGACGAACGCGGCGGCGTCGCCCAGCGCCTCCTCGATTCGCAACAGCTGGTTGTACTTGGCCACACGATCACTTCGGGCGGGGGCGCCCGTCTTGATCTGGCCACAGTTGGTCGCAACGGCGAGGTCGGCGATTGTCGTGTCCTCTGTTTCGCCCGACCGATGCGACATCACGCTGGAGTAGCGGGCACGCCCGGCCATCGCCACCGCGTCGAGCGTCTCGCTCAGAGTTCCGATTTGATTGACCTTCACGAGTATCGAGTTGGCGACCCCCGCGGCGATCCCCCGCGACAGTCGTTCGACGTTGGTCACGAAGAGGTCGTCACCCACCAACTGCACTTTGCTACCCAGCTCCGCGGTCAACGCGGCCCAACCGTCCCAGTCTTCTTCGGCCATCGGGTCTTCGATCGACACGATCGGATAATGCGCACACAACTCGGCCCAGTACGACACCATCTCTGACGGCGACAGCGTGCGATTTTCCCCGCTCAACACATAGTTCCCGTCACGACAAAACTCTGAGCTCGCTGCGTCGATAGCAATTGCAACGTCGGCTCCCGGGCGAAGGCCGGCTGACTCGATGGCCGCGAGCAGGACCTGGACCCCCTCCTCGTTGGTCGCGAGGTCGGGAGCAAACCCACCTTCGTCACCGATCGCCACCGACAAGCCACGGCCTTTGAGCACGGCGCGAAGCGCGTGGTAGGTCTCGGTGCCCCACTGCAGCGCCTCACGAAAGCTCGCGGCGCCGATCGGCATGATCATGAATTCCTGTACGTCGAGACCGTTGTCGGCGTGGGCGCCGCCATTGATCACGTTCAACATCGGCACGGGCAACACGTGCGCGTTCACCCCACCCACGTAACGGAACAACGTCTGCCCCGTCGACTGAGCGGCCGCGTGGGCCACGGCGAGCGATACGCCCAAAACCGCGTTGGCACCCAAACGCGACTTGTTCGGTGTCCCGTCGAGATCGATCAACTCGGTGTCGATATCCCGTTGCTCGGTGGCGTCAGCGCCCACCAGCACTTCGGCGATCTCGCCGTTCACCGATTCGACCGCGCCGTCGACTCCTTTTCCGGCCCAACGCGCGCCGCCATCACGGCGCTCGACTGCCTCAAACTGCCCGGTCGATGCGCCCGACGGCACAGCCGCACGACCAATCGAGCCGTCGTCGAGGCTCACCTCGACTTCAACTGTTGGGAAGCCCCGAGAGTCGAGAATGGCCCTCGCGACCACGTCGATGATGTCGCTCACGTCGTCCTACCTGAGTCGCTGCCGGGGTGACCCGCGGATTAGTCGGATGCGCACTGCTGTTGCGCATGTGGGTGGTTTTGTTGGTGTGGCACGCTACCGAGCCGATCGCCACCGGTGGTGCATCCCCACCGGCCACGAGACCAGCCCGCGCGACGTGGGCGGGCCTCGGCTACCGGCGTCGCTGGGCCAACGCGGACTTCGCTTGATCCCACAACTGGTCGAGTTGCGCGAGGCCTCGTGAACTCAGGTCGCCGTCGTCGGCGGCCGCCTCCATGAACCGAAACCGCTCGACAAACTTGTCGGCGGCAATTCGTAACGCTGCCTCACAGTCCCAGCCGGCCAGTCGGCCCACGTTGACCACCGCGAACAGCAGATCGCCCAGTTCGTCTTCTGTGCCCGCCTCGAGAAACTCGCCGATCTCTTCGTGCACTTTGCCCATCGCGTCAGCAACACTGGCAAAGTCGAAACCAATCGATGCCGCCTTGCGTTGCACCTTCGTGGCGAACAACAAGGCCGGCAGGGCCCGGGGAATCCCGTCCATCAAGCTGGAGCGGCCCTTTTCGGCCTTCTTGATCTGCTCCCAGTTCGACACCACCGAGTCGGCGGTGTGGGCGTCGACAGCGCCAAAGACATGCGGATGGCGCGTGACGAGTTTGTCGTGCACGGTTCGAGCGACATCGGCCAGCTCGAACTGCCCTGCTTCGGCGGCCAAGCGGGAGTGAAAAGCCACTTGAAACAGCAAGTCGCCGAGCTCCTCCTCCAACCCCTCGTAGGCAAGAGCGACGCTGGAATCGACCTCTTCGACCGGGTGGCCGTGCTCGGCAGTGCCGTCCTCGTGCGCGTCGTCGTGCGTGCCGAGCTCGTTGTCGTCCCCAGCAGCCGTCGGGGCCGTCGAGTCACGGCCTGCCTGACGGTGCCGCATCGTCCCCGCTCCCGCGGGCAAAGCATCGATTGCTTCGAGCACCTCGTAGGTCTCCTCGACGAGGTGGCGGCGCAGTGATGCGTGCGTCTGTTCACGATCCCACGGACAACGTTCACGCAGTGTGGCGACCAGTTCGACAAACCGGACGAGTTCGGCCGCTCCCGCGCCGGAAACGCCGTCGATGAACAACGACGTCAGGTGGTCAAGGTCCTGCTCGCGCAAGTCAGCGAGCGACGTCTCGACGATCGACTCCTCCGCGGTGCCCAGTCCCCGCAGCAAAACCACTCGTGTCGGAGGTTGCTCCCACGCCGCGCGCAACTCGTCGAGCACTTCGATGCGGTCGACCTGGCCGACGAGATACGGGCCCGGCCTGCCCGCCAGCTGCACGCCGATGTCGTGGCCGTCGATCAAGCTGACGCCCGCGGCGATTGGATCGAGCCCCAGCCGCGCCCACGCGACATCGAGAAACGACGTCGCGGGCCACACGTCGACCTCAACGCCGGCCGCTGGCGCGCGCTCAAGCAAAAGCCGGACCGAACGTTCCGCGACGAAGGGGGATCCGGGAACGGCGTACACGATCGGCCCCCCAGACCCAGACGCTGTCGCAGCGGCCAGCAGCCGCTCAACGATCTCGGCATACACCGACTCGATCGACGGGGCCGAGTCGTACACGTCGTCAAACGATCCTGCCCACGAATAGGCCGCACTCGCGGGATGGCGAGTTGTGCGGACAAAAGCCGACTGGGACTCCATCAGGAGCCGATGGGTGCGACCGTCAATCCACTCCGCGCCGCCGGGCCCCAACCCGACGACAACCACCTGCGGCTTGGTCACACCGATCCAGGGGGGACGACGGTGTAAGCGCCGTCTCGCACCGACCACGATCCAAAACGGGGGTTGACCGCGATCTCGGCACGATCCAACACATCGGCAAACCACTGATCGAGCACGGAGCTGGTGTCGCTGCTCAGGGCTTGCGCCGCCAGCTGTTCCGCGTCGGCCTGACTGAGCGTTTGGCGCTCCGTCACCAAGATGACGTGGAAACCAAACTCGGTCTCGACCGGACCGACCACCTGCCCGACCGGCGCCGTGGCCACAGCGTTGGCAAACGCCTCGACGTATGAACTCGGGGCGCTACAACCCAAGTCTCCGCCCTGCGCACCCGAACCAGTGTCGGTCGATCGCGTTTGCGCGATCTGTGCAAAATCGGCCCCTGCCGCCAACTCCGCCATGATCGCTTCGGCGTCGGACTTCGAGTCGACGAGGATGTGGCGCGCGCACACGGGAGCTTCGGCGGCGAGTTCGTCGGCGTGTTCGGACACGTACTGCGCGATGTCGGCGGCCGTCGGTTCGGGCGGCGCGATCGCGTCGACGAGCGCCGACTGAATCGCCGACGAGCGCAGTTGCGCGTTCTGGAACTCCTCGTCGAAGCCGTTGAAGACGGCCGTTCCGCCCCACGATTCCTCGACGCGAGCGCGCAACTCGTCGCTGGCTGGCTCGACCTTGACACCCAGCTTCTCGGCCTCACGGGCCGCCACTTGCGTCACGATCCGTTGGCTCAGCAGCACTGCGGTCAGACTCGCTGAACTCGTTCCGCGTTCGGCGGGCGCAATGTCGCTCGTGGACTGGCCCTGCGCGAGCAGCTCTTGGAATTGCGGGTTGTCCTGCGTGGCCCGCAGGTCGGCCATGAGGTCAGCCGACGAGATCTCCGCGCCGTCCACCTTTGCCGCCCACGTGTGCACGGGGTCCGACGAGCCGCACGCCCCCACTACCGCTGCCACTGCGGCGCTCAACACGAC
This sequence comes from uncultured Acidimicrobiia bacterium, assembly GCA_964635475.1. Lineage (GTDB taxonomy): Bacteria > Actinomycetota > Acidimicrobiia > Acidimicrobiales > CAZWPY01 > CAZWPY01. The sequence goes on from CAZWPY010000013.1 coordinate 4,078, forward strand.
CAACGTGCGACGGTGGGCGCGCGAAGCCGCTTTGCGCGAAAAGACCATGATGAGATCGTACCGGCGCCCAACTAGTCCGCAGACGCCGCCTTGCGGAAACACTCGCCAGTAGTGCCGGGCCGAGGGCACGGCCGCCACCGCGGCGCGCACGCTGGCGCGCACCACGACTCACGGCGCAGCGGGCACCAGCTCGCTCAACAGGTCTCGTAGTTCGGCGGCAGCACGATCGGGGTTACGCAACGGCACCACGAGCTGGGACAGGTCCTCTTTGTAGGTCGCCTTCGGCGCGAGCCGCCGTAGGCGCACCTGAGCACTCACGCCCAAGGTCAGGGGCGAGATGCGAGCGACACCCTTGCCGACCGCCACCTCAGCGACGCCGAGTCGGACACATTCCGAGCGCAGGTAGCCGGCATCGAGGAGTCGTTGGCCGGCTTCGGGGACTGGCCCGAAACGGTCGGCCCACTCCGCCGCGATGTCGTCGACCTCGCGAGCTGTGCGCACCGTGGATAGCCGGCGGTACGCACCCAAACGTTGCTCTTCGTTGGCGACATAGTCCGCAGGCAAGAAGGCTGCACCAGGCAGATCCATCGTGACCTCCGCCGGGGGCGCGACCCGCTCGCCCTTCAGTTCGGCCACCGCCTCGGCGACCATCTGCACGTAGAGGTCGTAACCGACCGCAGCGATGTGGCCCGACTGCGCGTTACCCAGCAGGTTGCCCGCTCCGCGCAGTTCCAAGTCGCGCATCGCAATCCGAAATCCCGCGCCGAGTTCGGTCGTCTCGCCGATCGTGCGGAGCCGTTCGTAGGCCGTTTCGGACAGCTCTCGATCCGGTGGGAAAAACAGGTACGCGTACGCCCGCTGACCGGCACGTCCGACACGACCGCGCAGCTGATGGAGTTGGCCCAAACCAAGTCGATCGGCACGGTCGACGATCAAGGTGTTGACCGTCGGCATATCGATGCCCGCCTCAATGATCGTGGTGCACACCAAAACGTCGTAGTTGCCCTCCCAAAAATCGAGGATCACCTGCTCAAGCGAACCCTCGTCCATCTGTCCGTGTGCCACAGCCACCCGAGCCTCGGGTACAAGTTCACAGACGTGAGCAGCGACCCGCTCGATGTCGTTCACGCGGTTGTGGACGAAGAACGCCTGACCCTCACGAAGGAGTTCGCGGCGGATCGCTTCGGCCACCGCTCGGTCGTCGTACTCGCCGACGTAGGTCAAGATCGGCTGGCGCGCGGCGGGTGGAGTCTGGAGCAACGACAAGTCGCGGATTCCGGTCAGCGACATCTCCAACGTGCGCGGGATCGGAGTGGCGGTGAGGGTGAGCACATCGACTGAGGCCTTCAAGTGTTTCAGCGCTTCCTTGTGGGAAACCCCGAAACGCTGCTCCTCGTCGACGACAAGTAGGCCAAGGTCTTTGAACGCGACGTCGGAGCCCAACAGCCGATGGGTGCCGATCACGATGTCGACCGTTCCGTCGCCGAGCCCTCGTACGACCGCACGCGCTTGGGCCGTTGTGAGGAATCGCGACAGCACTTCGACACGAATGGGATAACCGGCGAAGCGGTCGGAGAACGTTTGGAAATGCTGTTGGGCCAACAGGGTCGTCGGCACCACGACCGCCGCCTGCTTACCCGACTGCACCGCTTTGAAGACGGCCCGGATCGCGACCTCGGTCTTGCCGAATCCGACGTCGCCACATACGAGGCGATCCATCGGAGTCTCCGACTCCATGTCGGCCTTCACGTCGAGGATCGCTTGCGCTTGGTCTGGCGTCTCCACGTAGGGGAACGCTTGCTCGACCTCGTTTTGCCACGGCGAATCGGGGGCGAACGCAAACCCGGCTTGGGAGACCCGCTCCCGGTACAGCCGCACCAGTTCCTCGGCGATCCCCGCGACCGCGGCGCGAACACGAGCTTTGGTTTTCGCCCACTCCGAGCCACCGCCACCAAGACCCGACAACGACGGGCTGTCGCCGCCGGTATATCGGCGGATCGCGTCGACTTGATCTGATGGCACGTAGAGCTTGTCGCCCTTGCGGTACTCCAGCATCAAGTAGTCACGTTCAACGGCGCCGATCGCACGTCGCACGATGCCCACATATCGGCCCACGCCGTGTTGGTGGTGCACGACGTAGTCGCCCGCCGTCAAGTCGTCGACGATCGAACGGGCGTCGCTGCGCCGAGCGCGTTGCGCGCGGTGCGCGCGGCGTCGGCCAGTGAGGTCCGACTCTGCAAGCACAGCGACGCGCGCGACGGGCTCGATGCAGCCGCGTTCCAACGGGCAGATCGTGATCCAAACACCCGGCCGGCGCAGCGCCACGTCGTCGAGCCGATCGACGGTGACGGCGGGCACTTCCGCGTCGAGCAAGAAGTTGGCCAAACGTTTGGCCGAACCCGCTCCGTCGGCGGCCACGACGATGCGATACCCGTCGCGCAGCAAACCCCGCAACTGGGCACTGAGCCGGGTCGGGTCGCCAGCGACAGGACTCCACGCAACAATCGGGATCTGCACCGAGTCGGGACCTTCTGGCGCCGACGCCAATGACCACACCGCGACATCACTTCGCCCCAGAACGCGATCCATTTCCACGTGCAGACGAGGCCAGTGCTGATCGGCGCCGTCAGGCGCTCCCCACGTGCGCGCCAACGATCCCGCCAGCGCGTCCTCCTCCGACAACAACTCAGCGGCACGGTCGCGTAATCGCCGGGGATCGACAAGCACGACCAGGCCGTTGTCCCCGAGCAAGTCGGTGACCACCGTCGCGCCTGAGCCGGCCCCGTCGTCAGACGCGACGTCGCGTCCGTCGTCGGACGCGACGAGCCACGGCAACCACGACTCCATACCCTCGAAGTACGCACCTTCGACGAGGCGTTCCCACTGCTCACGACCCCACGGATCCGAGGCCACAAGAGCGCCGGCGCGCGATCGCACGTCGGCCGTGGCTCGCAGTTCTCGACAACTCGCAATCTGGATCGATGAAATGTCGTTGGTGCTGCGTTGATCAGCGACAGCAAATTCCGTGAGGCGATCAACTTCGTCGCCCCACAAGTCGATGCGAACCGGCGCGGGAGCAGTGACGGGGAAAACGTCGACGATCGAGCCGCGCACGGCGACCTCGCCGCGGGTTTCGACCTGCGGTTCACGCCGGTAGCCCGACGCGACCAGAGCGCCGACGAGCAACTCCTGGTCAATGCGAGCGCCGATTTCCACCTCGATCGGCTGTGCCGCGTCGCGCCATCCGGGCGCGAGGCGCTGCAGCAGGGCCCGCAAGGGAGCGACAACCACCAGCGGCTCTGAGCCGTCGAACTCCGCCAGTCGCCGCAAGACCTCGAGCCGCTGGCCCATCGTTGTAACCGACGGGCTCACCCGTTCAAACGGAAGCGTTTCCCACGCGGGGAACAGCGCCACGGTGTCCGAGCCGAGAAATGCCTGTAGGTCATGGGCGAGCCGCTCGGATTCTGCGGTGGTCGTTGCTGCGATCAGAATCGGGCCCCGCGAGGTGATCCGGCTCAACGCGGCCAACACCAGCGCGCGGCCGGCCTCGGGTACCGCGATAACTCGCGCGACCCCACCAACCGCGTCGATCAGAGCCGGATCGTCTCGCAACAGCGGTGGAATCGCGGATAACGCTGCGTTACTCACCTTCACCACGTTCGGCCTTCGGGACGGTGTTGACGAGGTTCATCGCCCGCGCAAATCCCAGTTCGAGCACGCGGTCGACAGCGTCGGCCGCGCTGTTCACCGCGCCGTTGAGCAACTCGCGTTCGGCCCCCGCCGGGCGCCGCAGCACGTGCCCCGCGCCCGCCGCGGCGGTCGGCGGCTTACCAATGCCCACACGAATACGGGCAAAGTCGGCCGTATGAAGGTGTTGTTTGATCGACGCGAGGCCGTTGTTGCCCGCGAGCCCGCCACCTACCTTGAGTTTCACGACTCCCGGCGGCAGATCAAGTTCGTCATGGACCACCACGAGACGCGACAGATCCGTAATCCGATAACGCCGCACCAGCGGCGCGACCGCCTCACCCGAGAGGTTCATGTACGTGGTTGGGACCGCCAACACGATCAGCTGATCGTTATGCCGGCGCTCGCCAACCGCAGCGCGGTGACGGCCGACCTTGAGCGACGTTCCCCAGCGACGAGCCAGCTCGTGCACCGTGTCGGCGCCCATGTTGTGCCGCGTGTGGGCGTACTTCACGCCCGGGTTGCCGAGGCCGACGATCAACCACGACGCAGGCTGAGAGGATTTCTCCCGCAGGTTCTCCCGCAGCAAGCCAGCTGCTACTCGCCGTCGGTCGCGGCGCTCTCGTCGGCAGCGCCGTCGGCCGCGTCGGCGCTCTCCGCGGAATCGCCGTCGCCGCCGTCGGTCGCGGCGCCGTCGGTCTCGCCGCCATCGGCGTCGTCACTGAGGATGCCGATGCGCTCCACGATCACAAGGTCGGCGTCGCTTACCAGCGTGACACCCTCGGGCAACGGAAGGGCGCCGGCCACAACCGACCGGCCCTTGCCGAGGTGTGACACATCGACTTCGATCGCGCTCGGGACCACGTCGGCCCGGCCACTCACCACTACCTGAATCGCGTGGGTGCGGAACTCCGCCTCTTCCTCAATGCCGACGACGTTGACCGTGACCGCTGTTTCGATGTCTTCGTCGGTCGGCAGCGCCATAAAATCGACGTGCAGGATCACCTGCCGTGTCGGGTGGCGGTCGACTCGTTGCGCTCGGACCAAATGGGTGCGGCCACCGACCTGCAGGTTGATCAACTCGTTGAGGCCGCCGTCGCCGGAGAAAACGCCGCGAAACTCCCGGGCGTCCACAGCAAGGGGCGTGGCGTCGATGCCCTTGCCATACAACACGCCGGGCAGACGCCCGTTGCGGCGCAGCTCGCGCGCCGCCGACGTACCCACTCCACGATCCACCTCGGCAACAAGCACGCTGCGTTTCACTTCGCCACTACTCCCGACATCTTCAAACAGGTCGTACGCCACTGCGGCTCGCGCTCAGCGCAGCCGACATCGGCCGACAACAGGGACGAAGCAGCCTACCGGCCATCGGCCTCATCGGGCCAAACGTCGCCGACCTCGAGCCGGGACGGGCTGGCTGGGACGGGCTGTCAGCGACCAGTCGTCAGGAAAGGTTTTCGCCGCCGAAGATCTCCGACACCGAC
>CAZWPY010000013.1:9348-41700 GCA_964635475.1 uncultured Acidimicrobiia bacterium
GTCAGCGACCAGTCGTCAGGAAAGGTTTTCGCCGCCGAAGATCTCCGACACCGACGTGTCTTCGAAAACCGCGTCGATGGCGGCCGCGATGATCGGGGCAACCGACAACACTTCCATCTTCTGCAACAAACGCGGTTGGGGCAACGTGTTGGTCACCACCAATTTGCTGATCGGCGATGCCTCGAGCCGCTCCAACGCCGGGTCTGACAACACGCCATGCGTGGCGAGCGCGATCACGTCGGACGCGCCCCGCTCAAACAAGATCTCTGCGGCCGCGCAGATCGTGCCCGCGGTATCGATCATGTCGTCGATCAGCGCGCACGGCCGACCCTCGACGTCGCCCATCACGTCGCGCGCCTCGACCACGTTCACCTTGCCACGTGCGCGCCGTTTGTAGATCGACGCGACGTCGGCGTTGATCGCCTTCGCGAAACGTTCGGCGACCTTCACCCGCCCGGTGTCGGGCGACACCACCACCAGGTCTGGTGAGTTCAGCTTGCGCAGGTACTCAACGAGCACGGGCATCGCCGTCAGATGGTCGAATGGGATGTTGAAAAAACCTTGAATTTGCCCCGAGTGCAGATCGATCGACACCACACGATCGGCCCCCGCCGAGGTGAGCATGTCGGCGACGAGTTTTGCAGTGATGGGCTCGCGGCCTTCGGCCTTGCGGTCCTGCCGGGCGTATCCATACGACGGACACACCGCAGTGATCCGTTTCGCCGACGCCCGTTTGGCAGCGTCGATCATGATCAGATGCTCCATGATCGAGGTGTTGACCGGCGAGCCGTGGGTCTGGAAGATAAACACGTCCGAGCCGCGAATCGACGGCCCATAACGCGGACGGATCTCTCCGTTGGCGAAATCGACGAGGTTCGCCTCGCCTAGCTGCACGCCAAGACAGCTTGCAACCTCTTCGGCCAGCGGCAAATTGCACCGACCGCTGAAGATCTGCAGCTTTCGCTTGGGAACCAGCTCCACGCGACTCTCCCTCTCGGCCCGCTCGACTGTAGTGGTACCCCCATCTCGAACCGCATTGCCGCGCCGACGCTGAGTGGCGGCGCTCGTCACGTTCGCGACAGCCTGCTCAGCTCGGCGAGGAAATGTCGAGGTCGTGGCCAACGAGGCCGGGAGCGAGCTGCGCGCCCGCGCCCACCGTCGAACGGCCCGTGAGCACGACTCCGGGCCACACCGTCACGTCGGGCGCGAGCTGCACGTCGACGTCGAGGTAGGTCGCCGCCGGGTCGATCATCGTGACGCCCGCGAGCATCCACTGGCGGTTTATTCGTGCGCGAAACGCGGCGTTGGCCGCCGCGAGTTCGGCTCGATCGTTGACACCCGCCACCTCCTCGGCCGACTCCGTCACCGCCAAACCCACGACGTGGCCACTGTTCGAGAGCAACTCCACAACGTCGGTGAGATACATCTCGCCTTGCGTGTTGTTGCGGTCGAGCCGCGACAACGTCGCGTGCAACATCTCCCCGTCGAAACAAAAGATCGACGTGTTGACCAGCTGGATCTCGCGCTGCTCCTCGGTCGCGTCTCGATGTTCGACGATACCTAACACGTGCCGGCGGCCCCCAGGTTTGGGGGCGCCTTCCACCAGGCGGCCGTATCCGGTCGGGTTGTCGAGCACCGCGCCGAGCACGGTTGCGGCCCACCCATCGTGGCGGTGTTGGTCGAGCATGCCCTGCAGCAACGGGCTCGTCAGCAGCGGCGTGTCGCCCGCGAGCACCATGACGTCGTAGTTCTCCGGCTCGTCGAGCGCGTCGAGCGCGGTTTGCACGGCATGACCGGTACCGAGCTGTTCGTGTTGCACAACAGGTCGCACCGTGCCGTTCGGCCAAAATCGCTCGTCGGCGTCGAAAGACTCAAGGGTCGCGACCACGGCCTCGCGCCCGTGACCGACAACCACCAGGATCTGCGCCGGGTCAAGCGCAGACACCGCCCGCAAGACATGTTCGAGGATCGAGAGCCCCGCCACCTTGTGCAGCGGTTTAGGAATCGAGGACTTCATACGCGTCCCCAGCCCTGCGGCCATCACCACGACCGCGAGTGGGCGCGGCGCCGCGGCGCTGCTCGGGCTCACGTCACTCGGGCCCATCTAGTCACGCTGGCGGATTCGGTACGCAGTCATTGGCTCGGGGACCAGGATTCGAACCTGGACTTAACGGCTCCAAAGGCCGCCGTGCTGCCGTTACACCATCCCCGATCAGCGGCAAAACCCTATCGGTCCGCGCCGGCGAGTCGGTTCGCACCTCCCGCCGAGCGCCTCCGGTTCGCCGAAAAAGTGCGGGTACGACTAACTTGCGAACCCTCATGGGATCGCTGATCAAGAAGCGCCGCAAGCGCATGCGGAAAAAGAAGCACAAGAAGATGCTGAAGAAGACGCGCTGGCAGCGCCGGTCCAAGTAGGCAAACGCCTCCTCGGGCGACTACCCCGGCGCAGCGGCATTCGCCTAACCGGCGACAGCCGCGATGGTGTTCGCGACTACGCGACCCGCGCCCGGGTACTCACCGGCCACGAACCACGTCGAGCCAGAGCCCGCCAAACGCGGGCGCTGGCCCACCGCGTCGGCAAATTCGTCTCGGGCGCGCCTCAGCGCGGGGACAAGCGCGAGCGCAGCCGGCTCGAGGTCGTTGCCGGCCTCGCCGTGCGGTCCACCCATTTCATCCCACTTCTTGTACACCGCAGCGGTCGGGACATGAAGTGGCGGGGTCCACAACGTGTAGGTCTGCGCCGCAAAGGGCAGGACCTCGATGCGCTCGCCGATCCCTCCGACCCGTGCTCGGCCCCCGCGCAGGCAAAAGACGACGTCGGCACCGAGGCTCGCGGCAACATCTGCGTCGTCGCAACCGGCCCAGCGCAACACGGCCGCGGCATCGGCTGACCCACCGCCCAGACCAGCACCCGCCGGCACCTGCTTGTCGAGCACGACGTGCGCGCTGCGCCCCACTACTGCAAGCGCTCGCGCAACAAGGTTGGTTTCGTCGACAGCGATCCCAGACGCGTGTGGCCCGCGCATCGTCAGGCGAGTCGTGGGGTCGGGGGTGACCTCGAGGGTGTCGCCGTAGTCGAGAGTGACCATCTCGGCGTCGATCTCGTGAAGGCCGTCGGGCCGCACGCCGACAACACGCAACGACAAGGTCAGCTTGGCCGGAGCGAAAAGTCGAACCGTCACCGTGACGCTGCTTCGTGCGACTCGCCCCGCGCCAGCCGTGCCTCACGCGCGAGCCGGCACCACTGATCGATGTGCAACTCCTCCGCACGAGTCGTCACCGCGACACCCGAACGTGCGAATGCCTCGGGCACAACGGCGCTCGCCAGTGAGGATCGCAACATCTTTCGCCGGCCACGAAAGCCGAGCTCGATGAGCTTGGCCACCTCGGCGTACCGCGCGGGATCGTCGGCGGGCGCTCGACGTGTGATCTGCACCACTACCGAGTCGACTCGGGGTTCAGGAAAAAACACCGACCTGCTCACGTTCATCATCATTGCTGCGTCGGCCCAATACGCACGTTTCAACGACGGCACCCCCACCGCTGCGTCGCCGGGCCCGGCCACGAGGCGCAGGCCAACCTCACGCTGGACCATCACCGTCATCGAGCTCACCGCGGGGACGCCGGCGAGAACGTCGAGCACTAGAGGCGCCGCGATGTTGTACGGCAAGTTCGCAACAAGGCGAAACGGGCCAGCTACGTCGCGGGCCCAGTCCAAGTCCATCGCGTCGGCCACCACGACCTTTACCCGCTCGGCCACGCCTGCGGCCGCAAGAACCTCCGCGAGCGCGGGCACCACACGCCGGTCACGTTCGACAGCCACCACGACCCCCGCGCGGCGAGCCAGCGCAAGCGTCAACGACCCGAGGCCGGGACCGATTTCGACCACGGTGTCAGTTGCGCCAACCCCACAAAGGCGAACCATCTTTTCGATCGTGTTGGGATCGACCACGTAGTTCTGGCCCAGCCCGCGGGTCGGTCGTAGGCCGTGCCGCGTGATGAGTTCCTCGATCGCGCGGCGCCCGAGCCCCCCGCCTCGGCCGAGCAATTCGCCTCGGCCGTGCAGTTCAGGTCCGGGGCTGTCGACTACCAAGCGATTTCAGCCTGGAACACACCATCAGAGATCGACGCCACCTCGGCGAACACCCGGCGCTCCAAGTCGATAACCCGACCGGTAATAAACGGGCCACGGTCGGCGACCGTGCACGTCGTCGACTTCCCTGTGGCCACGTTTGTGACCCGCACGACCGTGCCGAACGGCAACGTGCGGTGCGCGCACGTACCGGCTTTGTAGTCGTAGTAACTCGCGCCGCCGCGATCGGACCCCTTCGTGAACTGAAGCGAAGTGGTCGTTGTGGTCGCCGCACTGGTCGACAAAGTCGTTGCCGCTGTGGTGGTTGTCGCGACCGTGCTCGTCGACGCCGAGGTGGTGGTGGTCGAACTCGCCGCGGCGGCGCTCGTCGAGATCACCGTGCTCGTTTGACTCGACGTGGACACCGCCGAACTGGCGCTCGACGCGGTGGGCGAGCTTGAGCCCGGCGCGCGCGAGGTCGTCACCCGAGTACCTGTAGCCGCCGCTGCACTCGGGGTGGTCGAAGTCGGCGTAGTCGTCGTGGTTGTGGTCGTCGGCAGCGTGGTGATCGGCATCCCCCGGTGGATCACCGGTTTCCACTCAGTGGTCGGCGGGGCGTCGAAGAACTTGGGCAACACCGACAAGGTTGGAGGGGCCAACTCGGTCAAGCCGTTGCCCTCGCTCCAGGCGCGCACGGTGCGCGCCACGTCGGAGAGTCCCTGGCCCGACACATCTCGGGTCAACTGCATCGCTGCGGGTACCTCTTGCGCCGCGATGGCGTCGGGTTCGCGCCGCTGTGCCCACGCGAGCCCGACAAGGGCCGCGACAATGACCGGCGCGGTCAGGCCCAGCACGACGCGCACAACCACGCGGTCGTTGCGCCGAACGCTGAACTCATCGACTCGACGGCCGTGAAAGGGGCGCGCGTGGCGTCCCTTGGGATTCGACAGCGGGAAACCTCCGGGTCGGCGAATATCTCAGGCGGACTCAAGAGCCACGGCCTACACACCACCCTAACCCGTGAGGGTCCGGCGGCGCCGGGCGACAGCCTACTTTCGCGAGCTTCCGCTAGCAAAAATTAGCGAATGGCGAAGGCTCGCCGAGTGTTCTCTCGAGTGAGCTCCCTAATCTCGTCGACCGACGTGGCACGAATGTCGGCGACGACCTCCCCCACCCGCGCGACGCGACCTGGCCGGTTTGGCTGCCCGCGAAATGGCGCCGGGCTCAAGTAGGGCGCATCGGTCTCGATCAGCAACGACTCGGCTGGACACAACGCGGCGGCCGCCGCAACGTCGGCCGCGCCCTTAAACGTCACGATGCCAGAGAACGACAACCACGCTCCTATGTCGAGTGCACGTGTGGCCTCTTGCGGTCCACCGGTGAAGCAATGAAAGACGGTCCGAGGCGGGACTTTCGACTCGGCCAGCACGGCGAAAGTGTCGTCCCACGCCTCACGCGTGTGGATCACCAACGTGCGGTCCAGTTCGTGCGCGAGGCGGATTTGGCCCGCGAAAACCTCACGCTGGCGATCCCGCGGCGAATGTTCGTAGTGGTAGTCGAGCCCGCACTCGCCAACTCCGACAACACGTGCCGCGTCCCACAGCGGCGCGAGCTCGGCGAGGCCCTCCGAAGCGTCGTGCGGGTGCAGCCCGACCGTCGCCCACACGTCGTGATGGCGAGAGGCCAGTTCCACCGCTTCACGCGAGGTTTGTGCCCCCGTTCCCACGCAGATCATGAGTGAGACGCCCTCGGCCCTGGCAGCCACGACCGCCTCGTCACCCATGTCCTCCCACTGGAGATGAACGTGCGAGTCGGCCCAGCCGCGTCGTGGTGAAACGTCGAGGTCGTCGGTCACGATCGTTTGCGGGGAAACAGTGGATCGCCGGTGGCGACAACGCCCCCGCGCGAGCCAGCGCCCCACGTCGCTGTGTCGAACACGGGTCCGTCGCTCGGCGAGCCAGCTTGGCCGAGGCGCTCCCAAATCTGCTCGGCGGTCGCGGGAACAGCGACGCTCGCCAAAATCGTCACGATTCGCAAAGCCTCCAAAGCATCGCCCATAACCTCGTCGACGTCGGGACCGGGTTCGGCCTTCCACGGCTCGGCCGATTCCAAGAAAGCGTTCGTGTCGCGAATGAGCGCCCAGGTGGCCTCGAGGGCATCGTGGGGCGCCGCACGCAACCACGCCGCGTCGGCCGCCGCGAGCGCTGCAGCAGCGGAGCTGCGCAGCGGCGAGTCGGGTCGCGGCGCGGGCGAGCGGCCAGAACACTTTGAAGCCACCACCTTTGTGACCCGCGACACGAGGTTCCCCAGGTTGTTAGCCAAATCCGAGTTGTAGCGCGAGACCATGGCCTCAAACGAAAAGTCCCCGTCGGTGCCGAAACTGGTGTCGCGCAAGAAGTGATACCGAACGCCGTCGACGCCGAACTCCGCGACCAAGTCGGCCGGGAAGATCTGATTGAGCGCCGTTTTCGACATCTTCTCGCCGCCCACGAGCAACCAACCGTGGGCAACGATCTGCTGCGGCGGGGCCAGGCCGGCAGCCATCAACATCGCGGGCCAATACACCGCGTGGAAACGCAAAATGTCCTTGCCAATCAAGTGCGTAACCGCTGGCCACCACGTAGTGAAAAGCTCCTCGTCGGAGCCGTAGCCGACTGCAGTGGCGTAGTTGATCAACGCGTCGCCCCACACGTAGGCGACATGTTTGGGATCCCACGGCACTGGAATCCCCCACGACACACTGGTTCGAGAGATCGAAAAGTCTTGTAAACCCTGGCGAATGAAGCCGAGCACCTCATTGCGGCGCGACTCGGGCGTTACCGCGTCGGGGTGTTCGTTGTAGAAGTCCAACAACGCCTGCTCGTAACGCGAGAGCCGAAAGAAGTAGTTCTCCTCGGCCATCTGCTCCACGGGGCGGCCCGTGTGAATGGGGCAGCAACCTTCGACCAGGTCGCCCGCTTGGTAGTACGCCTCGCAGGCAACGCAATACAACCCCTCATAGCTGCCGAGTTCGATTGCACCCGCGGTACGCAACGCTTCGAAAAACCGCTGAACCGCCGCATGGTGACGCGGCTCGGTCGTTCGGATGAAGTCGTCGTGGGAGATGTTCAGCAGCCGCCACGTCTCACGAAAACGTTCACTCACCCGATCGGCGAGTTCTTGTGGCGTTTCGCCCGCGGCCGACGCGGCCCGTTCGATCTTGAGTCCGTGTTCGTCTGTACCGGTGAGGAACAACGTCTCGTCGCCGCGGAGTCGATGCCAACGAGCTAGGCCGTCGGCCACGATTGTTGTGTACGCATGCCCGATATGGGGCACGTCGTTCACGTAGTAAATCGGCGTCGTTACGTAAAAGCGGCCCACCAACCGAGGTTACCGGCCGCTCGGATTTGCACCCGCAATTTCGCCGCCCGCGGGAGCAGTCGCTTCATCACGCCCGCTCGCGGCCAACGACGCGTCGTAAGCGACCTTGCGGGTGATCCCATAGCGCGCTGCCACCTCTGCCGCCGCGCCCGAGCGCCGTGCGCCCGCGACCACAGCAGCATTTACTTCACTCGCGATCTGCTCGACGCTGGGCGCGGGATCGTCGCTGTGCGTCGACGGTCCGAGCACCACCACGATCTCGCCACGCGTTGGCTCCTTGGCGCGTGCCGCGAGTTCAGTCAACGACGCTCGCCAGACGTCCTCGTGCACCTTCGACAACTCGCGCACCACAACCGCGCCGCGTGCGCCGTCGATCGCGGCCAACTCTCGCAACGTCGGACCTAAACGCCGGGCCGACTCGAAAAGAACCACCGGCGACCGCTGCGCCATGACGTCGGCCACCCGTGCAGAACGCTCGCGCCCTGAACGTGGCAAGAAGCCCTCGAACACAAAACGCTCACCGCCAAAACCTGACAACGCAAGCGCACTGACGACCGAACTCGGCCCAGAAACGACGCCGACACGGCCGCCCGCGGCGCCGACGGCGCGGACCGCGGCAGAACCAGGGTCGCTCACTCCCGGCATGCCCGCGTCGCTCACGAGGACCACGAGCTCGCCGGCCAACACGCGAGCCACGACCTCGTCGCTGCGCCGGGCTTCGTTGTCCTTGTGCAGCGAACGCAGCTCGACACCGGTCACCGCGGCGTGAGCGAGTAACTGGCGGGTGCGGCGAGTGTCCTCCGCATAGATCACCGAGGCGGCAGCGAACGCAGAGATGGCCCGCGGCGACAACTCGCCCAAGTGGCCAATCGGGGTCGCCACCAACACGAGCGCGCCGTCGACCCCCCACTCGTGCACGTCGCTCACCGCACCTCGGGCACAGCACCCGTGTACTCGACGCGCGATCCACGAACCACGCCGAACGACCTTGCACCGCCGAGCGCGAACTCGATCACCGCGCGAGCGCGCAGGCGCGGACGGCCAATCCGCCAGGGCACCATCGGCACAACGCTGAGCACGACCCCACCGCGATCGACGTACACGACGTCGATCGGCACCGACATCGCGAACGTGTGAATGGCTCTGGTTTGCGGAAACCACATCGGCTCCGCGACGACGGCCGAACCCAGCAGCCCGCGGCGGCGCTGCGCGCGGGTCGTCGCCACTCGGACCGGTCCACGCATGCGGCCGTCGACGACACACACGTAGGTGGCGGGCTCGTCGTTCACGCCGTGCAGCGTCCGCGGGGCGGCGCAGGGTTAGTCAGCGCGCCGCGGGGCGGCTCAGGGTTAGCCGGCGCGCCGGAGAACGGCGCGGAATTAGACAGCGCGCCGGAGAACGGCGCGGAACTAAACATTGAAACGAATCTCGAGCACGTCGCCGTCGACGACTTCGTAGTCCTTGCCCTCGACCCGCAGCCGACCCGCTTCACGGGCCTTGGACCACGAGCCGAGCTCGAGCAGCTCGTCCCACCTGATGACCTCGGCACGGATGAAACCCCGCTGCAAGTCGGAGTGAATGACGCCCGCGCACTCGGGCGCCTTTGATCCCGCACGAAACGTCCACGCGCGGCTCTCTTTGTCGCCCGTCGTGAGAAACGTCCGCAATCCGAGCAGGTGGTACGCCGCACGCACGAGGCGCGGCAACGCGCCCTCGCCGAGGCCAAAACCGTCGAGCATCTCCTGCCGATCGGCGCCGTCGAGCTGCGCGGCTTCGGCCTCGAGCTGCACACACATCCCGACAACCTCCGCGCCGGGGAGCTCGGCGCTCACCCGTGCGACCTTCTCATCGATCGAGTCGAGTTCTGCGTCGCTCACGTTCACGACCGCGAGCACCGGCTTGTTCGTCAGCAGAAACCACGGAACCAGCAACTCGCGCTGTTCAGCCGTGAGCGCCGCTCGATAGAGCGGAGTCCCTTCGGCCAAGGCGTCGAACGCCGGCTCTAGCGCGGCCAGCTCTGCGGCAACGGCCTTGTCGGCCTTCGCTTGTTTTCTGCGCCGCTCCACTTGGCGCTCAACGGTTTCCAAGTCGGCCAGGGCCAGCTCGATCTCGACAATACGCAAGTGCTCCAGCGGATCACTGGGTCCGGGCACGTCATCGTCGTGAAACGCACGTAACACAAACGTGATCGCGTCGACCTCACGAATCCCGGCGAGGAACTTGTTGCCAAGGCCCTCGCCTTTGCTCGCTCCTTCCACCAGACCGCCGATATCGACGACCTCCACGGTGGCCGGGACAACCTTCCGGCTAGCCGACATCGCGGCCAGGGCATCGAGGCGCGGGTCGGGAACCCGAGCGATGCCGACGTTTGGGTCTTTGGTCGCAAACGCGTACGGCGCGGCCAGGGCCCCACCACCCGTGAGGGCGTTGAACAACGAGGACTTGCCCGCGTTGGGGAGGCCGACAAAACCGAAACGTTCCATCACGTCAGGTTAGGAGCCCACGGCGTCGGGTTAGCCCGACGGCCGGTCAAAAACAGCGCCGGCCAGCGCGCACGCTGCGTTATACGACGTCGGCCAAGAATCTTGTGATCAGCTCGGCGGATTCCGGATCCTCGTAGGGCACCAGATGGCCAACGTCGGGGCGTTCGACAAGCGTCGCTGCTCGAATCGATGACGCGAGGCGGCGGCCGTTTTCCACGACCAAAAGTGGGTCGTTGATGCCATGGATGATCAACGTGGGGGCGACGATCTCATCGAGCATCTCCGGGTTGCGAAACCCCTTGATGGCTCCCCACTGCTGCGCGATCACGGCCAAACGTGTGGGTGCAGCGAGCGCAGATGAGACCAGTTCATCGACGGCGCCGGGGTCACGTTCGGCAAATCCCGGCGCGGCGATTCCGCCCCACATCTGGCTCAGCATCTGTTTCGCCGACAGACCCTTCGGTCGTCCCATCATCGAGCCCAAGACCCCTTCGGGTGCTGGAACCAACGCAGGAATCGGCGGACCTGTAGCGACTAGGACCAACGCAGCCCACCGCTGCGGATCCATCACCGCCAGACGTTGCGCGATCATGCCGCCCATCGACATCCCGAGCAGGGCCGGGCGCTGCAACTCAAGGGCGTCACACACATCGAGCACGTCGGCGCACAGATCATCGAGAGTGAACTCTGCCGCCGACGCCGGCGACCAGCCCGTCCCCCTGTTGTCGACACGCACGACGTCGTGGTGGCGCTCCAGCGCCGTCAGCCAACGAGAGCCCCAAATCAGGCCGCTGGCCGACCAACCGTTCACCAGCACCAGCGGTGGACCGTTGCCCCCTCTGTGCACGTGAATCGCGCCGTCTCGCGCGCTGACCAGTGTTCCCGGTGCGTCGTTCATGGCTCCAAGTATTCGTGTTCGATCGCGTCGACCAGAGAGTCGGCGGTCGCGGGGACATCGGGGCCACGAAGCCGACTGGCAAGCAAACCAGCAAAAACAACGCACGACACCGACACGTCGGCCACAAGCCCCCACGCGACTCGCGAGTGCAAGTCGTGAATGGGCAACGCCACAACGACAAAAACGAAGAGCCCAGGCAACCAGCCCAGCGCCGAACGGCCCAATGCTCCCAAGGCAACTAACGCCTGCGACAACGTCACGGCCAGCATGTAGCCACCCGCGGCAGCGGCCAACAGCGCAATGTCGAGGCGAGTCACGTCGATGTCACTGCCAAACATCACCTTTACCGCCCACGGACCCAAAAGTGCCGCGCCGACGATCGCACTGGCGGCGACCACCGCCACAACTCCCGCCACACGGGTGAGGCCGGAACGAAAGTCGCGATGGCGCCCTTGCCCCGCCAAGTTGGCCAGCTTTGGCAACAACGATGCTTGGAGCGCCTGGAAGAAGAACACCGGGATGCGGCTAACGACGAAGATCTTCGAAAAGCGGCCCGCGTCGGCGCGCTGCGCTTCTCCGGCAAGCACCGATGCGGCAAGCGGGCCCAGGTTCAACTGCACCAGCGACAGCAAGGAGCCCGCAAGTAGCACAGCGAGCGACGTGGACACCTCCGCGACCGGGGCGAGCGGATCCGCACTGCGCCGCACTGGGCGGTCACGGACGGCCCACGCGACCGCGACGAAGGGCGCAAGCCCGATCGGCAGCCCGATCCAACCCACGTCACGCACCCCGAGCGCCAAGACCACTCCGACAAAGGCAACCTTGAACAGTGCCTCGACCGCGATGAGCCACGCGTAGGAATCAAAACGACCGACGCCCGCGAGCGAGCCGCGTGCGACGTGGGCCACGGCGTAGCCCACCAGCCCGAGCAGCGTGGCCACCACCAACAACGCCGAGCCATCGAGCACGTGCAACAGCACCGGTGCCGCGATCAACCCGGCGACGACGAGCACACCTGCGCCCAACGCTCCCAGTCGCGCGGCCTGACCGACCACGGGCCACGCCGGCGCACCGGTGACCCGGCGCGCGGCGAGGGCGCGCCCGATCTCCTGCTCCAACGGCATAAAGCACCCGGGCCCAAACGTGTAGACCAGGAACCAACAGGCCAGCACGCTCGCGGCGTGTTCTTCGTCGAGGCTCCGACCTACCAAGGCGATGTAGACGTAGGACGCGAGCCCGGCAACGACGAGGCCCACCGCCACGGTCAAGGTCCCGTCGGGCAAGGCGTTTCGAACTTTGCGGATCACGCCGCCTCCCGAGAATCGGCGTGCGATGCGGTTTGCCGGGTGGAGGTGAGGGGATTCGAACCCCTGGCCTCAGCATTGCGAACGCTGCGCTCTACCAACTGAGCTACACCCCCGAGGGAGCCGACACGGTAGCACCAGCCCACGACCCAGATTGTGGTGTCACGTACCCTGTCGCGCCGGTCGGGTCGGCGTCAGGCCGACCCGTGCTCGCCGGTCGGGTCGGCGTCAGGCCGACCCGTGCTCGCCGGTCGGGTCGACAGGCCGACCCGGACGGGGGTGGCCCGAATAGCCCGGTCAGTAACCAGCCGGATTGGGAGCGTGGCCTCGAACACCTCGTTCTGCACGCGCCGGTGCGACGAGCTCACGCCGTTGGCCCTCGACACGGGGACGGCGCGAGCGCGGCGCTGTCGACACACCTGCCGACGGCGACGCACCGTTCGACGACCAGCTCACCCGTACTGTCGGCCGCACGCCGAGAGGTCCGCGTGTCGGAGCCGTCGCCCGCGACCAGCTCGACGCAGGCGTCCGATGGCCGCGCACACCGGGCACGGTCGGGCGAGTTCGAAGAGCACCCGAACGCTGTCGGGCTACCGCTTGCGGGCGCCGGCCGGCGGTCAGGGCGGCCCGTAGATCCACCGTCAGCAGCCCGACACACACCACGACGCCCAACAACACACACATCCGGACCAACAGCCACCACATCCCGCCGGAGGGAGCGAGCATCGCCTTCGGCGCCCCATACGCGGCGACGAGCAACAACACGACCGCCAGCACGTGGCCACGAAGCCGAGCAACCTGGCGGCGGTACGCCACATGGTCCTGTCGGTCATCGGTTGCGACAGCCAGTCGCGCGGCAAACAGGGCGCCTGCTCGTCCGCGAGGAGACCGCGCGGCTCGCGCCACCGACTCGCGCGCCGTGCGCAACGCATCGAGCTCACGTCGTGAACTCGTGGTTCCCGCGCCCGCCAAACGCCGCTGAGTCGCGGGAACTCCCAAAGCAATCCCCCAACCAACAATCAGCAGCAACACCAGCGCCACGTAGACCTCCACACTTGTGCGCCCGACCCGCGGACGCTGGCAAGGAACGTAGCTGTTGCCAATGGGGAGAATGTGGATACCCGAGAGTGATGGTCGTCGAGACCTGGAGAAATCGCCGGCCTCGGCGGGCCCGACGACGACACTGGGTGTTCGACCGTTGCGGCGGCCCCTAGTCCGCTGGCGTGCTCGCCCGCCGATATGAGCCAGAGCGACCACCGCTCTTTTCCCACAACGCCACCTGCTCGATGCTCATGTCGCGGTCGATCGACTTGCACATGTCGTAGATCGTGAGGCACGCGACGCTGCACGCGACCAGCGCCTCCATCTCCACCCCGGTGCGGTCGACGGCGTCGACGTGGGCTTCAACCTCCACGTAGTCGGCCTCGATCGTAAAGTTGACCAACGCTGCCCCAACCAGAACCGGATGACACAGCGGGATCAAGGTCGCGGCGTGTTTCGACGCTTGGATTCCCGCCACACGGGCAACCGCCAACACGTCGCCTTTCGACACTCCCCCGCCCGCGATCAGGCCGGCCGTCTCGGGTTTCATCACCACTCGGCCCCGCGCGACCGCCCGACGAGTCGACGGCTCCTTGGGCGTGATATCGACCATACGAGCTCGGCCAAGCGGATCGAGATGGCTAAAGCGTGACGACACTCGTCTGAGCCTACGGGCCGGGCCGAACCCGGTGGGTACCCGTCGCCACTCAGCCGCCGATACGCGACATCGCTCGGCGCGGTTGGATGAACGTCGGCGTACCCACACCGTGCGCCTCGGGTTTACGCCACACCGCGTCACGGATCAGCGCGGCCACGTCGTGGTCGGCCGCGCCGCCGCGCAACGCAGCACGCAGATCTACCTCGTCGTGGGAGAACAAACACGATCGAACGGCGCCGTCAGCAGTGATCCGCACCCGGTCGCAAGCTGAACAAAACGGTTGGTTGACCGACGCGATCACGCCGACGTGGACGGCGTCGTTCCCCCGAGTGGCCCACGTCATCTCCGCGGGCGCAGAACCTCGCTCGCTGGCGCCGTCAACACCGGGGTCAGCCCACACCCAGCCGGCAGCCTCGAGCACTTCACGCACAACTCGTCCTGGCACCACCGAGCTTGAGGTCCACTGACCCGCCGAGTCGAGCGGCATGTATTCGATAAATCGGACCGCGAAGCCCTCGGCCGCCGCGAACTCAACGAGCGCACAAACGTCGGTCGCCACCTCGGGGCCCGCGGTCAACACCGCGTTGAGTTTGATCGGCCACAGCCCCGCGTCACGTGCGACACGCAGGCCCGCGAGAACCTCCGCGAGCCGGCGACGGCGTGTCACCTGTTCGTAGCGGTGTTCATCGAGGGTGTCGAGCGACACGTTGAGTCGGTGCAACCCCGCGTTGGCCAAGGGGACCGCAAGGTGGGTGAGCCGCGCGCCGTGGGTTGTCATCGACAAATCGGTCACACCCGTCGCCGCGATCGCCTCAACGATGTCGACAACATCACGCCGCACCGTCGGTTCGCCCCCCGTCAGCCGGATGGACGGGACAGAGAAATCACGGACAAAGATCCACGCGAGTCGGGCAAGTTCATCGACGGTCAACAGTTCGTCGTTCGCCGCGGTCTCGACCGGGGTCGGCATGCAGTACGTACAGGAAAAGTCGCATCGGTCGGTGATCGAGATTCGTACGTCGTGCACCCGACGGCCAAACTGATCGACCAGGCCCGCGCCGCGGGCTGTGCCTACCATCGCCCGACCACGGGCGCCGGACCCACCGACGTTGGAGCCACCGGTCCCAGAAACGGCGCCGCCTCGTCGAAGGGCACACCCCAACAACCGGGCTCCACAACGATCACCGGCACGACCGCACCCGGATCGACGTCGCCGCCAGCGGGCGTGAGCACCACCACAACGTTGGCCCGCGCAAGGTCCAAAGAACGGCTGCTGTCGTTGACGGTGGGGTCGCTCACCACAAGTCCGCTCGGCGTGCTGCTCAGATGGGCACGCACAAGATGGACCTTGCCGTCGTGTGGTCCCGCGAACGGCGCGGCAGCCTGCGCCCACACAACGTGGGGACCGACTCGAGCCTTGCCGGCACAACTGTCGATCAGCCCGACGGCGAAAAGCCACGCGGAAACGAGCGCACTCACGGGGTTACCCGGCAAGCCCAACACCGGCACGGCCCCAACGAGTCCGTACGCCAGCGGCTTGGCCGGCTTCAGTCCGATACGCAAGATCGCGGCCGGGTCGCCCATCTCGAGCAACACCGTCTGCACCACGTCGGTGTCCCCCGCACTGACCCCGCCAGTGCTCAACACCACATCACATGCCTGCGATCCGTAGACCAACGCATCCCTGACGGACTCCTGCGTCTCATCGGCGATACCGAGATCGACCGCGATCGCCCCGAGCGACTCGACGAGCGCAGCCAGCGCCGGACCGTTGCCGTCGTAGATGCCACCGTCTCCTGTTGGCTGACCGGGACGGCGCAGTTCTCGCCCGGTCGACAGGATTCCCACACGCGGCCGACGAAACACCGGAAGCGTCGTTAGTCCCTGCGCGCCGAGCACCGAGGCCAACGCCGGCGTCACAACGTCACCGCGGCGGGCGATTGTCGCGCCGCGAGCAACGTCGCTGCCGGCCGGTCGGACGAACGCTCCTGCCCTATCGGCAGCGGGCACCTCGACCCACGAACCGCCATCGCTGGCCAACTCGCGCGGGATTACGGCCCATGTCCCGCGCGGCACGACGCTGCCCGTCATCACACGTTGCGCTTCGCCCTCGCGCAGCGTGATTCCCGACTGTTCGCCGGCCCCCGACGCGGACAACACGACGAAGCGCCCCGCCTGCGCCGGGTTGCCGCCAACGGCAAAGCCATCCATCGCCGACGCAGCAAACGGCGGCACATCACGCTGCGCCACGATGTCGGCGGCCACGACGTCGCCGAGGGCGGGGCGGCGAGACTCGGTGGCGACCAGCCGCGCCAACGCGAGGACTTCCTGCCGAGCGGTTAACCAATCGACGTGGCGCGCCCCGTCATCATGGCGTCGCCCCGGCGCGAGCTCGCCGCCCATCAGCTACTTCGGACCGTGCGACGTCATCGCGACCCGATTCGGATTCAGCTGGGCGAGAAATTCACGAAACGCAGGGCCGACGTCCTCGCGTTCCAGCGCCAACTCAACGGTGGCGCGTAGGTAGTCCAACTTGTTGCCGACGTCGTAACGTCCGCCCGAGAAGACCCAGCCATACACGTCGTGAGTTCCGAGCAGTCGGGCCATACCGTCGGTGAGCTGGATTTCACCGCCCACGCCCGGACTCACCTGTTGCAAATGATCGAACAGCGCGGCCGGGAACACGTAGCGGCCCATGATCGCCAAGTTGGATGGTTGGGAACCCATCGGCGGCTTTTCCACCAAGCCGGACAAGCGCACGAGGGCATCACCAAACGGGCGCGGACCACCTACGTGATCGTCGGCCGCAAGCGCCGCACAGCCATACGACGACACCATCTCGTCGGCGACTTCCGACAAGGCAACGACCGCCGCGCCCGTCGACTGGTGCACCTTCACCATGTTGGTCAACACGTCGGAGTCAGCGGCCATTACGTCGTCGCCCAACAGCACCGCAAACGGCTCGTCGCCCACGTGAGGCTGCGCGCACAACACGGCGTGGCCCAGTCCGAGCGGTTCACCTTGGCGCACGTAGTGAATGGTCGCCATCTCGGCAATCGCACGCACCTGCGCGAGTTCCGCCTCCTTGCCGCTGCGTTCGAGGTGGTACTCGAGTTCGAATCCGCGATCGAAGTGATCCTCGATCGCGCGTTTGCCGCGGCCGGTCACGATCAAGATGTCGGTCAGCCCCGCTCGTACCGCCTCCTCGACCACGTACTGGATCACGGGCCGGTCGACCAGCGGGAGCATCTCCTTCGGCTGCGCCTTCGTGGCTGGCAAGAAACGCGTCCCGAGCCCAGCCGCGGGAATCACCGCCTTGCGAATCGGTCTCGTCGGGTTCGGCGCGTTCTGCACGACACCAGGCTACGGCCAGAGTGTGCGTTGGCCACTTCGCCGCTATCGCGTCGATCCGCCGACGACTCGACTAGACGACGGGAGGGTTTACACTTGGCACTCTCAGCCATCGAGTGCCAGCCACCGGTGCCGTTGCGGGAAGTCCAGGAGTCCATGCCGACCTACGAATACGCGTGCAAAAGCTGTCAGCACGGCTTCGAGATCCACCAGTCCTTTACCGACGACGCTTTGACCGTGTGCCCTGAGTGCGGTGGACCACTTCGGAAGGTCTTCGGCAACATCGGGATCACCTTCAAGGGCAGTGGGTTCTACAAGACCGACAGCCGCTCGAGCTCGGCCGGCGGATCGTCGGTTCGGTCCGAGAGTGGCGGACCTGCAAACGACGGTGCCGCCAGCTCCGACTCAGGATCGACCAGCGCCCCGGCCCCGTCCACGACACCCGACGCGGGCGGTTCAAAGGCGGGCGCCACCAACACCTCGACGGGCGCTTCAGCATCTGCTGCGGCTGCGTCCACGTCGAGCAACTCGTCGAGCTCTACGGTCGCGCCGAGCAAATAGCCCTCGACACCCTTTCCCACTGCGGCTCGCGGGGCTAGGTTTCGAACGACGGCTTCCCCCGCGTTGTGTTTCTCGCGGGAGGTCGTCACATGAGACGTCGGCTGAGTCGGTTCGGTCGTTTGCCACTCACCTACTGGGCGCTCGTCGCCTTGTTGGCCGTTGCCAGCATCGCGGCCACAAATGCCCAACTCGACGCAGCAACACGCGAGCGCGCCCGGTACGGCACCACCCGGCGTGTGTGGGTTACACACAGCGCCGTTGTGGCCGGGGCGCCGTTGTCGCCGGCCGAACTCGTCACCCGAGACGTCCCCCTCGCGTTTCTGCCCAACGCGCCACTCGACGCGAGCGCTCCGATCGAGTCAGACCTCGTCGCGGCCGTTGACTTACCCCGCGACACCGTGATCAGCGCTGGGCTCGTCGTGCCCGGGCCCGCGAGCAGGCTCAGCCTCGCGCTGCGTCAGGGTCATGTGGGGGTGGGAATTCCCATCGGACCTGAGGCGGTTCCCACTGAACCGGGCGACATCGTCGACCTGCTCGCCCCCGGCCTGGCCGGACTGAGTTCGGCGTCGGCCGACACCACCGACACCACTCACGACACCGGCGCCGCCGACGCGTCCGATCGACCCTCCGCCCCGGCGTTCGCGGGCGTGGTGCCGACGGTCGCGCATCGGGCGCGTGTGTTGGCGGTCGAAGTCGAACGAGTCGTCGTCGAGATCGATCAAACAGCGGCTCCCGCGGTGGCTCTCGCGCTCGACTCGGGCGCGGTCACACTCGCGCTCACTCCGGCGGACGACGCCCGTTAGGCCCGCACAGTTACTAACGGGCAGTACTGACGGCGCCGTTAAGAAGGGGGCAGCACTAACGACGCACGATCGCGAGCGCCAACAACGTGAGGCCCGCCCCCATCCGATACACGATGTACGGCCGAAAGCCCCGGCCGCTTATGCGTTTCATCAAGAACGCGATCGCCGCCACGCCCGTCCCGGCGCTCGCGACGATGCCGACGGCGAAGGCTCCCAGCAGCTCGCCGGGAATCCCCGCGCTGAGCGCCTCAGCCGTCTTCAACGCCCCGGCTCCCGCGGTGACGGGGATCGCCAACAGAAACGACAATCGCGCCGCCGATGCGCGATCGAGACCACGCAGCCGACCGGCAGCCATCGTCACGCCCGAGCGGGAGACTCCTGGCGCCAACGCGATCGCTTGCGCGACACCCATAGTCACGGTGTCGGCTGTGGTCGAGTCGGGCAACGCTGTGCCGGAGGTGTTTCGGTCCGCGATCCACAACAAGCCCGATCCGGCCAATAGAAACAGCCCGATCGACACCGGGCCGCCGAGGTGTTCGGAGATCCAATCATCAAACAGGCCTCCGACGATCACGGCGGGCACGGTGGCGAGTGCCAAACGCCACACCAGCGCCTCATCAAACGTCGACACTCGTCGAGCACGAAGGCTCGTCCACGCGGCGCGGGCGAGCCGCCGCAGGTCCTGTCGGAAATACCACGTGACAGCCCCCAGCGTTCCCAAGTGCAACGCGACGTCGAAGGTCTGTTTGCCGGCGGGGTCACCGGCGAAGTCGTTCCAGCGAAAGACCCACGGCACTGCGAGCAAGTGGCCCGACGAGGAAATCGGCAAGAACTCAGCGATTCCTTGAACGACGCCCAACACCAGCGCCCGCCACAGCGGCATTAGCGAGCCACCGGACTAGGCGAGGCGGCGGCAAAAGCGATCGAAGCCGGCCGGGCCGGGTGGCGCGTGCGCGCCACACCCAACGAGTGCGCCCGGCGCTTCACCGCGAGCCGGGGATACACGCGGCGGAGCGCGACCACTAGCAGCGCCGACACGGGTTCCTAACGTCCGCTCATCGTGACGTCGGCGACGGCGAGGGTTTGGCCCGCCGCATTGGCGGGCAACCACTCCAGGTCGGCGCCGATCGCGGTCACGTTGCTCAACATCCGCAGCAACGACGACGCCATGGTGGCTTCCCGGATCGGTTGGCCGAGCTCGCCGTCGGTGATCAACAGCCCTTCGATTCCGACCGAGAAGTCCCCCGACACGGGGTTGACGCCCGAGTGCAACCCCATCATCGAGGTCACGAGCACGCCGCGGTCGATCGACGCGACCACCTCAGCGGCACTCGACGGGCCCGCCGACAACGCCAACGCGCGTGCGCCCACCCCAACGCGGCCGGAGTAGCCGCCACGAGTCGCGCTCGCCGTCGACGCCACGCCCACGCGGCGCGCCGTGGTGGAGTTGTGAAGCAATCCGACCAGAACTCCCTTGTCGATCAAGGAGACAACACGCGTGGCAAGGCCTTCGGAGTCGATTCGCGACGCGCCGTACGCACGAGCATCGGTGGGGTCCTCGACAAGAGTGAACTCCGAAGGAGCGAGTTGTTCGCCCTCCCTGCCAACAAAAAGCGAGCGGCCTTTACGCACGGCCTCAGCCGAGAAGCCCGACGCGATCAACGACAAAAACGCCGAGGTCATCCGCGGTTCGAACACCGCAGTGACTACGGCGCTGTGCGGCTGCTTTGCCCCCAGGAGCCGAGTCGCACGCACGGCCGCATCAGTCGCCACGTGCTGCGCGTCGAGTTCGTCGAAGTGCCGACCCACCGAGTAGCCATAACCCGTCTGCGTGTCGTCGCCGTCGCGAGCGACAGCTTGCGCGACCAACGAACAGCGCGATCGCTGGGTCTGCCCGCGCACGCCCGTGGTCGACGCCACCACTGTTTCCACGATCGAGTCGTCGTACGAACAGCCCAACGTCGCAGTGACCTTGGGGTGCCGCGACTTGGTGGCGTGTTCGACGCGTAACGCCAAAGCGACACGTTGCTCGTCGGTCACCTCGTGCCAGCCGGCTGCGTACAGCTCCATGTCGACCGGAACCACTCCATCGGGCTCCGCGAGCCCAACCGCGTCGTCGGGCTCAACAAACACGGCGTTTTCCCGCGCCCTCGCGAGGACTGCGTTCAACTCGCCGGGGTCAAGCGACGCCGCGTAGGCAAAACCCAGGCGACCCCCGGTGATGACACGAATCCCAGCTCCATGCGAACGCGCCGAGGAAAAGGACTCGACCTCACCGTCGAAGACGGCAACTTCGGTGTCGATACCCCGAGCCGCGTAGATCTCGATCTGCTCACCACGTCGAGCTTGGGTGAGCAGCGACTCCGCGACGTGCATCAGCGACACGTCGTTGTTGTGCTCAACCACCCGCCGTTCCCCCAATCGTGAGCGCCGACACACGCACGGTCGGCTGGCCCGCCGATACCGCGACGTTTTGCCCGTCCTTTCGGCAGGTGCCGGTCCACGTCGCAAGGTCGTTGGCGACGGCATCGATTAGGTGCAACACCGCGGGCCCGTTTCCTATCAAGTTGGCCGGGCGCAGCGGCGCGGTGAGCCGGCCGTTTTCGATGAGGTAGGCCTCCGTCATGCCGAACACAAAGTCGCCCGTTGCGGTGTTCACGCTCCCACCACCCATCTGCACGCAGAACACGCCGAGTTCGGTGTCGGCGATGAGCGATTCGGGATCATCTGTTCCCGGGAGCAAATACGTGTTGGTCATACGCGCCATCGGGAGATGGGCGTAACTCTGCCGCCGACCGTTGCTCGTCGACGAACGGGAGTGCTGCCGCGCTGTGCGGGCATCCCACATGAAATCGACCAATTCGCCGTCACGGATCAACGTGGTGCACACCCGCGGGCGCCCCTCGTCGTCGATCGCGCCCGTGCCCCACTCGCGAGCCAACGTGCCATCATCGACCAAGGTCACCGCGGGGCTGGCAACCCGCTGCCCCACTCGACCCGCGAACACCGACGCATCCTTGTCGACCAAGTCGGCTTCGAGCCCATGACCGCAGGCCTCGTGGAACAACACACCGCCGGCGCCTTTGGCGAGCACTACTGGGAGTTGCCCCGACGGCGCCGGTCGGGCATCAAGCAATCGCAGCGCCCGCAGCGCGGACGTCCGCGCGACCTCCTCGACATCGAACTCGTCGAAAAACTCGAACCCAACCGTACGACCCGGCGCCTCAAACCCCGTCTGAAGCCCGGTGTCGCCTTTGGCAACAGCGTTAACCATAAAGCGGGTACGGCACACACGATCTGTGCCGTAAACCCCATCGGAGTTGGCGACCTGGAAACGTCGCCACGCGTCGTTGTAGCTGACGTTCACCTGTGAGATAGCTGAGCCGGCGGCGCGTGCAGCGTCGTCGGCGCGTCGGAGCAGCTCGACCTTGGCCGCTGTATCGACCTCTTCGGGATCACGCTCGACCGGCTGCACCACCGAGCCCGCCTGGGACGTGAGCGCCGCCGCATGGATTCCCGCCGACCCACGTGCTGCTGCACTGGCCGCGGCGGCGGCAGCGGCCAGGCCGGCCGCGCCGAGGTCGGACGTGTGGGCGAATCCAGTAGTGGCGCCGCTGATAACCCGCACTCCGGCACCACGGTCGACACCGGACACGACGTCTTCGACTCGGCCGTCGTCGAACACCAACGCGAGTGACCGCCGATCCTCGACAAACACCTCGGCGAACTCGCCACCGGCCTGCAGTGCCGTGGCAATCGTCGCCTCCAGTAGGTCGACCGGGACCAACTCGTTGCTCGACTCACCGGGCCTACTCATCGTTTCCCCTGCGCTCGGCCCCCTTGCACCCCGCTGGCTGACGCCTCACGGCCGGCTCCCGTCTTGCTCACGAAGGAAGGTCAGGAGCTGCTCAAACCACGCGGGCCCATTTTCGAACTGCGGCGAGTGACCCGCGTCGGGGATAGTCACCAAACGAGCGCCCGCGATCACGTCGGTCATACGCTGCGACGGGCCGATAAACGACTCGTCTTGCGAACCGACCATCACGAGCGTCGGTACATCGAGTGCTGCCAGAGCCGCCACACGATCGGGCTGGTGCAAGATCTCCGGCGCCAACGCGGCATACATCGCGGCGGCCGATGCGAGAAATTTTCTGTCAGCGAACTCCCTGTACCCGGGTGCCTTGTTGAGGACCCGGATGAACGCCTCCGAACTCATCGGTGCCGAGTCGCCCAACGCACGTTGCGCCTCGAGCAACGCGGCCATGCCCGCGTCACGCGCGACGTGCGCGGCCGCTTCGGCCAAAGGAGCCGACAAACCATCGGGCGGGCCGGGACTGGTGTCCATCAAGACCAGCGCGCCCACCAACTCTGGGCGCCGCAAAGCGAGGAGTTGCACGACCATCCCGCCCATCGAATGGCCAAGCACCACGGGTCGTGTCCAGCCGAGGGCCTGAATGAGAGCCGCGATGTCGTCGGCGAGGGCGACTAGTGAGTACGCCGACTCGTCGCTCGACGCGTCGCTCTCGCCGTGCCCACGCAGATCGGGCGCCACCACGTGGTAGCCGGCCTCAGCGAGCGCCTCCATGTGCCACGCGAAGTCCTCTTTGGCCCCCGTGAAGCCGTGAACCAGCAGCAGCGGTACGCCACCGGAACCTGCAGAAATCGTCGCGAGCGTCACGTCGCCGACCTCGACACGGTCCCGCGCAAGATCCGGCACGATCCGAACGTCAGGCAAAGGCGGGTGCGCGTCACTGTCGCGCAAGGGCAAGCCTGGGCTGTCGCGCAAGGGCAAGCCTGGGCTGTCGCACGTGCGCACGTCTGGACTTTCGAGCATGTCCAAGTCTGGCATCGAACCTGGCCGCTGCCTCGTTGCTAGCCCACCGCCAGCTCACGCTGCCTCGTTGCTAGCCCACCGCCAGCTCACGCCGGCTCGTTGCTGGCTGATCGCCGGCTCACGCCGGCTCGTTGCTGCCTGATCGCCGGCTCACGCCGGCTCGTTGCTGCCTGATCGCCGGCTCACGCCGGCTCGTTGCTAGCCCACCGCCAGCTCACGCCGGCTGGGTGACCGACGCCACTACTGGCTCCCGGGGCTTGCGGCCAACGAGCGCCGCCTAACGTAGAACGTCGTGAGCACGACCACGCAGGCACCGCCAGCGGCTCCCTCACGCGTCCGCGCCCGGGTGCTACTAGCCATACGCGCCGCAGTGTCGTTGACGATTCTGATCCTGCTCGCTCGCCGCGTGGACCTCTCCGCCGTCGTGCCTCGCTGGACGCCACGCACCATCGGTGGACTCGCCGCTGCGGCTGCGACCCTGCTGGCAGGGCACGCCGTTGCGGCTGCGCGATGGCGTGAGGTCTTGCTCGCGCTCGACTCCGCCGCGTCGTACCCGAGCTTGCTGCTGTACACACTTGCCGGGAACTTCGTCGGCAACTTCTTGCCGACCGCAGTGGCTGGCGACGTGGTGCGCGTGACCCGGGCGGGCAACGACATCGCGAGCACCGAGACTGCGTTTGCATCCACGGTGATCGACCGCCTTTCGGGCTGGCTCGTCCTGCCGCTCATGGGCATCGTCGGGCTCGTAATCACCCCAGCCTTACGACGCGATGGACACGTACGTTCTTTGTCGATCGCCCTGTGTCTCGTGTCACTAGCCGGCCTGTGTGTCGTGCTCGCCCTCGCCGGATCGAGGCGCCTCGGCGGCAAGCTGCACGGGCGAGACGGGTGGACCAGGTTCCTCGGCGCGGTCCATTTCGGGATCGACAAGATTCGTATGCACCCGTTGCGGGGAGCCAAAGTCCTTGCTGTCGCAACTGCGTACCAACTCGTCATGGTGAGCGGCGTGTGGGTGGCGAATTGGGCGCTGGACTTGGGCGTTTCGCCCTGGGCGATGTTGGGCGTCGCGCCCTTGGTCTTTATCGCCCAGACGTTGCCGCTCAGCATCGGTGGCTTGGGGATCCGTGAGGGTGCCTACTCCGTCTTGCTCGCCCCCCTCGGCGTTGCAAAAGCAGACGCCGTGGGTCTTGGACTCGCCCTTTATGCGCTGACAATTCTCACGAGCCTGATCGGCGCTCCCGCCTTCGCCACGCCCCCTGCCTCTTCAACAGCGACCCGCGGATGAACATGACGTCCCCCGAAATGGCGCCACCGGCCGACGAGGCGGGCGCCAGCACGCCGGCCACCAACACGGCAGTCCGCAGCCGGCTGCGTTGGTGGAAGGAGCTGTTGATCGTCCTCGCCTTCTATGGCGTGTACACGGCGGTGCGTAACACGCAGGGATCAGAACGAGTAGGTGTCGTTCACGCCTGCACCAACGCGCGGCGCATCTTGGATGCCGAGGCTTTTCTCCACATCAAGTGGGAGCAAGCGATCCAAGACTTTTTCATCGATCACAAGTGGTTCATCTGGATTTGGAACAACTTTTACGGATCGGCCCACTTCATCGTGACCATCGGCGCACTCGTGTGGTTGTTTCGCCGCGCACCACAGCGCTACAGCCGTTGGCGCACCACCCTCGCTATCACGACGGGGCTCGCGCTGTTCGGCTTTGCGTTTTTCCCCCTTGCACCTCCGCGGCTGGTTTCCTCGACGTGTGATTTCGGCGCGGCTTACCACTACGTCGACACGCTCAAAACCATCGGCGGGCTATGGGACTTCGATTCCGGCGCGATGCAAAAGGTGTCGAACCAGTACGCAGCGATGCCGAGTTTGCACTTCGGCTGGTCCCTGTGGTGTGGAATCGTCCTGTACGGGCTCGCCCGCCGCCGATGGGCACGTGCGCTGGCCGTCGCCTATCCCGTGCTCACGTTGTTCACCATCGTGGTGACCGCGAACCACTACATCCTCGACGCTGTAGGCGGGGCCTGCGCGCTCGGGCTCGGGGCCGCCGCCGCAGTGGCGCTCGGGCGCGTGGTCCCGCGAGCAGTACCGTGAGTGCACCATGAGTGACCTCGCGCCGGGCAACTATCCGCTGCTCACAGCCCTGGAACGACCCTCAGACCTTCGCAGCCTCACGTTCGAACAACTCGGCGACCTGGCGAGTGAAATCCGCCGCTTCGTCGTCGCCGCCGTGACAAGAGTCGGCGGCCATCTCGGGTCCAACCTCGGTGTCGTCGAACTGACGATCGCACTGCACCGGGTATTCGATTCTCCGCACGACGTGTTGCTCTGGGACACCGGGCACCAGGCCTACGTCCACAAGTTGCTCACCGGACGCCAAGAGCAGTTTCGGACATTGCGCCAGCAGGGCGGCCTTTCGGGTTACCCGAGCCGGGCCGAAAGCGAACACGACTGGATCGAAAACTCGCACGCGTCCACGGTTTTGTCGTACGCCGACGGGATCTCGCAGGGTTTTGAGCACTTACGGAGCCGCCGACGCGTCGTCGCCGTGATCGGCGACGGCTCGATGACGGGGGGCATGGCCTACGAGGCCTTGAACAACATCGGCCACGCGCAACGTCGGGTCCTCGTCGTGCTCAACGACAACGGCCGCAGCTACGCACCGACGATCTCCAAGTGGGCTAAGGGAATTAGCCGCCTGCGGATGTCGAACTCATTTGTCCGTTCGAAAAATCGTTTCGAAAACGCGGTCGGATCTTTGCCCCGCATCGGTCCGTCGCTGGAACGGTCCTTCCGTGGCCTGCAACTAGCCGTCCGCGAAGCGACCGCGGAACCGACGGCGTTTTTCGAGACATTGGGCGTGCGCTACGTCGGGCCCTTCGACGGCCACAACATCGAGGAACTAGAGGAAGCGCTCGAACGCGCGGCCGACCACGACGGGCCGATCGTCGTGCACGTGTTGACTCAGAAGGGTCGCGGGTACGGTCCGGCCGAGGCCGACGACGAAAAACACCTCCACGACGTCCCCGCGCCGGCGGCGAGCGTTGCCAAACCCCTCGCCGCGGAGGCCCCCGACGAAATCACCGTCGAGGAGGCCGCGCCCATATCGCGCAGCTGGACCCAGGTGTTCAGCGACGCCCTGGTGCGTGAAGGAGAACGCGACTCGCGGCTCATCGCGATCACCGCGGCGATGCCGGGCCCGACCGGGCTGTTGCCGTTCCAAGCTCGCTTTCCCGATCGTTTTGTCGACGTGGGAATCGCTGAACAACACGCTGTCACGATGGCCGCGGGTCTCGCCATGGCCGGAATGCGGCCAGTAGTTGCCGTCTATTCAACGTTTTTGACCCGCGCGTTTGATCAAGTCAACGTCGACGTCGGGCTTCACCGCCTCCCGGTGGTTTTCTGCCTCGATCGCGCCGGAATCACCGGACCCGATGGCGCGTCGCATCACGGCGTGCTCGACCTCGCGTTGATGAGCCGGGTTCCGGGCATGACCGTGCTCGCGCCCTCAAGCGACGTCGAGCTGGAGACCATGTTGAGTTGGGCGCTACACCACTCCGAGGGCCCAGTCTCGATTCGGTTTCCCCGCGGCAACGCGCTCGTCGGCTCGGCCAGCGCCGATGCCGATGCGACTCTCGCGCAACAACTGCGCAGCGGATCCGACGCCTCGATCCTCGCCCTCGGCAAACTCGTCGCCCCGGCCTTAGGTGCCGCCGAACTGCTTGCCGAGCAAGGACTCGACGTCGCCGTGTGGGACGCGCGGGCTGCCAAACCCGTCGACCCGCTGATGGTCGCGGCCGCCGAGCGCACACCCCTGGTCGTCACCGTCGAGGATGGCCTGTCGGTCGGCGGGTTTGGCAGCGCGGTGGCCAATCACATCGCCAGCTCCCCCACCTCGACCCCGCAACGTCGCCCCGCCTTGGCCATCGCGGGCGTGCCGGATCGCTACATCCCCCACGCGCCGGATCCCAACGTGTTGCTCGCATCTTTTGGACTCGACTCGATTGGCATCGCCGCCACCGTCCGCCGCGGACTTCGCCTCGACGCGGCTGCCCCCGCGGCCCTGCGCAAACGGGTGTGAGCGAGGCGAGTCACCCGTAGACTCGCTGCCAGTCTTAACGGAACCCTGTGGCTCGCCTTCGCACCCTTTTCGCCCTCTCAGCCGTCGTCGGCACGGCCACCTCTCTCGGGGTCCCGTCGGCCGCGAACGCTCAGGTGACCGAGAGCACCGCCACGACGGCATCGACGGCGTCGGACTCCACGCCCGCCACCACAGCCGAAACGACGGCGGCCACAACCGCCGCGACCTCGGCAGAGTCCACGGCCGCGTCAACAACGTCGACCGGCGCCACAACTGCATCGGCCTCGTCGAGCGCCACAACAGCCGCGACCTCGGGCGCGAGTACCCGCAGCGTGGCCACCACACGAACGACGCGAGCCACCTCACGCGCTCGCACATCGAGCGTTAGTTCGGCCAATTCCGGCTCTGGCGACAGCTCGGGCTCGTTTTCGGTTCCGCCCCCCTTACCCGATGCGCAACCGCTGCTCGACGCAGTGGCCGAGGCCAAAGCCGAACAACGTGAGGCGCAAGAGGCATTTGCCACCGCACTCAAAGCCAACGACGACGCTGTGGCGGCCTACGCCCAGGCGCTGAGCGGGTTCGAGCAGGAACAACGCGTACAGCGCAACCTCGAGTCGAACCGGAGCAAGGCTGAAAAGGCAGCCAAGGAGGCGGTGATCGGTCTCTACATGGAGCCCGACGCCAAGTGGTTGAACTGGGTGCTCGAGTCGGGCAATCTCCAAGAGGCCCTAGAACGACTCGACTCCGCCCGTGTCATGGCCGGAGCGCAGCGCCGGGCCGTCACCCGCTACAACAATCAGTTGACCGCGTCGAAAACCCGCAGCGCCGAACACGTCGCCGCGCAACAAAAGGCGACCAAGGACCAAGCCGATGCGCAAGGCGCTGCGCAGTTTGCGTTAGTCGCGTACACAAACGCACAAATGAAGGAGGCCGCGGCCTCCACCGGGGCTCGGCTGACCGGGCGTTTTGTCTTCCCGATCGTGGGCGACGTCACATTCCGCAACGACTGGGGCGAACCTCGCTCCGGCGGTCGGCGCCACAAGGGGACCGACGTCTTTGCGACGTACGGGCAACCGCTCGTTGCCTGCGAGGACGGCACCCTCACCTCGATCGGGCTCGATGACCTCGGGGGTCTGGGCTTCTTCCTCGTCGGAGCGAGCGGGATCCACTACTACTACGCCCACTTGTCGGCCCTCGCCCCTGGCGCATTCGAGGGTGAGGCCGTTCGAGCCGGCGATTTGGTTGGTTACGTCGGCGACTCCGGCAACGCGCAGGGCGGGACTCCCCACCTGCATTTCCAAGTCCACCCCGGCGGCGGCGAGCCCGTCAACCCGTATCCGCTGCTGGCCGCCGCGAGGAACCTCCGCCCCGCACCAGCGTCGCCCTCGTCGTTGCCTCGGCGAGGCTCGCAGGCCACCAGCGAATTCGTCACCACCGCATCGACCGAGTCGACCACGTCAAGCTCCGCTGACGCCAACGGATCGACCGACTCGCAACTGGGCGACGGCTCGACCAGCGACAACTTCGGCACGGTCGAGACGACCACGATCTCCACGCTGCGGCCCGCCGCCGACTAGTCGGGCGGGAGAGCGGCGCCCGGCCGGCCACCAGCGACACAGGTCGAGCAGCCACACAGCTCGGGTCGCAGCCGGGCCACAGCGAACTCATCGGCCTACCCGCGTCGCCCGCACGTGGCGACCGGACCGATTCACCCAGCTGGCTCGACACTGGCCGACGAGCGCGGGCGGCCAGCCATAAACGCCACTGGCTCGACCAACAACGGCCGAACCCCAGACGCGAAAAGGCCCCCGCCGAAGCGGGGGCCATTTTCAGTGTTTCGGTTGGACCGAATCAGCCGGTGAAGTCCGGGTGCATCGTCACAGCCGGGGCCGGGGCCGCCGTCGTGGTGACAGCAACGCCACCTGTGGCGTACGTCGGCTGAACCGTCTGCAGCTTGCCAGCAACATCCTGGACCGCAGCTGCCGGAGCAAACGTCTGGTCGGAGATCTGGAAGTGCTGCGTCTGCGGGTGTTCCTTGTCAGCTGTCACAGCAGCCCAGGCGTAGCCGAAGTCGAGCTGCAACGGGCCGTTGCCAGTCACTGACTTCAGCCCACGGATCGCATCGGCGCGGCCGTTGCAGTTGGTGCTGTTATCAGCGTGATCGTTGTTGTCGATGACGTAGACCTCGTAACCGAGGATCGTGTCATTGGCAACACGGGGCAGGTACTGACGGGTGCCGAAGTAGGCGTCACGGTTCTTGTTGACGCCGGTGCCACCGGTGATGTTCGTGCCGGTCACGTTCTCAGCGTTGAGACCCGTCGGGCAAACCGGAGTCTTGGTGTCAACGTAGATGCCAGCGGTCACAACGTTGGGGTCACGACCGTCGCCACCGAAACCGGCGTAGTACGGCACGGTCACCGAGTACTCGGTCACGTCACACCACGCACGCACGAGGTACGTGCCCTTGGTGAGGCCTGAGGTCACATCGCCGAGGTTGACGGTGTAGCCGCCCTGGGCGTTGAGGTCGACCTTACGCACTGCGGTGACGAAGTTCGTCGGGTTGATGGCGTTGCCATCGCCGATGATGTCGTGCACGGTCACCGTCACGGTGCCCTTCACGCCATCAATCTTGGTGACGTAGTAGTCGTAGCTACGTGAGCCGTCGGCACGCACGAATGCGGGGAGCTGCTTGAGGCAGCCGCCCGAAACGATGAGCGGGGTACCCGACACGCCCGAGCGGTAGCTCAACTGCATGTCCTGGTTGAAGAAGCCGTTCGCGACTACGTCCGGCTGCGGGGCCGTGAGGGCCGGGCCGTTAACAGCCTGTGCGCCTGCGGGCACAGCACTGAACAAGGACGAGGCCGCCACAGCGCCAGCGAGCAAAAGCTTCGTTCGACGCAAGGGGATTCCTTTCGGGTTTGGAGCCAACAAAGGCTGCGTTGTTCTGGGCGGGAACCCTAGTAGGTGCCACCAATCGCGTGCAACGTACGTTTCAAGAAGAACGCATGTTGCACTCTGACCTGGGCTTTCGCGATCGCGGCTACCGCCGGATTTCGACCGGGATCCCGATCGGGAGCGTGTTGGCCATCTTTGTTATGGCGCTGTTGGTGAGTCGGATGCACCCGTGGCTCACGTCGCGCCCGATGCTGGTGGGGTCGTTGGTTCCATGGATGCCAATCGTTCCAGGACCGCTTCCGAACGATTCGTACACGTCTGAGAAGCCCGAAAGGCCATAGGCATAAGGCCCGTAGGGTCCGCCAGCGTTGGGAACCTTAAGGATTTCCTTTGTGTAGAACACCCCACCGGGCGTCGGCGCGCTCGATGTGCCGACACCGATCGGCTCGTTCATGATCACCGCGCCGGCCTTATAAACAGTCAGCTTGTGAGCGCCCAGCTCCACCACGATGCGGTAGTCGTGGTACGTCAAGGACACATCTCGTTTGGCGATCCAGCCCGACGAGCCGTTCGGCCGCAGCGGCAAGTAGACCTGCAGCCAGTCGCCGGTGTCTTGAATTGCTAGAAAAACTAAGGGGAATCCCGATGCTTGCGGGTTGCGCAACGTGGTAACCAGCTTGCCGCCGGGGCTCGCGTACACCGCCACCTTTGCAACGGCGGCTGTGGCCACAAGGCTTTGGTTCGCACCGAGCACAACGGCCCCAGCAGCCGGACGAGGCGCAGCCGAGGTGCTGGGTTTGGCGACGGCCGCGGGTTTAGCCGACGTCGACACCGCGTGTGCGGTTGGCCGAACGCTGACGGGCAAGGTCGTCATCGTCGACGCGGGCGGGGCCGCCACGATCGCCCCGCGGGTGGTCGAGGGGATCGCGTCGAGCTGGCTCGACCACCGACTCTGCGACTGACTGATCGAGGCGACCAGGCTGGATTGCGACGACGACTGGCTCGCGACATCTGACGAACTGACCAGCGAGCCAGAAATCGACCCCGAGGCCGAC
Source organism: uncultured Acidimicrobiia bacterium (assembly GCA_964635475.1). Classification (GTDB taxonomy): domain Bacteria; phylum Actinomycetota; class Acidimicrobiia; order Acidimicrobiales; family CAZWPY01; genus CAZWPY01. The sequence continues at coordinate 40,748 of CAZWPY010000013.1, forward strand.
ACAGAATCGCTCGCCGACAAGGAAAGCGACGTCGATCCGGCTGCTTCCGGTGACTCGAGCGCTCCGTTGGCGTCACGCACGGCTTGATCCACGAGGGGATCGATGCTCGACGTCGGTTGCTCGACACCGACTTCAACTACACGTGAACCGCCGCCTTGCGAGCACGACGCGCTCAGCGCGACCAACACGAGACCTAACGGGACAGCGGCCCGGGTGGCCGATCGATGTCCGAGCACGCTACCCAAAGGTACCGTGATTCACGCCGGACAGTGATCAGCCCACCACGGGCCGCGTCTGAGGCTATTTGCCGAGAGCCGGTCTAGGCCTTGATCTGGACCGGGGTGCCGAGCGGCAACAGCTGCGCCAACTTCGTGATGTTGGAGTTGGAAAGCCGGATGCAGCCGTGCGACACGTTGGTGCCGATGGCGCTCGGGTTGTTGGTGCCGTGCAAACCGAGCTGGCCGGGGCCGCCGCCAAAGGTTTCGAGGGTCTCGGAGTAGCCCGACAGGCCGTACGCGTACGGCCCATAGGCACCATTGGGGTCCGGCGGCTGCAGCAACTCGACGATGTAGTACTGCCCGGGCGGCGTGGGATTGTCGGAGGTACCGAGGCCAACCTTGTCGTTCATCACAACGTTTTTGCCTTTTTGCACGACGATCGAATAGTCGGAAAGGTCGATGGTCACGCGGTAGTCGGTAGTGACCAAGTTGACGTCCTGCGCGCGGACCCAGCCGGTTGATCCGTTCGGACGCTGATTGAGCAGCACCTTGTACCAGCTGCCCTTTTGTTCGGTGACCAGAAACACCAGCGGCGCGCCCGACTTGATCGGGTTCTTAAAGCTCAGCTTCGCCGAACCCGCACCGGCCGACGGGTAGACGCCGACGCTCGCGACCTTTGCCTGCGCGATCGTTGCCACGCCCGCAGGGAGCGGTACCGCTGCGGGCTCGCCGCCA
>CAZWPY010000014.1:0-41362 GCA_964635475.1 uncultured Acidimicrobiia bacterium
ACGACACGGATAACCTCGCCGCCGATGCGCTTCGAGTCGGTTCATTCGTATAAGGCGCCCGCGGACGCGGTCGGGTCGGCGCTGGTCGATCCAGCTTTTTACGCCGAACTCGACTTGCCCGACGTCGGCCGACCGAGGCTCGACGCGCACACCCGCGACGGTGCAGTGCACCGTTTGGTCACCACCTGGGTGTATTCCGGCGAGCTCGACCCGCTCGCGCGCCGAGTCGTCGGCTCGCACAAAATCAGCTGGTCACAAACTCTCGTCTTCGACGAGGCGACGATGACCGGCTCACTCGACATCACCTCTGCGATCCAACCGGGCCGAATCTCGTGCCGCGCGAGCGTGAACGTGATCGCCGCGGGCAAACGATCGTCACGACGCACGATCCGCGGTGAGTTGAAAATCGGGATCCCGCTGATCGGCGGCAAGGCCGAATCGGCGCTCGTGCCGGGGATTCTCGCCCGCCTCGATCGTGAGGGCGACGAACTCGGCCGTTGGCTACGGCGCCCCGGCTCCTAGAACTGCGCCGCGCCGTGCACGCGGCGCTGCGATCATGACGCGGCGCTCGGCGGGCGGCCGGTGCTGTGCGCCTGCACCCACGCGTCGAGCAGGCGGGCGGGCGCGCCATCGGCCATAACCTGACGCGCCAGCGCCAACGCCGCAACCCAGCCAGTGGCCGCGTCGCCGACTTGTAGCGCCGCCGCCGCGTTTAGTGCCACGACATCGGCGATCGGACCCGTCGGGTTCTCCAGTGTCGAACGCAACAGGTCCGCATTGCGGGCCGCGTCGCCACCTTGGATCTGCTCGAGCGTCGCTGGCTGCAAACCCAACGTGGCCGGGTCGACGATCTCGACGCCCCGTTCGCCATCACGCCACCACGACACGGTGGTCAGACCTGTCGTCGACAGCTCGTCGAGGCCATCAGCGCCGTGCACGACCATCGCGGCCTTCGCGCCCTGATCAACCAAAACGTCCAGCAGTCGGTCGGCCATCGCCGGGTCAGAGACGCCCACGACTTGCCGGCGCACGCGCGCGGGGTTGGCGAGCGGGCCCAGGAAGTTGAACAGGGTCGCCGTGCCAAGTTCACGGCGGGTTGGCCCAACGTGGCGCATCGCCGGGTGGTACTTCGGAGCAAAACAAAACCCAAACCCAAGTTCACCAACGTCGGAGGCGACATCGAGTGGGTCACGCTCGATCTGCGCGCCGAGCGCCTCGAGCACGTCGGCAGTTCCGCACGCAGACGACGCCGACCGATTGCCGTGTTTACACACCGGCACCCCGGCCGCGGCGGCGACCAGCGCAGCCATCGTGGAGATGTTCACCGTGTTGGTGCGATCACCACCGGTCCCGCAGGTGTCGATCGCCCTTTCGGCCAGCTCGGAGCCCAATTCGACCCCGACGCCAAATCGGCGCATCTCGCGTAACACCGCTGAGAGCTCCGAACTGGTCTCGCCCCGCGTGCGCCACGCGAGGAGCAGTCCGCCAATCTGCGCGGGGGTGGCGCGGCCCTCCAGCAACTCATTGACCACCGCACGTACCGTCGGCGCGTCGAGAATCTGTCCCGCCGTGAGGCGGCTTAAGACGTCAGGCCAACCAGAGAATTCTGGACCAGAGAATTCTGGACCAGAGAAATCTGATCCAGACGAATCTGGCCCCGATGAGTCCGGCACGACGAGCAGGCAGTCGCGGGCTTAGGCCGAGCGGCGCCGCTGGCGATGCAACCGGCGACGCTCCACTTCGGTCAGGCCGCCCCAGATGCCCTCCCATTCGCGCGCCGCGAGCGCGAACTCCAAACAGTCGGTTCGCACTGGGCAGCCCGCACACAGCTCTTTTGCTGCGGCGATTCCCTCGTCGTCAACGGGAAAAAAGGTTGCGGGCTCGATTCCGCGACACGCGGCTCGATCCCTCCATGCGGTGGCGCTCACGGTTTTCGGACTCACAGAAACTCTCTCGACAACTCGATGTGCAGGACTTTTACCCGTCGACACCCTACCCGCGGCGAGGGACACTTCGCCAGTGCTTTGCCACGGCTGGTCACGCCCCGACCACCGATGGTGGATTCGTTATCCCGCTTCGGTGGCGAGATCATCTAGCCGTTACTCACGGTAACAACTTTACCGTCATCCGCCTAAATACGCCTCGCGTACACCAGGATCGTTCGCGATAGTTGCCGCGTCGCCCGAGAGCGTGATGTCGCCGGTTTCGATCACGTAGGCGCGATCGGCGACTTTCAGCGCCATGTTGGCCATCTGCTCGACGAGCAAGATGGTTTTGCCCTCCTCCGCGAGCGCCTTGATGATGCCGAACACCTCCGACACGATGATCGGCGCCAATCCCAACGACGGTTCGTCGAGCAGCAAGAAGTCCGGCCGCGCCATGAGCGCTCGGCCGATCGCGAGCATTTGCTGCTCTCCGCCCGACATCAAGCCAGCTTGCTGGGTTCGCCGCTCCGCGAGACGAGGAAAGCGCCGGTAAACGTCTTCAAGTGTGTCGGCGATACCCGATTCCCGGCGTCGTGTATAGGCGCCGAGCAGCAAGTTTTCTTCGACCGTCGACTGCGGAAAGACGCGGCGACCCTCTGGACTGTGAGCCATACCCATGGCGGCGATCTTGTGCGCGGCCTTCTTTTCGACCCGCTCGCCCTTAAACGTCACCGATCCGCTCGACGATTTCAAGAGTTCGGCGACCCCTGAAATCGTCTTCAGGGTCGTGGTTTTCCCCGCGCCGTTCGCGCCGATGATCGTGACGACCTCCCCGGGATACACGTCGAACGAGATCCCGTTAAGCGCCTGTGCCGCGCCGTAAAAGACCGCGAGATCACGCACCGACAAGATCGGCTCGCCCGCAGGGGTGGCCGCGGGGGTCGCCGCCGCGGTCGCGGCCGAAGCAGTGGACCACGCGGACCCGGTGGTGTCGCCGACAACGGCTGCGGCGCCGTCGTCGGCCCGCTCGCCCGTGTCAGCAACGTTGTTGGCAACACTGTTGGCATCGTTGTCGGCAACGTCGTCGCTGCTCATCGCACGTCCTCAGTTCCCAAGTAGGCCTCGATGACCTTCGGATCGGCTTGGATCGCCGCTGGCGAACCTTCGGCGATCTTTTCGCCGTGGTCCAACACCGTCACGTTGTCCGACAACTCCATCACCACTTCCATGTGGTGCTCGATCAGCAACACGGTGATCCCCACCGATCGCAACTTACGCACGAGATCCATGAACTCGCCCAGCTCCGAGGGGTGCAGGCCCGCCGCTGGCTCGTCGAGCAGCAACAGGTCGGGTTTTGCACACAAGGCTCGGGCGATCTCGAGGCGCCGCAGGTCCGCGAACGACAACGAACCCGCTTCATCCCATCCCTTGTCGGCCAAACCGACGAAGTGCAACATGCCCCAAGCCGTGTCGCGGATCCGCTTCTCCTCGGGGTTCACGAAGGCCGACAGCACCGAACGAGCCAAACTCGATTTCGTCCACGAGTGACAGCCAACCATCACGTTCTCGACCACCGACATGCGCCGCCAGATCTGCAGGTTTTGGAACGTCCGTGCGATACCGACCGAGTTTCGTTTGTGCGGTGCCAAGTCCCCCAACTCGGCGCCGTTAAATTCGATCCGCCCGGCCGACGCGTCGTACAACCCCGTCACCACGTTGACGAACGTCGACTTGCCCGAGCCATTCGGGCCAATCAGCGCGTGGATGGTGCCGCGGCGCACCTCGATGTCGACGTCGGCGAGAGCGGCCAGGCCGCCGAATCGTTTGGTCAAACCATTGGTCTTGAGCACGACCGGGGCCGCGTCGGCCGAGCGAGGAGGCGGCTGACGGAGCGCGTCAGCCACGGCGAGCGGCGGCCGACGGCTGAACGTGCGCCCGCGTTGCACGGCCAGCCGTTTGGCCTCCTTCAGCTGCCGCTTCATGTTGCCCATCGTCCCGTCGGGGGCGGTGACTACCGCGTTGAGGCCGAGAATGCCCACGAGGAAGGTCGTCCACTCGAGCAGATTCTCCTTGAACCATTGGATTCCCAGACCGACAGTGAAGCCAGCCGCGGCCAGGATCGGCCCCGCGATTGTTCCCATGCCGCCGATCACCACGTAGGTGACGTAACGAAACGACTCGAACTGGGCGGTCGCGACGTCGCCGAGGCCTGCGGTCTGACGAACTTGGGCAACGAGCCAACCCGCCATCGCGACAATGCCCGCCGACAACGCGAACGACGCGACCTTGTACCAATAGGTGTTGACGCCAAAAGTCTTGGCCGCGAGTTCAGACTCCCGAATAGCCATCAAGGCTCGTCCCCAGCGGGACCGCACGAGATTCCACACGAGGAAGATCGTGACGAGCAACAACACGACGGCGATCCAGTATTCGCCGCGCGCTCCGTTGCCATCGGCGAACGGGACGTGGGAGAAGTCAACCGGCGCCGTGACCTGGCGACCCGTCGCTCCCCCCAAACGGGTGCCCTTCACCATCGACGGCAAACTGACGAAGGCAGGAATGGCGATCGCGCCAAACGCCCACGTCACCACCGTCAGGTAAAACCCTCTGAGGTGCACGCACAACAACGCCAAACCGGCGCCGAAGACCGCACCAATCAAAAACGCGATCGGTATCCCGAACCAACCGGCGTTGCGCTCGACAAAGTCAGGCGCCCACGACAGCAGCGTTGGCGCAAAGACGGCGCCCGCATAGCCGCCCGCCACGAAAAAGATGTAGTGGCCCAAACTGAGCAAGCCGGTATAACCCTGCAACACGTTCACGCCGAGGGCGGCGATCGCGACCCAAATTGCGTCGAACGCGAGGCCGAGCCACACCGAGTTGTAACGCTCGAAGTAACCCGACTGGGTTATCCCGACCCAGATCAACAACCAGATGAGCAAGCCCATCGGGAGGTAACGAACGAGGCCACGCCAACGGTCGGTCGCCGGCGGAGGCGTCGCGGTCAGCGTCTGTGTCCCAACAGAGGCGTCGAGAGTGGTCATCGGCCTACACCTTCTCCACGATCGGCTGACCGAACAGACCTTGCGGTCGCAACACCAAAACGAGCAGGAACACACCGAAGACCACGAGTTCCGCGTACGACGCGGTCGACGCCGACAACACCCGCGGCGTCCAGCTCACCAGCCCCAACAACAACCCGCCGACCAAGGCCCCTCGAGTCGAGCCCAAGCCGCCGACGACGGCGGCCATAAACGCGTAGATCGCGTATGTGGTGCCGTCGGTGAGGGAGATGTTTCGTTGCCCCCCGATCGTAAACACGGCGACCGTCGCCAACGCCCCAGCGATCGCAAAACTCAGCGCCACCATGACCGCAGGGTTGATGCCCATGAGCGAGGCCGTCTGTTTGTCTTGCGCGACGGCACGAAACGCCCGGCCGACCGTGGTTTTGTCGAGGAATGTCTCGAGCAGCAGAGCCATCAACAACGCGGCGCCGATCACGGAGATCTCCAGCGGGCCGATGGGGACGCCGGCGATCTGACTCCCCTTCCACCCGAACACCGAGCCGATCAGCTTCGGCAGGGCGTGGGGCTCCGCGTCGATCGACTTGCGAACGACCTCGAGGGCCAAGATGTTGGCCGAGAACGTGGTGATAATCCACCCGACGTTGTGGTTCGGATCCAGTTGGGTAATCGGTCGGTGGGTGGCCGCTTTTACGAACCCGCGCAACATCAACGGGAACAACACGACGTAAAACACCCGCAACACGTTTGAGTCGACCTGCGTGGCCATGTAGATACCAAAGGCCAACGCAAGCGCCGTCATCACGTTTACGAGGGTCGCGCTTTGGTAGAGAAAACCAAGCGTCAACACCTCCGTGAGCAGACCGACCAACACCGAGAACACGATCACGACGGCCAAAGTGAGCCAAATGTTGAGCCCGCCGCGGCTGGTGTCGGCCAGCACATATGCGGTGTAGCCCGCGATCACAAACAACGTCCCTTGCGCGAAATTCACGATCCGAGTCGTCGAGAACACCAGGTTGAAGCCCAACGCGATCAACGCGTAGACCGAGCCCTCAAGCAAACCCGACACCAGAATCTGAACAAGTTTCTCCACGGTTAGGGCCTCCCCTCACGCTGCGGCACGTGAGGACAGCGCGCCGGCGCGTTCCCCACAAGTCCTAACGCCGTGCTGTTCACGATCAACGCCCTCCCTCGATCGACTGCGGTGTCATAACCCCACCACCGCGAACTTTCCACTCTCGTATCCCCTGCACCAGCTGGCCGTTCACCGCTCAGTGAAGCTCGCAATCGGGGACCAACCGCGCACCGTCGACGGTGCAGTGCGTGCCCCACTTGCCGTCCATAATCAGCTTCATCACGTCGGGGTGCGCACGCAGGTTGGCAGCCAACGTCGGGCGCACCAGCTGTGTCGGGCTGGCCGGGAACGGAATCGCCCCCGACGTCCATTCCTGGCCCAACTCGTAGGCCGGATCGGTCTTCTCGGGCCCGCGTTTACGTTCCATCGTGACCAACGTCAGGTCGTCACGGGTCTTTGACAGGTGACGGTCGGGGGTGAAGCCGAATTCGATCGAGCTGAACTTGATGTTGCCCATGGTCTCGATGGCCTCGACCAAACGCTCGCGGTCCAAGGTGCCGGCAGCTTTCACGCCGTACAACAAGGTGGCCAACGCATCGGCGGGTGATTCCTCGCCGCCCGTGACGTCCTTGCCGGTGTACTGCTTGACCCACTTCGAAATCGAGAAGGTCGGCAAGTAAACGAGCCCGCCCACGTGCCACACAGTCAACGTGCCAACCTTGGCCGCGCCCGGCTGGTCGGCATCGGCGAGCTCGACCCAGCTCTTGTCGCCCGACGCGCCCGGCGCGCCGAAAATGTGTGGGCGCCAGCGTTTTGTGCTCATCGCCGCCGGCCGATCGATGTAGTCAGAGCCGCGCTGGTAAAGCTGCTTCACCAACGTCGCAGTGGTCTTTGACAGCGGTCCCGATACGAACAAGCAGTGCGGCTTCTTCTTCTCGAGGCGACCAAGCTGGGCGCCGAAGTCGACGTCGAGCACGCCGTAGTCCTCGATGCCGACGTTTTCCAGTCCCCACTTCTTGCACGAGGCCTCAAACGACTTACGTGCGTCACCGGTGGTGTCGAGCAACTTTTCGTTGAGCAACGACGCCGTTTTGTATCCACGGTCCTTCACTGCGTACTCCGCCAACACGTCGATGTGAAGGTCCTGTGGAATGAAGAACTGGAACACCGAGCGCCCAGGCGTGTCGCCGTTGGGATACAACTTGCCGGAGGTCTGCAAGTCGTTGAAAACGGCCATGATCGGGTACTTGTCGTCGCGGATCGCGGCGTAGGTGGCGTCGAAGCCGAGGCCGGCGCACCACAAGATGCCCGCCATGCCGTCCATCTTCGACAACTCGTCATAACTCGACGGTCCCTTAGCAGGGTCCTGGCCGGTGTCGCGGAGAATGACTTGAACCTTGCGCCCGCCAATACCGCCTTTGGAGTTGATCTCCTGCTCTGCGGCCTTCAGCGAACGGTCGACGATGTCGCCGACAAACGCGCCGATCCCCGTAAAGGGGGCAATCACGCCAACCTTGATCGTGTCGGGCAGCGGCGGTTCGGGAGGCAAAACCTGCGGCCCGCGATGTGAACACGCCGACAACAAGCCGCCGCCGACCGTGGCGGCACCGGTTGCGGCAACCGCCGAGCCCAAACCCATCCGTCCGGCCCACGACAGAAACGTCCGCCGGGAGAGATCCGGGTTCGTCTGGCGAGCGAAGTAGTCGAACTCCTGATCCGGAGTCATGGTTGCGATAGCCCCCCACGGGTCATGTTGTTCGGCTCCCACACACGATGGTCGGCACCAACTTTTCGTGGCCCCACTTCCTAGCCGCCACGACGGCGGGACACAACCGCTGACCGCGCCAATCCGCGCGACTACGACCAACGTCGCGACCCTCGCCAGTAGCCTGGGTCGATGCCCGCGTCGAGCGCCGAGACAAACGAGTCGGCCGCGCCCGTCGTCGCCGGTTCGTCAAACACGTTGTGGGCGATCCGCAAGTCCGCGCGGCCTCGCCAGTGGATCAAGAACCTCTTCGTGTTGGTCCCGCTCGCGTTCGCCCGCCCCGACGGCCCGGCCGCAGTCGGCCGCGTGCTGGCAATCCTGGTGGCGTTCTGCTTCGCCGCGTCGGGGTTGTACCTGCAAAACGACATTGCTGATCGCGACCGCGACCGTTCGCATCCAAAGAAGCGCCATCGCCCCATCGCCGCGGGCACGCTGGCCGTGTCGACGGCAAAGGCGTGGAGCGTCGGCTTGCTCGCCGCCGCGCTCGCACTCGGCGTAGTCGCGGGTTGGAAAGCACTCGCCTTGTTGGTCGCGTACATCGCGTTGACCGCCGCATATTCGGCCGGCCTCAAACACGTGATCGTGCTCGACGTCATGATGATCGCCTCGGGCTTTTTATTGCGTGTGGCCGCCGGTGCGTTTGCCGCCGGACTCCCACCGAGTGAGTGGCTGCTGGTCTGCACGGGATTTCTCGCCTTGTTCCTGGGTTTTGGCAAACGGCGCCAGGAACTCCGAGTATTGGGAACCGACGCGGCCGCGCACCGCCCCAACTTGTCGGGATATACCGCGGCGCTACTCGACCAGTTTCTGGTCGTCTCGACAACGGGGGCCATCCTCGCGTTCGCTGTCTATGCGATCACCTCACCGACCGGCCGCGAACACCCTGCGCTCGCATTGGGAACGCCGTTCGTGGCCTATGCGATGTTGCGCTACCTGCTCTTGATACAAACGACCGACCTGGCCGGCACGCCGGAGGAGGTCCTGCTGAGCGATCGGCCGATCCAAATCGCGGTCGCGTTGTGGGGTCTGGTGTGTGCGGTCGCGGTGTACTCGACGTCATGACCCGCGCCCGCAGCTCCGGATCCGGCACATCAGCCGCGCCCGCGGGCGCGCCGCGCCCACCGTCGCGCACCACGCTCACGGGCTGGGGCCGCACGGCGCCCACTAACGCAACGGTGAGGCTGGTCGACTCAGATTCAGCCCTCGTTGCGCTGCTCGCCGCGCTCGGACCACGTGGAGCCATCGCTCGGGGACTTGGCCGTTGTTATGGCGACGCGGCACAAAACGCTGGCGGCTCAGTGCTCGACATGACGCCGCACGCGGGCATCGGCCCGCTTCGCCACGAGCCGACCGGGACATGGGTCGACCTCGCCGGTGGCACGAGCCTCGACCGAGTCATGCGGGAGCTGGTACCGCTGGGCTATTTCGTCCCCGTCACGCCCGGTACCCGATATGTGACCGCCGGCGGGGCGTTTGCCAGCGATATCCACGGCAAGAACCACCACCGCGATGGGTCCTTCAGCCAACACGTCGACTCGCTGCACTTACGGACCACCACCACGCAACACACGCTGACGCCCGCCGACGAGCGGTTCTGGGCCACGGCGGGCGGCATGGGTTTGACCGGGGTTATCGAGTCGTTGCGAGTTCGCTTACGACCTATCGAGACCTCACAGATGCTGGTCGACACGTACCGCGCGGTGGATCTCGACGCCTGCATGGCCGCCATGACCGACGACGACACTCGCTTCGACTACTCGGTCGCGTGGATCGACCTCGTCGCCCGCGGATCTCGGCTCGGGCGTTCAGTGATTACGTCGGGCCAGCACGCGACCCTTTCGAATCTCGATCGCAGCGCCGCTCTCGACCCGCTCTCCTACCGCGCCGACATCACCGTCCGCGCCCCTCGTTGGGCGCCAAACGGACTCTTGCGGCCGCTGACCATCCGCGCATTCAACGAGGTGTGGTTTCGTAAGGCCCCCGCGGCCCGGCACACCGGGCTCGAGTCGATCCCTACGTTTTTTCACCCGCTCGACATGGTCGAGGGCTGGAACACTCTCTACGGCTCCGCGGGTTTTCTCCAGTACCAGTTCGTGGTGCCGTTTGGAGCCGAGAAGACGTTACGTACGATCGTCGAAGCGATGAGCAACGCTCGATGCGCGTCGTTTCTCGCTGTCTTGAAACGGTTCGGCGCTGGCCACGGCAAAGGACTCCTGTCGTTCCCGATCGGCGGCTGGACGTTGGCCCTCGACATTGCGGCCAGTAGGGCCGATCCGGCGCTCTTCGACGATCTCGACCGGCTCGTGCTCGACGCAGGCGGCCGCGTCTACCTTGCCAAGGACAGCCGCGCCCGACCCGACATGATCGCGGCGATGTACCCGGACCTGCCCCGCTGGCGCGCGATCGCCGACGAGCTCGATCCGCACCACAACTTCACCTCTGACCTCGATCGTCGGCTCGCGCTGCGCCGCCCGCAACCCGCCCCGCGAGTCGCGTCGGCGCAATAACGCGACAGCACAGACGCCGCCAAAAGCCCGACACATAGCCCGACATAGCCCGACATAGCCCGACGACTACCTCAACGTCGGTTAACGACAGGAAGCCAGCATCCATGAAAGACGCACTCGGTCGCACCCAGACTTTGCTGGTCCTCGGCGGCACTAGCGAGATCGGTCTCGCGCTCGCCGCGGAATTGCAATCACGAGGCCCGAAACGAATCGTGCTCGCGGGCCGCGACCTCGCGGGCCTCGAAGGTGCCGCGGCACCTTTGCGCGACCTCGGGGCCGAGGTCTCCTGCATCGAGTTCGACGCGGCCGACCGCGCCACGCACCACGCGGTGGTCGAGCGCGCGTGTTCGCTGCTCGGCGACATCGACGTCGCAGTGATCGCGTTCGGTCAGCTCGGCGTGCACAACGAGATGCGCACCAATTCGGCGAGCGCGTGCCACCTCATCGACGTCAACCTGACCGGCGCGATTTCGGTCGCGGTCCCCCTCGTTGAGTGTTTACGCCGACAAGGCCACGGCACTGTCGTCGCCCTGTCGTCGGTGGCAGCCGAACGCGCACGTAAGGACAACTACGTCTACGCCGCAAGCAAAGCCGGATTCGACGCCTTCTTCAGTGGCTTGGCCGACGAGTTGCACGGGTCGGGGGTCAACGTCGTCGTCGTGCGACCCGGGTTCGTCCACACGAAGATGACCGAGGGGCTCAAACCGGCGCCGTTTTCCACCGAGCCAGGGGTGGTCGCGGTCGCTGCGGCCAACGCGATCGAGGCCGGCCGCGCGCTCGTATGGGCACCGGCGCCGCTGCGGGTTGTGATGAGCGGCCTACGGCACTTGCCGCGGCCGATTTTCCGTCGACTGTCCAACTGACGCGAGCGCGAAGTAGCACCCACCGACTCGGCGGTCGATGTCGGCGGTCTATGTCGTCGGTCGACTCGGGCAAGTCGATGTCGTCGGTCGACTCGGGCAAGTCGACGTCGGCGGTGGACTCGGCAAGTTGACCGGCTTCGAACGTCGGGGAAGGATTAGCCGGCGGAGAGCAGGGCATGGGAAACGCGGAGACAACTCGTGCGCGGCGCGCACTGGCGATGGTGTGTGCCGCCGCAGCGCTAACGACGACGTGTGCGCGCACGGCCTCGATCGACGCGTCCGCTCCGATCGAGGCGCCAACGGGGCAAACCACCGCCGGGCCCGGGCGCGGCACGCCTGCATCGCCACTGCGGCCCTGGTCCGCAACCGCTACACCAGCCGCACCACAGCCTGTCGCTCTCAGCGCGCCTGTCGCGGGCTCGCCGTACTCGTTACGTCTCGTCGGCTTCCAGCCGGCCCCGCCACGCGAGGCGGCGGCAAACGCGGCGCCGCCGCCGATCGTCGTGATCCTGCCTGGCTCGGAGGGCTTGTCGTGGGACTACGTCAATCTCGCGCGTCGACTCGCGGAGCGAGGGGCGACAGCCGTGGCGGGATGCTGGTTTCGCGAAGCGCAGATCTCCGCGTCGACGATTCCCTGTCCGGCGGCGCCCGCCTTTATCGGCGCCAACAAGGCAGCAATCCCCGCCGTTGAAGCCTTGGTCACGGCCGCGCAGAGCTTGGCCGCCCGCTCACAATCCCCGACAGCTGGGCGCACGGGCGAGCCACCTGTGTATCTCCTTGGCCACTCACGCGGCGCCACGATGGCCCTCCACGTCGCCGCTTCACACACTCTCGACACGCTCGGCGGCGTTGTCGCCTCGTCGGCTATCACCACCTACAGCCCAGGTTTTGCGGGCATGTTCGACGACATGCCGATCATCGACGCCGCAACTGTCGGCGTACCCGTACTGCTGATCCACCCGCAAGACGACTCGTTGGTCGCGTGGTCGCAGTCGGCGGCCGAGGCCCGGGCTTTGCCCGACAAACTCGTCCACACCTGGTTCCCCGCGACCGGCGAACACATGGTGCTTAGTACACGTGCTGCGGATTTCGTGGCACAAACGCTGCAATTCATCGAGGCCGTGCAACCGTCCAGTTGACGATCCGCTCACCCGGCCGTGGGGGCAGCCTTACGAGCCGTTAGTTCCCGGCCATTAGCCTCGCCCGCCGTGACACCCGCGGAGCCAATCCCATTTCGTCGCTGGGGGCTCACCGCCGTTGCCAAGTGGGACCAGCTCTGCACGTGGCGATGGCGACGGCACGCGTTGCTCGCGGCGATCATGCTCGGCGCGCTGGCGCTGCGGTTGACCGACCGCCACACCTGGTACTGGATCGACGAGGGTCTTTCGCTCGGGATTTCCGACCGTTCGCCCGCAGCAATCTGGCGGGTCCTGCGACAAGACGGCTCGCCACCTCTCTACTACCTGATCCTGTCGGGCTGGACCCGAGTCTTTGGCGCCTCGCCAGCCGCAACACACCTGCTGTCGACAATTTTTGCGCTCGGGTGCATCCCTGCGGCCCTGCTCGTCACGTGGCGCGCGGCACGTAACGAACGCGCCGCGTGGATCGCTGCGGCCTTGAGCGCGACGATCCCCTACCTTGAGGCCTACGCGAACGAAACGCGTATGTATTCGTTGGTCGCGTTGGAGACATTTGTACTTGTCGGCGGCATCGTCGAGATTCTGCGCGGCGCAACTCGCCGGGGCCAGGTCATCACCGCCGTCAGTACTGCGGCGTTGCTCTACACCCACTCCTGGTCGTTGTATCTCCTCGCCGGGCTCGCCGTCGCCGGTGTCGGCGTTTTGTGGCTGACTCCTCGCTCAACACGTCTGACGCTTGCTCGTGCGGTGGCAGCGGCCGTGGCCGTCGGCGCGGTCACCTTCGTCCCGTGGGTGCCGACGCTGCTGGGTCAAGCCAGCGACACCGGCGCGCCGTGGTCAGCAACGCCGGGCCTGCGTGAACTTGTCAACACTGTGGCTGCAGCGGTGGGCGACGAAAGAGCCCTGGTCGTGCTCGCTCTTGTCGGCGGCACCGGACTCGTACGGTGGCTCGCCCCAGGCGATCGGCTGGTCGCCCGCTGGTGTGTCCTTTTCGGCGCGCTCGCGACCGTGCCGTTGCTACTCGCGTGGATCGCGTCGCACATCCAGCCGCAATGGGCGCTGCGTTACCTCGCGGTGATCGTCGCCCCACTCGTGATCCTTGCCGGAATCGGCCTCGCCCGCGCGGGGAATCAGGGCCTGGTCGCGACACTCGTCTTGCTGAGCTTGTGGGTCCACCCGTTCGGCCGACTCACCGGACGCGTTAGCGCACTACCGCGTTCGGCCAAGAGCAATGTCACGCACCTGGCACACGAAACGCAACGACGTTTCGGGCCGGCCGAGCCGAGTGACACGATCGTCGTCACCCACCCCGAACAGCTCCCGCTCGTCGCCCGTGAATTTGGCAACGGCTATCGCGTAGCCAATGAGTTCGGCGTCCCGGCCGACGACGGCGTCTTCGATTGGCGCAATGTGGTGGAGCGCTTGTCGGCCACAGACCCCGCCACCTCACTCAAGCCGCTGCTCGACAGCATTGAGCCCGAGCGTTACCTCGTCTTGCTCCAGCCGCAGCTACCGGACCCTTTGCCCGACCCGCTTCCTGAATGGCTGAGCTTGTTTAAGACCAAAGCGATCGAATGGAAAACGTTTGTTGACGCCGACCGACGCTTTTCGCTTCGCGCCACGTACGGCAAGGTCGCGCAGCCAGCAAACAGGACGCCACTAACGGCCTACGTCTACCAACGACAGGGTTAACCCGGGGCGCACAACCGACGGCCGGCCACCGCACGTCGCCGCCGCTGTCGGTTGACCGAGTCGGGTGCGCGAGCCAGAACTCAGCGTGCAGCCGCGCCACGGCGCGGCTCGCGAGCAGTGGCGAACAGGACAAACGTCGTGTCGTCGATGTCAGCAGAGATGTGGAAGTCGGCAGCCGTCGCGGGCGGGGCAGGGTCGCGGCGCTGCCGCCAGTGAATTACCGGGTAGGCAAGCCGGCGAGCCAACGCGTGTAGGGCCACATAGTGGCGGCGGGGCAACTTGTGGCGCAGGCCCATGAAATCGACTCGCAGAACGGCGCGGGCGAAACGACGGCGTTTGTCGAACTCGGCTTTGACGGCGGCCGAGCCGTCGAGGCCCTCGATCGTTACGTCGTCGAAGTACACCCGCAACAACCGCTCGAGGCTTTCTGGGCGAAACAACGTCAGATGGAACGGGTTCTCGAAGTCAGCGGGCTCGTTGGGCGTCACGACAAAACAGGTGCCGTCATCGGCCACAACGCGGGCCAACTCAGCCAGGTGCAATTCGGGCTGGGTGAAGTGTTCGATCAGATGCAACGACGACACGAAGTCGACCGAGCCATCGGCGACACCCAACTGGGTGCCGTCCATGCAGGTAGTGCGCAGCCCCGCATCGCCAAATCGGCGAGCCGCCTGCGCGGCGGTCTCCGGGCTGTAATCGACCCCGACAACCCGACGGCCGGGCGCGAGAAACACCGCCGAACCTGAACCCACTCCGCACCCGACGTCGAGCAAAGTTCCCGAGCCAAGCCGAGCGGCGATCTGCTCATACCCAGCGTCGTGCAGCGCCTGGAGCGACGCGGGCATAGTCGTATCGTCGGGCCGCTCGCCGGTGAACTGCGTCACAACTTCTCCTATCGAGGTTCGCACCGTGGTCGACGATTCGCGCCGCGGCTGCCACCCGGCCGACACGTGGACAACGTGTCGCCGAACAGGTCAGCGCCAAGGCTAGTAAGCCCGCGCGGCTGTGCCGAAGGCGCACCCTGCCACGACCGGGCTGCGCCACGGGCCCAGTGCCGTCGGCGCGCTGTGCGACGGGTGCTGTCGGCGCGCTGTGCGACGGGTGCCGTCGGCGCGCTGTGCGACAGGTGTCGTCGGCGCGCTGTGCGACAGGTGCCTTCGGCGCGCTGTGCGACAGGTGCCTTCGGCGCGCTGTGCGACGGGTGCCTTCGGCACCGTACGATGGCCGCCGCGTCCGGCTGACGTCGTGTCACACGAAGTTCGACCTGAGCCGGTGCTCCCCCTGACGGTCCGCCCGAACGGCGCCGCACCGACTCGACCGAGGTTGCCATCTCTGTTCCGCCTTCTGATGCCGGCGTGCGCGCCACGACCGTGACGGCCGACACGACGCCCGCGGCATCGCACGCAGCGCCCACGATCGTCGGCGGCGGCTGGATCAACGCGGCCAGGGTCAAGCTGGCACTGGCGGCGCTCATCTACGTCCCGTTGCTATTGACGCATCGTGGCAAGGTTTCGGCCGACACCAAGACCTATCTGTACCTAGACCCGGGCCGACTCATGGCCCGAGCGCCGGAGCTGTGGGATCACCACATCGGCCTCGGCACGGTCACCCACCAAAACATCGGCTACCTGTGGCCGCAGGGGCCGTGGTACTGGCTTTTCGACCGTGTAGGCGTTCCCGACTGGATCGCGCAACGGCTGTGGCTGGGAACCCTGCTCTTTGTCGCCGCGCTCGGGGTCCTGTTTCTCTTGCGACTACTCGACGTCGGCTTGATCCCTGCCACACTCGCCGCCCTCGCGTACGCGCTGAACCCCTACTCGCTCGACTACGCCGCGCGCATCTCTGCGCTGTTGATGCCGTGGGCCGCGCTGCCGTGGCTGATCGGGCTGGTCATCCTCGCGTTACGCCGCGGCGGCTGGCGGTACCCGGCAGTGTTTGCGCTTGTCGCGATGACGGTCGGCAGCGTCAACTTGCCGTCGCTGCTGTACGCCGGACTCGGCCCCGCCACGTGGCTGGTCGTCACCGTGTGGGTCGAGCGTGAGGTGCCGTGGCGCCGCGGGCTCGCAACGGCTGGGCGGATCGCGGTGTTGCTGGTGCCTGTGTGTCTGTGGTGGTCGGCAGGGTTGCTGCTGCAGGGCAACTACTCGCTCCCGATCCTGCGGTTCACCGAAAGCGTCGAGGCGGTCGCGAACTCGTCGTCTGCCGCGGAGATCATGCGCGGACTGGGGTACTGGTTCTTCTACGGACGAGACAAGCTCGGCCCCTGGATCGAACCGGCGCGGTTCTACACGCAGTTCATTCCGGTCATCACGCTGTCGTTCTGCATACCGATCGCAGCACTCGCTGTCGCTGGATTTACCCGCTGGCGTTACCGCCGGTCCTTCGTGATCATGATGCTCGTCGGGCTTGTTGTGGCTGTCGGCGCGCACCCGTACGACTCGCCGTCACCTCTCGGAGCGGCGTTTAAACAACTCGCCACCGGATCACTCGCAGGTATGGCGCTGCGTTCGACAGGTCGTGCGGTCCCGCTGGTGATCCTCTCGCTGTCGACGCTGCTCGGGGTGGGTGTCGTGGCACTCGCAACGTATCTGCGTTCGATCACCACCCCCAGCTTGCACCGCCTCGGCCAGCTGTTGCCTGGCATCACTGCCGTCGCGATCATCCTCAACCTGCCGCCGCTTTACACCGGCAACATGATCGCGAAGAATCTCCAGCGCGACGAAGACATTCCCGCCGCGTGGAACCAAGCAGCGCAACGGCTCGACGCCCAACCTGACGACACCCGGGTGCTCGAAATTCCCGGGGCCGACTTTGCTGCGTACTCCTGGGGCAACACCGTCGATCCAATCACTCCCGGGCTGATCGACCGTCCCTACGTCGCACGAGAACTGGTGCCCTACGGCTCGGCGCCCTCCGCAGCGTTCCTCAACGCGTTCGACCATCGATTGCAAGAGGGCATCAGCGAGCCATCGTCACTCGCGGCAATCGCGCAACTGCTCGGCGCGGGTGACATCGTCTATCGAGCCGACCTGCAATATGAAAGGTTCAACACACCCCGACCTCGGCAGTTCTGGGACTGGTTTCGCAGGGACATCGCGGGCCTACGCGAGCCGGAAACCTTCGGCGACGCGAAGCCGAACAACACCACGAAGTTCCCCATGACCGACGAGTACCATCTCGGGGCAGATCCCCAACTCCCGTGGCCGCCATCAGTCGTGGTTCGAGCCGTCGATGAGCCGCGCAACATCGTGCGCACGGTGCCAGCGGCGGCGCCACAGATCGTCGCCGGCGACGCGGAGGGCGTCGTTGATCTCGCCGAATCGGGCTTGCTCGACGTCGACGATCCGGTGCTGTTCGCCGCGACGTTCACCGGACCCGACGCCGCCTTGAGCTCTCGCATCGAACCGGACTCACGGCTGATTCTCACCGACACCAATCGACGCCGCGCTCGACGCTGGAGCACCGTTCGGGAAAACACGGGTTACACCGAGGCAGCCGGCGAAAAGCCCCTTCGAACCGACTTACGTGACGTCCGCCTCGACGTTTTCCCCGATGCGACCGACGACTCCTACACCGTCGCCACCTACCAGGGCGTGAAGTCGATCAGCGCAACCGACTACGGCAACGCGATCTCCTACACGCCCGAAGACCGTCCCGCGATGGCGATCGACGGCGACGATCACACCGCCTGGCGGACCGGAGGATTCGTCGACCCACGTGGCGAGTTCCTCCGCATCGAGTTCGAGAATCCACAACAACTGTCGCAATTGCGCCTGCTGCAGCCAATCACCGGCGCCCGCAACAGGTTCATCACAAAGCTGGAGATCCGTTTCAGCGACGGCACCAAGGTCGAGCGCAGCCTCGACGGCACCGTGTCACGCGAACGTGACGGCCAACTGGTGACCTTCGACGAGCGATCCACCACGTGGCTTGAGCTCGAGGTGGTCGACACAAATGTTCCACCGCAATTCCTCAACCTCGGCTACTCCTCTGTTGGTTTCGCGGAGATCGCGATTCCCGACGTGAGCGCGACCGAAGCCATTCGCCTCCCAACCGACCTGCTCGACGCCGTCGGCACCGACGACCTCGCACACCCACTCGACATCGTCATGACCCGGCTGCGGTCCTGGCAACGGCCTGCACGCGACGACGAAGAGCCGGTGATGCGTCGGCAATTCACACTGCCGAGCGCGCGCAGCTTCGAGCTGAGCGGCGCAGCGCGGATCTCTGCGTACGCACCCGACGAAGCGATCGATTGGGCCCTGGGGCAGTCGGTACCCGAGTGGAACGGAGCGCCCAACTCGCCCGCAGCGGGAGAGTGGGTGGCTCGGTCGTGTGGCCGATTGCCCGGCGCGCTCAACGCGCGAGCAGCGTCGGCATTCGACGACGATCCAGCCACGGTTTGGCAACCAGGTCTGGGGACGTCGAAAGACTGCTGGGTCGAGCTGGAACTGCCGAGCGCGGTGACCCTCGATCACCTCGATGTCGATTGGGTCAACGACGCGCACCACTCGCAGCCAGCCGAACTGCTCGTGACCCTCGACGATTCGTCGCCGATCTCCGTCGATATCGGCGACGTCGCGCCGTCGACCACCTTGGGCACAACAAGCCGCACCCGCGTGTCGTTCCCGCCGACAACAGCTCGCACCGTCCGCGTCGCCATCGCGGCCACGAAGCGTACGACGACCTTTGAATACTTCAGCGAGTCGCGGCTCGAGCTCCCCGTCGCTCTCGCCGACATCGCCGTCGGCGACTTCATCGTTCCAAGCCCTGGTCCGGCGACGAACTACGTGTGCCGTGACGACCTGCTCGCGATCGACGGCGCGCCGGTGTGGATCAGCGTTGTTGGCTCCACCGCCGACGCGTCGGCGCTCGATCGTGGCGCTCTCGCCATCAAAACGTGTGGCGACCATTCCGGCCCCCTTGAGCTCACAGCGGGCGAGCACACCATCGAGTCGCGACTCGGACGGGTCACCGGCGTCGACATCGACCGCCTCATCTTGCGTTCGGCAGCCGGAGGGACAGCGTTTGGATCCTCCGCCACTGCAAGCTCGGACAACACAGCTGCGGGTGCCGCAGCGAATCAGAACCCAGCCGCCGGGGCCGTGCTGAGAACAAAAGAACACGGCTCCTCGCGTATCGACGTGGCGCTCGACTCGACCCAAAACGCCGACTCGTCGGCCCCTTACTGGTTGGTCCTCGGCCAGAGTTGGAACAAGGGCTGGACCGCAAAAGTCGCCGGTGGGAGAGATCTCGGCGAGCCCGTGCTGATCAACGGCTACGCAAACGGCTGGCTCATAGAACCAGAGCGCGACGGGTCGACGCCTCGCGTCGAGCTGGAGTGGACGCCGCAGCGAGCGGTCTCACTGGCGTTACGCATCAGCGGCCTCGCGATCCTGGTGGCACTGGCGCTCGTCGTATGGGGTCGACCACGCGGGCGCAGCTACCAGCCCTCCCGCGCTGTCGCGCAGTGGTCGTTCGCAGCCGCACAGCCGACCAGGGCGCGATCAGCCCGAAGCAAGGTCCTGGTTGTGGCAGTAGCCGGCCTCGCGGCACTCGCGGCGGGCGGACCCTGGGTGTGTCTCGCAGCGATCGCTGGTTGCTACCTCACCCTGTGGCGGCCGACGGCGTGGGTGGGCATCGTGCCCGCGGTCCTGCTGGCTATAGGTGGCGCCTACACAACCTCGTTGCAGTTGCTCCGTCGGTTCGAAGCCGCGCTGGAGTGGGTCCTACGCATGTCGGTTCCACACCTTCTCGCGTGGAGCGCGGCGGTAGTTGTCGGGATCGTCGCGTGGCTCGCGCATCCTGACGCCGAGCCGCCGACCGAGGGGTCGACCGAGCCGCCGACCGAGGGGGGGTCGACCGAGCCGCCGCCCGAGCCGCCGACCGAGGGGTCGACAGAACCGCAAACCGACGACCGCCGAGCGCCGATCTCGACTGACGCGCCGCGGGAGCCCGGTAGCCTCGACGGTGCGAGAGAGGGCACCAACGTCTCATGAGCGAACCAAAAATCGGCATACTGGTCGTGGCCTACAACGCGGCCACGACGTTGGCGGCCGTGCTCGACCGAATCCCCGTCGAGTTCCGCTCTCGCATTTCAAAGATCTACGTCAACGACGACCACAGCGACGACGCCACCTACCTGATCGGGCTCGGGTACCAACAAACCCACCAAGACTTGCCGCTGGTCATCAACCGCCATCCCCGCAACCTCGGTTACGGCGGCAACCAGAAGGCTGGCTATCGCCAGGCCCTCGACGACGGTCTCGACATCGTCGTATTGCTCCACGGCGACGGGCAGTACGCGCCCGAGATGTTGCCCGAGATGGTCGCGCCGCTTGTTCGAGGCGAAGCCGACGCCGTTTTCGGCAGCCGCATGATGGAGAAGGGCGCGGCGCTCCGCGGCGGCATGCCCCGCTACAAGTACATCGGCAACAAGATTCTGACCAAGTACGAAAACGCGGTATTGGGTACGTCGTTGTCGGAGTTCCACTCCGGCTACCGGTCTTACTCGACCGCCGCGCTCGCGGCCGTGCCGTTTGAGGAGAACTCCGACGGCTTCGACTTCGACACCGAGATCATCATCCAGATGCACCACACCGGTCGGCGAATCAAGGAAATCCCAATTCCGACCTACTACGGCGATGAAATCTGCCGGGTCGACGGCCTCAAGTACGCCCGCGATGTCGTCTCGGACGTAACCCGCTACCGACTCCAACAGCTCGGACTCGGCAAAGCGCCGGTGCCGCCCGAAGAGCGTTACCAACTAAAAGTGGCCGAAGGAACCTCACACCACCGCTTGATCGAGTGGCTCGGCCAGCGGACCCCCGGACGGGTACTCGACTTGGGTTGCGCGGGTGGCTACCTGTCGTTGGCCGCGAAAGAACTCGGCCATGAAGTAACCGGCGTCGACATCGAGGCCTTCGACGGCGTCAAGGAGCGCGTCGACGCGTTCGTCGCCGCAGATCTCGACCACGGCCTGCCGCCCACAGTTGCCGGCCCTTTCGAGACGGTGCTGGCGGGCGACGTGCTCGAACACCTGCGCCACCCCGATCGCCTGCTCGACTCGCTGCACTCGGTGCTCGCCGACGGCGGTCGCTTATTCGCCTCTGTCCCCAACTTCGGCCACTGGTACCCCCGTGTCCGCGTGGCGGCCGGCGCATTCGGCTACGACCAACACGGGATCCTCGATCAGGATCACGTGCGATTTTTCACCCGTAACGGCGCCGAGGAGCTGTTCCGCAACGCAGGTTGGGCAATCGTGCGACGCTCCAGCGTGGGTGTGCCGCTCGAACGACTCACCACCCGGCCTGCCTCGGCCGACGGACCCCATGGCACAGGTCCTCGTTCTGCCAAGGGCCGCCTCCTTCGTTGGGCGCACGCCGCCGAGGGTGCCGCGATCGCGGTACGGCCCACGCTGTTTGCCTACCAACTCATCTACGAACTCGAACCGGCCCGTCGGCCTGTGTCGACGGCGGGTTAGTCCACGACAGGCAGTCGGCCACAACGCGAATCGAGCGCCGGATTGCTCCGGCGCTCAATTCTTTGCCTGGCGGCACGCGTCAGGGACACATGCCGGGAACAGATACTGCGTTGTTGGCGATGTTGGTCTCGCCGGGAACAGGCAACACAGCGATGAACAGCGGCGTCTGACAGCCGGTGCCTGCTTGCTGGGTCATGTGGAAGCTCGGCGGGGTGGTTTGCCCTGCCGTGAGTCCCGAACGCGTGCACGTGAGCGTACCGCCCGTCGACGGCGTCACGACGCTGCACGACCAGCCATAACCGGTGCCGAACAGTCCCGAACCGTACGCCTGCAGCTGTACGCCGCCAGCTGGGTACGTGTTTTGACTGCCGATGTTCTTCACCTGGATGTAGATGGTCTTGCCGCCGTAGTACGGCGTAGCCGTGCCGTTGACGATTATCTGTAGGTCAGGTCCGCCCGACGCGCCGGCGCTCGGAACGGGACCGGTCGCCACAACCCCCGCAACGAGAGCCGCTGCTGCAAGCAGCGCCCCCCGACCGCGACGCCGTGGACGAACAGTTGACATTTCTGATGACACTGAATACCCCCTCTAGTTCCCCGCCCTCAGTGGCGGCGACGGCGTCACCCTAATGACAACGCGCAGCGTGGTAAAGAGGTTGCGAACAAGTTGTTAAAAAACCCCGCCATCGCCGCGTGGTGTGGTTTTCGTGGCAGAAGGGTTGCCAAATCCGTTCTAGACCGCGAAATCCACACTTTTAGTAGGTCTGGACCCGTCTGCCAGCGGCCGCCGCAGTTCGTCCTCAACCTGTCGAATAACACTCTGAGTCACGATGCTGCTCCCGGTCCTCATCAGAAACGGCCGCGAGACATCGTGGCGCCGCTGGCCGCAGCCCTGCTGGCGGCTGGTTCGCACCGATCGCGCCAGCTGATCGGCAGGGGCGCAGGGCCGCGCGCCCAGGCGTTGCCGTCGGCCGCTTCGACCCCGGCACGGCGAAAGGCTGCCGCACGTCACCGAGTCGACTTCCCGTTTCGCCGCTGGGCACTGGCTGAGCCGGGCGCGTGGTTCAGGAACGTCGTGAGCGAATGCGGTTCGTGATGTCGGACAGCGCGACGCTTGCGGCGATGGCGAGAAACGGGACCGCGGGAAAGTGAAAACGGGGCTCGCCGAAAAACGCCAGCGGCAACACCAGCAAGGCCAGCGGTATTGCCACCAACAACCGCGGCGGCCAACTTCGTTGTCGGCCCAGGGCAAACAAACCCCACGCGGAAAAGGCCAACAAGGTGAACCACGAGCCGTTGGCCCCCCACACAATCGCCGTACGTGCCCACGCTGGCAAGAAACGGTCTTCACCGTACGACTCGGCCACCCACAGGCCATCCCAGTCGCGTGACATCAGCGCGCGCGCTTTACGTACGGTCAGTCCGGGCATCCGGCCCGGGTCGTCACGAATCGCTGTCAGCCCGACGTCCATCGCCTCATCGGAGCGCCCAGCCTCCGCCGCGGGCGTGAACATGTCGGCGTTGGCGTCAGTGAAACAGGCGGGTTGCAGCTCGAACGCGCCACTCGCTCCCGGAGCGTTGCCGATACAAAAGTCGTCACCAACATTGGTCGACAAGCCGACCCAACGGTCGAACACCGCTACGTTGCGCAAGGCCCACGGCACCGTGAGCACTGCAGCTCCCACACACACGATCGCCGTCGCTCGAACAGCCGCGCGCCAGCCGACAGTGCGGGCCAGCACGGCCAACACGACAATCGGGACAATCGCGGCCACGCCGCGCACCATCGTGGCAGCACCCAGAAGTACGCCCCCGGCAAAGAGGGCCAACCCGGCTGGGGCGCCGGACTGACCACCCATACGCCGAGCCGCAAACAAACACCCGACACAACCCAACAGCAGAGCTTGAAAAAGAACCTCCGACAGGATCGTCGAGGAGTACAGGATCTGGCTCGGCATCACAGCAACGACGAGGGCAGCTCCTTTAGCCACCTTGCGCGGCACCACCCAGGTCGCCACCCAATAGGTCAACGGCGCCGCAGCCGCGCCGAGCACCACATTGGCCACCTGCTGCGGCAAAAAGCCGTAGCTCCACAGGCCAGTGAGGTGTCCCGCGCGCATCACGAGCGAGACAAAAAACGGGTAACCCACGGGAAAGTAGGCCGTCTTTGCCGTGCGCATCACGCCGAGGTACTGACCCGTCTCCACCAGTCCGCGCCCATAGACGAGGTAGATGACCGGGTCATGCATCCCCTGCGGCTCGCGTGCGGCAACCACCAGCCACATCAACCGCAGCGCCAACGCGATCGCGATGAGCACGGTCGCATCGCGGCGAAACGCCGCCCGGTCCGCATCGCGGCGAAACGCCGCCCGGTCCGCATCGCGGCGAAACGCCCCCCGGTCCGCGACCCGCGAGGTGGCCACTACGGGTCGACCTTTGCACGACGCGCGGGAGTGAGTAACGCGCCGGTCGCACACCAACGCAACACGGCGGCAATCCCGACCGCGGCTGCGGGCACCAGCACCGAGTCGAACGATGCCCGATACCGCGTGACGCCGAAAGCCAGCGCTGCGGTGCTGACGACGACCAAGAAGGCGCCCACCACCGGGCTCATCGGCAGCCCGCGGCGACGCACGAGCCATGTTCCCGCGCACGCTGCGGGCACCAAGAAGCCGTACATCCACAACCCGAGTCGGCTCAGAGGTGGTTCGCGGATCTCGACGTACTCGTCGAGGCGCACACCCTGGATCGGACGGTATATCGCGAACATCCGCCCGATACGAGCCGCGACCACGATCGGGACGCGGCTCTTGTGCTCTCGTATGTAGGTGAGCGCACGTTTACGCCAGTAGAGCTCCCACTCAGACTCGTCGCCGAGCGGCGGCGGATTGGCCATGCAGTCCTGTGCCCAGAACCCGATCAAGTCGCCGTAATAGGTGATGTCGCAGTTGGTATTGCCCAAGGTCGAGCCAAACCCATTCGAAATAAAGACCGGGTAGGTGAACCTCGTCTGATTCCAGCCCACCCAGGGCGCGACGCACGCGCCGGCGACCAGCAGCGCCACCGCACCCAAACGCGCAGCGCGGCGCCAGCCGACGTGGCGCGCGACATTCCACACGGCCCCGCCCACAACAAAGGGCACAAGAAGCGTTAGCTCCGCACGGGTGAGAGCCCCGGCGGCCAACGCTGCGCCGATCGCCGCGGCACCCCACCCGCTTGGCCGCCGGACGAAGCGATACACGCAGTACAACGTCAGGGCGACCATCGTGGCTGTCCACGACTCCGACATGACACGGCTGTCGTTGATGAGTTGGTAGGGGTATACGGCCGCAATAAACGCAGCAACCACACCCGCGAGGCGCCCGCCCATCAGCCGCGCCGCGTGAGCCATGAGCCAGATCGTCAACCCGCCCAGACACGACGTGACCAACATGTGCGAGAGGAAGGACCGCAGGCCGATCAACGAGAACGGGTACAAGACGAGCGAAAACAGCGGCGGATGCCCCGCCGTCGCGCGAATGATCCCCTGACCGCGGTACACGTACGGGTTGATGAACCACAGGCCATCAGCCATCTCGTTGGCCTGCCAGTGGTAGTAGTACGCGTCGCCGCCCGCGACGTCGTCACGTCGCCACACCAGCACGTAGAGGATCCGCAGGGCGATGCCAAGGGCAACGCACAGCAGGACGTGGCGGCGCCACCTGCGCTCAACATCGCCACGGTCGCGGTGGCGTCGGCCGGTGGTCATAGCTCGTGCCTCGCTGGTGTCGTTGCTGGCCGCAGGAGTCGACGGCGTCGCGGGGCGAGCAGTTTTTCAAGGCCAATCGCCGCGCACGAAATCAACACGACATCGGCCGGAACCCGATAACGCGTGTTTCCAAATGTGAGCACCGCTGCGATCGACACGGCGATCGGGACCGCGACAAACAGCCACGGCGACCACCCACGCCGTCGCGAGATCACGACTCCGGCGAGGGCAAGCGGATAGAGGAAGTACGTACTTGTGGCGACCGTTCGCGACACGCGCCACGGCCGCCCTTCGATGAGGTCGAGAAAGATCATCTGCAACGGGCGATACACCGTCCAGGTTCGCCCGACCCTGGCAGCAAACACCGCCGGCAGTTTTGTGGTGTTGTCGCCCCAGTACCCCAACGCGACCTCGCGGTACCAACCATCGGCTTCCGCCTGGTCGGCGGGCACGTCACCACGACCGATCGCGCACTCCATGTTCCAGTAACCGATGCGCTCCCCGGAAAACGTCTGATCACAACTCGATACAGCCATCGTGATTCCAGAGCCATTGGACAACAACACCGGCGTGTCAAAGCGCGAAAGGTTGAACACAATCCACGGAGAAATCACCAAGGCCGCCACACCCGCGGCCGTTGCACCGCGCCGCAACGACGTCGCCACGGCGCCGCGGTCCCACAGCGCCGCCCACGCGATCAGCGGCAAGGCAAACAACATCTCGGCCCTGGTCAACAACGACAACCCGCAAACTGCGCCGAACACAACCACCCGAGCTGCGCTCGGCACTCGACGAGCGCGGGCAGCAACGAACAGCAACCCCGCAGTGACCGTCGCCGCGAGCGTCTCTGACAACACCAGCCCCTCGTTCACCCACAACGCGGGGGCGAGCGCCGCCAGAAACGCGGCAAGAAGTCCCGCACGCCTATTTGCCAATTCGGCAGTGGCGAGACCGATCAGCGGCACCGTCGCGGTACCCATGACCACGGTGGCCAGTTCGTGCCAGCGCCACGTCGTGCCGCCGAACACCGACGTGACCGAGAGCAGCAGCGGAAACAGTGGTGGGTGCTCGGCAACGGGCCGCGAGACGCCCGAGGCGTTGTAGGTCGCGGGGTCGATGAACCACTTGCCCTCGGCGATCAGATTGGCCACACCGTGGTACCACGACGCATCGCCCGCGACCCCGTCGTCCCAATGGACGGCCAACACAAACCAGAGGCGCACGATCAACGCCAGCAGCGTGGCCGCGCCGATCCCCAACGCGAACCCGCGGCCGCGGAGAAGGGCACCGCGGGCTCCTCGCCGGCTACCCATGACGCACACCCGATGCCACGCGCCTATGAACGACGCGACCAGCCGGACGTTCGATCAAGAACCACGACAACACTGCGAGCGCCAACGACACGACTGCTTCGAGCACGACGACGGTGTTGTTTCCCCACCGTGCTCGATAAGGGTTGAGTATCAGGATGGTCGGCCAGTGCCAGAGGTACACGGCGTAGCTAATCGTTCCAACCGCAACCAGCGGCCACCACTGCAACACAACCGATACCCCCCACGGTCGGGCACTCGCTGCCACGAGCACGAGCGTGGCTACAGCCACAAGCGGGATGCCCATCGTGAACACCTCACCGTCGGCAACACGAAAATGCACCACCGACCAAACCAACGTGGCCACCGCGAGCGGTGCAAGCACACCGGCGGCGACAGTCAGCCGAGAACTCACGTCTTTCGACCAGCGGCGACATGCGGCCCATGTCGCCCCCAGAAGTAAGCCGTCGAGATTCGTGTCGAGGCCGTAATAGACCCGCCGGTGGTCGTCGGGGCCCGAGTACAGCCACATCCGCCACAGAGCAGCCAACACGGTCAGCAGGCCGAGTATGAGCACGAGCCGACCGGGAACTCGGTCGGCTCCAGCGGCTGCGCGACCGCCGCTGAGCAGCCAGATGGCCCACAACACCAAAGGCCACAACAAGTAGAACTGCGCCTCGATTGCCAACGACCACAAATGGTTGGCAAATCCCAGTGGTTCCACTGACCCCGCGACTTGGAACCAGTTGGAGCTCCACAACAAACCCCGCACGAGGTCGACCGTGTTTTGGTGGTCGTGTGGCGGGTCGAGCCGCGTTTGTGAGTAGATCACACACACGACGACGAGCACGGCCAACGCCGGAACCAGACGCCGAAGCCGGCGACCCCAAAAATGGACAAAGCCGACCTCACCGCGGCTCACCAGTGAGTCGAGCAGCAAACCGGTGATCAAGTAGCCCGACAACACAAAAAACGCCGTCACACCGAAGAACCCGCCGGGCGCCAAGCTCGGCTGCGCGTGGAAGAGAAATACGGCGGCAACGGCGAGTGTCCGCAGGCCGTCGAGCCCGCGCTGGCGCGGCGCCGAGTGGCTCGCCGATCGCCGCGGCGCGTTCACTTCACGCGGGCGGCTGTAACACGCGCCGCCCAACGCCCCAAGGGCTTCTCGATCAGCAAGTAGCTCGCGAGCCCCAGCGCGGCACTGACGCCGGCGACTACCCCGAACACCGACGCGAACCGCGCGCTCGGGACCCACGTCTGGACCTGGTGGCGATCAACCAGCCAGTTGAGTAGCTCGACGTGCCAAAGGAATATCCCGTACGACGCAAGGCCGAGCACCGTCGCAGGTCGCGAGCTGAGCACTCGGCGGGCGAGCCCCACTCCCGGGGGGCCGAGGGCAATCGGCGCCACCACGCCAAACCCGAACAGGCCGTACAACACCTGTTGCGCGACGTCTTGCAGGTCGGTGGTCTCCTTGCGAAACAAGGCGACGTCAGCACCGGTTCCGGTCGCGTACGCCGCGAGCCACAAACACGCCAACGCGAACCCCCACCACACGGCAGTCGACCGCACAACTCGCGCCACCCCGCTCGCACTGACAGACCCGGCAGCCACGCCCGCGCTCACCACCGCGAGGGCCATGCCAAGCGCGAACCAATCCAGCTCGGCCGGCAGCCACTTGGTGGAGATCGTCGCACCAGAGTGCGTCGCCAGTAGCGCGATTCGGGTACCCAGACCCAGCGCGTAGAGGACGGCCAGGGCGAGTAGCTCGCTCGTGAGGGTGCGCCGCGGATCGCGATCACGGCTCACCGTCCCGATTGCTAGGGCAAGCGCGGGCAGCGCCAAATAAAAACTGACCTCGACCGCGAGCGTCCACACCTGTGGCATGCCGGCGAAGAAGTAGTCGGCAAAGTAGATCCGCGTGAGGCTGAGGTGCACGGCCACCTGCGAGGCTGTGTCGAGCGCGACACGATTGAGCACGTACGCGCAGCCCAATAGCGCGGCCCAATACGCCGGGAAAACACGCAGGAAACGGCGCACCATGTACCGGCTGGCCGACGGCGCGTCGGCACGCCTTAGGTGGGCAAGCGCAAACGGCCGGTAGAGCAAAAACCCTGACAAAACAAAGAAGATTGCGACACCCGAGTCGAGATGCGCGACCAACGAACCCCAAGGGCCCGACTCGTATGTGCCCGAGTGAAAGCCGACGTGCAGCGCCACAATCGACAGTGCCGCGAGGGCTCGCACGCCGTCGAGCCCGGCCAGGGTGTGGGCGCGCGGAGTCTGCAGGACGTCGCTCACGAAGAACGCCGCCCGGCGCTGGCGCGGGGCGAGCCGCGGGTGGCCACGCGGGCCCAGTCGAGCAACGGCTTTTCGACCAGGAGATAACTCAGGGTCGCAATGACGCTTGTGGCAACGATCCCTGCGGCAAGGGTTGTCCAAAAAGGCGCTCGGAAAATGCGGTCGGCATCGACGATGCGCGACAAGACCGCTTGGTGCCATAGGTACAGCCCGTAGGACACGAGCCCCACAAATCCGACAAGTCGCGAGCGTAAGGCCGCTCGCGCGAGTCCCGGGCCGTCGGGCCACAACGCCAAAGGAACAACCAGCAAGGAGGCAAACGTTACGTAACTGACTTGCCGCACGAAGTCATGGTGCGCAGAAAACTCGGCGAACCCCAGTGGCAGCCCGCTCCACGCCGACGCCCACCACAAGACCGCGCCCGCCGCCAACCACCACGGCCATACACGTGCCCAACGGTGCAGCAGCGGGCCTCGTTCG
The DNA here is from genome assembly GCA_964635475.1 of uncultured Acidimicrobiia bacterium. Classification (GTDB taxonomy): domain Bacteria; phylum Actinomycetota; class Acidimicrobiia; order Acidimicrobiales; family CAZWPY01; genus CAZWPY01. Next base: position 29,315 of record CAZWPY010000014.1, read on the forward strand.
GCCGACTCGACGTAACAGACGACCAACGCCAAGGCCATGCCGATTGCGAACGCGTCGAGGTTGCCGATGGTCCAGTAGCCGATCAGGCGCCGCACGGGCGCTTCGGTCGAGTAGGCCCATTGGCGAGCGCCGTAGGCCACGAGTGCAAGTGCCGTGAGCGCGCACAGCTCGGTTGCGAGCGCGGTGCGCGGTGCGCGGCCCCGCCAGGCCTTAGCGCCCAGCCACGCCAGCAACGGCAACAACGCGTAGAAGCCGAGCTCGGTCGCGAGGCTCCACGATTGGGAAATCCCCTGATTGAAACGGGAAATGTCGTACACCTGTGTCAAGGTCCCGAAGACCACAACGTCGGTTCGAGCGAAGAACTTGAGCCCGAAAAACGCCACGCAGCCTGCCAGAGCGACCCAATAGCCGGGGAAGATCCGCGCCCCGCGGCGCAGCCAGAATCCGGCGACCGGCGGGTCCGGGTGCCCAGCCAGACGCCGTTCCACAAAAGGCCGATACAGCAAATAGGCCGACAGAACAAAGAAAACCTGCACACCCGCGTCGGTGCGCTCCAGCACTCGACCCAGCGGGGAACGAAAGCTCTCGCCGGTCACGAAACTCACATGGTGGGCCAGCACCAGCAGGGCGGCGGCGCCACGCAAACCATCGAGGCACGCAAAACGACGGTGGCCAGCCTCGGTTTTCACCGGCTTCGGCTCGCCCACACCCGCGCAGCCCCGCGCTGCAGCGGCCGCTCCACCAGCACCCACGACAGCCACCCCAACACAATCGACGACACGAGGGTCAACACGAGGACCAGCCAGAAGTTGGCATCAAAGGCCACCCCGCCCGTGCGATCAACCCAGTACACGACCATCATCAGGTGCCAGAGGTAGATCCCATATGAGATCTCGCCGATCCACTCCAATGGCTTCGACGTGAGCACACGGGCGACCACGCCGTCGCGCAGCGGGCCGAGTGCACCGGGCAACACGATCAACGCAGCGATCAGGGTGTACAGGCCGTGGTGGGCAAATGCCTTCCACCCGAGGATCGGGGTGAGGTTGAGCGGCAGGCCCAGGGCCGAGACCACCCAGAAACACAGCCACGCCCCGGCCAACGACCACTGTGGCCGGTCCGCCAGCCACCCGAGCCACGCGGGCATCGCCGTGCGCCCGCGGCTTTCTTGCACGACGGCGGCCCACGCGAGGCCCATCCCCACGGCGAAGGTGTCGAGGTGATTGGGAAACCACGTCACGCCTTGATCCCGCCACGACGGATTGGCGCCAAACAGGTACAAGCGGAAGGCGAACGAGATCGCGACGCACAGGGCCAAGGCGAGCAACACGACACGGTCGTAGTGGCGTGTTCGCGCGCCCGCACCCGCCGCACGGGCCGCGCTCGCCGGATCCGTGGCGTCGGCTCGAGGCGGCGTTGGCGCACTCTGATCAACGCGCCGAGACGAGCGCCGCGTCGCGAAACCCAATAGCCCGGCGAACAGCGGCAAGAAGGCGTAAAGGACGATCTCCGCATTGAGGCTCCACGCCTGTGCGAGTCCACCCAAAGCCCGCCACCGGTCGTAGACCTGGATCAGCGCGGCAAAGATCACGCCGTCACGCCACGTGTTGATCGTTGGGTAAAACAGGGCGGCGCCGAGAAACAGTGCGACCCAGTAGCCCGGGTAGATCCGCCAAAAGCGTCGCCACCAAAACGCCGCGAAGCTGGGCAGGTCCCTGTCGGCGTAAAGCGCAGCCAGAAACGGGCGGAAGAGCAGATAGGCCGACAGCGCAAAGAAGACCTGCACGCCAACGTCGAGCCGCGCGCTGTACTGGCTGGTGACGTTCGTCTGCGCCACGCCATCAACCCAACGAACCGTGGCGCCCGTTTGCGTCGCCACGTGAAAAACCAGAACCGTCAGCGCCGCGAGGCCACGAAGTGCGTCGAGCCCGCGGACGTGGCCGGTCGAGACCTTGGCCACACCCGACGGTGCGGGCAACGTCGCCGCAGCCAAGCTCGGATCAGCCAGGCTCGGATCAGCCGGGCTCGGATCAGGCAAGCTCGGATCAGGCGGCGTCGGCCGCCTCACGCTTTTCCTCGTGGTACTCGGCCTCCACGTTCACAGCCCACGTGTCGTGATTCGCGCCGAAGATGTTCTCGACGGCCAACATGGCTGTCAGCATCGAGTGGTCTTGATTGTTGTAACGGTGCATTCCGTTACGTCCGACGGGATGCACATTGGCGGCATTTTCTTCGATCCAGTGCCGCAAGATGTCGACGTTGTCTTTGAATGTCGCGTCGTACATCGGGTACGCCTTGGGCATACGCACCACGTAACCCGTCTCCACCTTCGCTGGATCGACGAGCCCGAGGGCCGCGAGCTCACGTTTGCCCAACTCGATCAAGTCGGCGTCGGCCGCGGTCCACATGTCGTCGCCCTCGAACACGAAGTACTCCAGACCCAAACACGTGCGGCCCTCCTTCACCAGGTAGGGCGACCAGGATCCAAAGTTTTGAATGCGCCCCAGCTTCACCGCCGGTGAGTGCACGTAGATCCAGTTGTCGGGGAACCCGCACTCCTCGGGCACGACCAGGGCCACCGTCAGGAAGTCGCGATAGGTGAGCGCGCGGCTGGCCGCGAGTACATCGGCGGGCGGCGCGGGGCTCATCGCTTGCACCAGATGCGTGATCGGCATCGACGAGACGATGTGGTCGGCCGGGTACGTCACCGCTTCGCCGGCCGAGTTCCTAACGACGACGCGCTGAGCTCGCCCGTTCGAGTGTTCGATGCGTTCGACGGGTTGTGAGAAATGCACTGTTGTGCCCTGCGCGCGCACCTTCTCCGTGCAGCGTTCCCACATCATCCCGGGCCCGAGTTTGGGGTACTCGAACTCCTCGATCAACGATGTGATGTCCTTTTGGTTGCGCTTGGGGAGCACGGCGTTCATCACGGCCGAAAACAACGAGAGGTTTTTGATTCGCTGCGCGGCGAAATCGGCCTGGATCGTGTCGGCGGGAACGCCCCACACCTTCTCGGTGTAGGTCTTGAAAAAGATGCGGTACAGCCGCCAGCCAAACTTCGACGCGGTCCAGCCTTCAAACATCGTTTGGTTCTTCGGTGGGCGAATGCGCACGCCCACGTAGGACAACACGCACCGAAGTGCCTCAATGACGCCGAGTCCGCGCAGCGCGTTCATTGCCTTAAGCGGATAGTCGAAGAACTTGCCGTTGTAATAGATCCGGCTCATCCGCGGCCGCAGCATGAAATCGCCCTCATCGAGAATCTCGTGCCAAAACTCCTCGACTCGACGCACTTTCGTGAAGAAGCGGTGGCCACCGATGTCGAACCGCCAGCCGTCACGTTCGACCGTGCGACTGATGCCGCCGACAACGGTGTCGGCTTCGACGATCGTGGCCTTTGCGCCCCTTCGTCCGATCTCATACGCCGCAGTGAGGCCCGCGGGGCCCGCACCGATGACGACGATGTTCGAGGGCAACGGCGCCGCAGCGCCCGCCGGTGAAACTGGGGAAGACAACTCAGACATCGACAGCGTGGACCGATCTCGTTTGTCTCGCGGCGCGACGAAGTCCGCGAGAAACAACAGAACGGACAACTCTACTGGAGCCGCCCACGGCCAGGCCCGGCAGCCGACAGCGACTCACCGAACCCCGGCGGGACCGAGTTGCCGCGCTGCGCGCTGCGCCGGTTGGTGCTGGTCCGCATCGTCGGGAGATGAGTCCGCACGGATCATGTGTTGAGCAATCGGGTAGCAATCCAGCCGCCAGGTCCCGGCAGTTCACTCGGCTCTGGAGCACGACCGTGCAGCGGTCCCCCGCTAACGACAAAATGGCGGCTGTGTTGGACAGCGGCGACCACGGCCACGACGAGCCCGCCGAGCGGCGCCCGCTGCGCGAGAACGAGGCAGACCTAACGGCGACCGCCGCGCTGCTCCGCCGCTGCTTCGACCCTGCGCCGCACGGATCGGTGGAGTACCTGCGCTGGTTCTACTTTCGGAATCCGGTCGGCCCCGTGCTGTCGTTCGACCATCACGAAGGCGACACAAAGGTCGCCCAGTACGCGGCGATCCCCCAGCGGTACACCCGGCGTGACTCCGAGCCGCTCACCTTGGGACTTTCGGTGGACACCGCCGTCGACCCCCAGGTTCGCCTCAAGCGACTCTTTATCCAGTTGGCCAACATAACGTTTTCCGCCGCTACCGAACTGGGATGGGCAGGGATCTACGGCACGGCCAACGCAAACTCAACACCCGGTTTCGTCAAGTATTTGGGAGCCGAACCTGCAGGACACTTCCCCGTGCGCGGGGTGATGGCGCCATGGCGACGCAGAGGCAGGCGCTGCGCGCTCGACGTAACCACCGAGGCGCTGCACGGCTCGCAGTTCTCAGAACTGCTGGCAACGATCGACTTTTCGCCCGGGGAACGCTTCAGCCACGAGTGGGACGCAGACGTGCTTCGCTGGCGCCTTGGCAGTCCGATCTCGAAGTACTCCGTGTTGTGGGACGACAACGTAGTGATCGTGACCACGCGGCAGAACCTGCGCTTCGGGGCAGCGACCGTGGTGCTCAAGATGTTCGCTCGCCGTGGAGCCCCACCACGCACATCGGCGCTTGCGTTGGTCGGTTACGCCTGTCGGCGCGACCGAACGCCGTTTGCCGTATATGCAGGTTTCAACGCTCGGGTCACGCTTCCCGGCATCGCGATCCCACGGAGGTTCCTCCCCTCGCCGCTCAATCTCTTGCTCCATCCGCTCGTTCCGGGCTTGTCGGGCGCCACCATCGACATTGAGACGATCGAGTTCCTCGACTTCGATCAGTACTAGACGAGGGTGCGTGCGGACATGCCGAGGTCGGCGCAGCGCGAGACTTTCCGGCGTGAGCACCAAAGACGGCGACGGCCCCGGCACGTCTCAGGAGTCTGCTGCAGGGCCGGCTGCGGGGTCTGCCGGGGACCCGAGCACCGTTGCCGCCGCCGGCGATGCCAGCAACCTCGGTCGACGGCTGCCGACGCAGCAGGTCGACGGCGAGCCTGAGCTGGCCACAACCGCCGCGCTGCTGCGGCGGGCGTTCACCGAGACGCACAAGTACGAACCCGGCTACCTGAAATGGTTCTACATCGACAACCCTGAGGGCCAGGTAGTCGCCTTCGATCACGACGACGACGGCCGTCGCGTTGGCCACTATGCCCTTGTCCCGCAACGGTTTGTCGCCCGCGACTCGGAGCCGATCACCATGGGGTTGTCAGTCGACACCGCCGTGGATCCCGAGGTGCGGCTCAAGGGCCTTTTCGTCCAGCTGGCAAACAAGACCTACGACGCGTCGAGAGAACTGGGCTGGGCCGGCGCGTACGGCGCCGCGAACGCGAACTCCACACCAGGGTGCACAAAACGTCTGGGGTTCGAGTACGTAATGCCCCTGCCGGTGCGCGCCGTCGTCGCTCCGTGGCGTTGGAGCGTTGCGCAGGGATGGGCCGAAGTCACACCCAGCTACCTCAACTCGGTGGCTTTCGCTGAACTCGCAGCAACCATCGACTTCTCACCCGGCACTCGGCTCAGCCACCAGTGGGACGCCGAGCTGTTGGCGTGGCGCCTGCGCAGCCCGGCCGGGCGTTACGTGTTGTTCTGGAACAAAGACGCCGTCATGGTCACCAGCCAACAACCCGCTAGCGAAACCATCACGACCGTCGTACTGAAGCTGTTTCCCCGCCTGGGAGCGCCGCCGCGTTCGTCCGCGCTGCAACTCGTCGGCCACGCGTGTCGCCACCATCGCACGCCGTTCGCGGTCTACGCGGGATTCAATTCGCGGTTCCGACTAGCCGGAGTCCCGATTCCGCGACGCTTCCTGCCGTCACCGCTCAACCTCTTGGTTCGCCCCTTAGCCCACGACCTGTCGAGTGCAAACTTCGATCTCGAAACGATCGAGTTCCTCGACTTCGACCAGTACTAGACGGGCCCTGGAAGGGCCCCGACGGGCCCCAAACGCGCTCTAAAGGCCGAGTCGTGCGCCGGCCACGATGTCGACCGCGCCCGCGTCGCCCGAAAGCGTCGCCCGACTTGCCGACTTACGCCCGGTGAGGAACAAGGCCAGTTCGATTGGATCTCCCGACAACACCGCCACCGGTCCTTCCCCGACCTCGATCGGACTGCGCCCGGGCGCCTCGACGCGCACCGCGGCGCCCTTCAGTCGCCGGCGCCACAGCGGCGCCGACCGCTGCACTGTGCGCCACGCGGCGTCGGCGACCACGTCGATCCCCTCGCCGGTCCTTGGCTGCCAATCGGGTTGGGCACGGCGGACGTCCTCGTGGTGGACGATGAACTCCAACGTGTTGATCTGGCTGTCGAGCGGGCGTAACGCGGCAGGCGGACCCGATCGGATCCGCTTGACCAACCCGGCAAATCCGTGTTTACGCAACTGACTCGCCATCGACGCGTCGGCCCAGCTTTGCAGCGCGGGAACGAGAATTCCCGGGCCAGCTCGCACGCTGCGCTCCCGTGCGACGAGGTGCGCCGCGAGGTCCTGGGTGGTCCAGCCCTCGCACAAGGTCGGTTCGTCGGGGCCGAGGCGATCGAGCAAGTCGGCCAACGCGTGGCGCTCGCTCTGCGCCACAGATGACACAGCAGTCATTGGGACTCACCGCTTTTCTCGTCGGCGTCGCCGTCGGCAACAGCGGTATCGGCGCCGCCGTCGCAATCGGCAACAAGGTCTGCCCGAAGTTCATCACAGGTCGCGGCCGACAGCGGGGTTGAGTGGCGGTAACGCTCGTGATCGATCACCAGCTCCACGTTCGACGAGCCGACAAACGACGCGACCTGCTCGTCGTCGAGGTCCCAGCCGATGTAGTGAACCGACGCTGTCACCTCGTCCTCGCGGGTCAGTTGCTCCTGGTGCGAGGGGTCTGGCGCGGCACGCAGCTCGACGCCGTCGTCGAGTCGAAGAGCCACCCGTCGCTGGATCCCCACCAGCGCCGGCAGCCACTCACGCATCTGTTCGTCGCTGGTGAGTTCGATGAACAACGTCGCTCGCAGCTGGCCCGGCTCAGGGATCAACGGGTTGTAAGCGGCAAGTTCATCGAGAATCTGCTCGTCTCGAAACAACTTCTCGACCCGAGCCATCTCTTGGATCTGGAAACGAATGGTGTCGCGATTCTCAAACACCAACGTGACGAACGGCCCGACGCCGACCCGGCGGCGCTTCTTCAGTGCGATCACGCGCGCTCGAAACTCGGGCCGTTCGCGTTCGTAGGCCCGCAGGTCGGCGATGTCGTGAAGCGTGAGGGCGCGCGTCACGGCGTGGGCTTAACGGGCCACTCGCCCGCCGGGCTAGAGGCTTCCGGCTCGATCCCATAGGCGCGGGCCAGAATCTGCACGGGGTGCAGTGGAATGCGGCCCGTCTCCTCTTGGATCGCGCCGTTGGCCAGGTGGCACTCGCCGGCCACAACGGTGGCCTGCTTGCGGCGAATCTCGTTCACAAGCGGTTGCGCGACCTTTCGTGCGGCCTCATAGTTCTCCGCCCGCAGACCCCACGTGCCGTCGATGCCCGCACACTTGGCGACGGCATCAACTCGGGCGCCGGTGAGTTTGAGCAGATCGCGGGTTTTGAAGCCAACATTTTGCGCCTGCAGGTGGCACGGCACATGCCAGGTGACAGTTTCGGGCACCTCGCCGGTAAAGCTGGTGTCGAGGCCGTCCTCGCCCGCGGCCTTTCGCTCCTTGTGCAACTTCATCAGGTACTCCGACGAGTCAAACGTGTGTTCCGCCACGAGCCGAGCGTCGTCGGTGCCCAACAAGTGCGGATAGTCACGTTTGAGCGCATATCCACAGGTCGGCTGCGGGACGACGATGTCGCGGCCAGCGCGGACGTGAGCCGCCAGCACGGGGACATTTTTCGCTGCCTGGGCGGTGAAACGATCGATGTCTCCCGCGTCGAGCCACGGCATGCCGCAACAACCGGCGCCGTCGGTGATCTCACACGACACCTGATTGCGCTCCAACACCTTCACCAGATCGTGCCCGACACCGGGGTTTTGGTACTCCACCAAACACGTGGCGAACACGGCCACGTCGTCACGGGCACTCGTGTGACTTGCGCGTGACTTACGCCGCGCCCTGAACCACGTCGAGAAGCGCTGGCGGGCGTAGGGCGGCAGGAGTCGTTGCGCGGAAATCCCCGTGACTCGCTCCATCACGCGGCGGGTGAACGAACCCGGCCGCGCCACCGTCGCATTGGCCAGCGGTGCCGTCGCGGTCGCCACCTTGCCGACTAGATCGGTTCGGCCCAGCGCGTGGTCGGTGATCGACCCGCCCTCACGTTTACGTTTCGTGGCCGTGGCCCGCAACATCAGCCGTGGGAAGTCGAGCTCCCACTCGTGCGGCGGAACGTAGGGGCACTTGACATAGCAGATCTTGCATTGAAAACACTCGTCGACGACCTTGTCCTGCTCCGCGATCGTCAGCGCGGCGACATCGCCGTCACGGCGGTCGATCGCCTCGAACATCGACGGAAACGACGGGCACAGGTTGAAACACAACCGGCAGCCGTGGCACAGGTCGTAGACCCGAGTGAGTTCGCCGCGCAGGTCGGCCTCGTCGTAGTACTTCGGGTGTCGCGGGTCATAAGTGACCGTCACGCTGGGCTCCTTGCGGGCACGCTGGCTCTTTGCGGGAAAAGCTTGTACGAGTGGGTCGCGCCGAATCGAACCGACGCGACCCCTCGCCTACAACTGTGCGTCGGGCGGACTAGCCGAGCGCCTCGAGGCCCTTGCCGAAACGCTCGGCGTGGCTCTTCTCTGCGCGCGCAAGCGTCTCCATCCACTCGCCGATTTCGTCGAAGCCCTCGTCGCGGGCCGTCTTCGCGAAACCGGGGTACATCTGCGTGTACTCGTACGTCTCGCCCGCGATCGCCGAACGCAGATTGTCGTCGGTCGCGCCGACGGGCTCGCCGGTCGCGGGGTCACCAACTTCTGCGAGGTAGTCGAAGTGGCCAAAAGCGTGCCCAGTCTCGCCCTCAGCGGTCGAACGGAACAACGCAGCAACGTCGGGGTAACCCTCGACGTCGGCCTTCTGGGCGAAGTAGAGGTAGCGGCGGTTGGCCTGGCTCTCGCCGGCGAACGCTTCCTTCAGGTTTTCGTGGGTCTGGGTGCCTTTCAGGGCGGGCATGATTCTCCTTGAACCCAATGTTTGGGTTGGGTATTGGTTGGGTTGGGTATTAGGTGGTTACGCCAGGCTGAGAGTCCGCGCCGGACTCAGCTTCCGCGCACGCCGGGCACAGTCCGCGGTAGAGCACTTCGGGCTCGGTGACGACAAAACCGTGGTCGGGCGAAAGGGGTGGCAACGACGACGTGTCGAGTGCCACATCACGAACTGCCCCACACCGGCGACACACCACGTGGTGATGCGTCGCCGTGTGGGGATCGAACCGCGTCGCACCAGTCCCCACGTCGAGTGCCAGCAGCTCCCCCATTTCAACGAGTTCGTTGAGCGTCTGGTACACGGTACGCAGCGACAGGGTCGGCATTCGCATCTGCGCACGGGCGTGAAGTTGCTCCGCGGTCGGATGTGACTGATCGTTCTCAAGGAGCTCGAGCAGCCACAACCGCTGCGGCGTTGCCTTCATCCCGCGGCTGCGTAACACCTCACACAGCTCGACCGCGGTTCGCACGTCGGCCACTTTATCTGTTCAGTCGGTGCTTATCAACAACTGTTGTTGATAAGCACCGACCGCACGGGTAGCTGAACGGATAGCTAAACGGGTAGCTATCAGCGGCGTGCAATCGGCCTGCGCCACACCGCCACAAACTCGGCCAAACTGGTGCACGACATCGCAAGGGGCCGGTGGTTGCGGCGTCGGCATCTACGTGAAGGGACACTCGTGAGCCGAACTCCCGAGCGCTCAGCATCTAAACGGCCGGAGCGCACAGCATTCGATCGAACCGCCGCCCAGCAGCGGCTACGTACGGAACGTTTCGACGTCCTGGTGATCGGCGCTGGCATCACTGGTGCGGGCGTCGCCCTCGACGCGGCCGAGCGCGGCCTACGCGTCGCACTGCTCGACAAGGCTGATTTCGCGAGCGGAACCTCGTCGAAGTCGTCCAAACTCGTCCACGGTGGCTTGCGTTACTTGCAACAACGCGAGTTTTTGCTCGTGTACGAAGCGTTGGCTGAACGGCAACGGCTGCTGCGTAACGCGCCACATCTCGTGAGCGTGTTGCCGTTTCTCATTCCGCTCTTTGGCAAAGACGGCATGGTCAACAAGACGGTGGCCAAGACCTACTCGACCGCGTTGTGGCTCTACGACATCACCGGTGGGCTACGGATCGGCAAACGCCACAAGAAGATTTCACGTGACGAAGCCCGGGCCCACCTCCCGACCGTACGCATGGACCGCCTGGTCCAAGGCTGGCTCTACTACGACGCTCGCGCCGACGACGCTCGTTTGACGCTCACCATCGCACGCACCGCCGCCGCGGAGTACGGCGCTGTGTTGGCCAACTACACGCCCGTCGCCGGCCTGCTCAGTACCGGCGACGGCCGCGTCGTGGGTGTTCGTCTCGCTGATGGCAGCGAGATCAGAGCGGGGGTCGTGGTGAACGCCGCTGGCGTCTGGGCCGAAGAGGTCGAAGCGATGGACCAGCACAGCCCGGTCGAGCAGCGTTTGCAGATTCGGCCGGCCAAGGGCGTGCACATCACCGTGCCCGGCCATCTCGTTCAGGCCGATATTGCCTCGGTTATCAACGTTCCCGGTGACAAACGTTCGGTGTTCGTCGTGCCCTGGGAGGATCGGGTCTACGTCGGCACCACCGACACCGACTACGACGGCCCGCTCGACAACCCGCCGTGCACCGAGGCCGACGTCGACTACCTCTTGCGGGCACTGAACTCGGCGATCACCACCACGGTGAGCAAGTCCGACGTCCTCGGCGTGTGGGCTGGCTTGCGCCCACTCATCGCCACCGCCACAACGGGGCGAACGGCCGACCTCAGCCGCCGCCACACGGTGCGAGTCGCGGCGTCGGGGCTCATCACCGTCACGGGCGGCAAGCTCACGACCTATCGGAAGATGGCGGCCGACACCGTCGACGCTGTCGTCACCGCAGTTGGCCGCGGGCGACGGAAAAGCGGCACGGCCTCTCTGCCGCTCCTTGGCGCACGTGGTACGGCCGACTTGGTCGCGCCGGGCGCAGGCGCGCACTGGGCGTTGTCCGACCAGCAAATGCGTCACCTCGTGTCACGGCACGGTTCCGCGACCCGCTTTGTCCTCGAGCTCATCGCCGAATCAGCCGAACTGGCGCGGCCCTTAGTCCCTGGGTTGCCGTACCTGAGTGCCGAGGCTGTGTACGCCTGCCGGTACGAAATGGCCACAGGCCTCGACGACGTTGTGTCGCGGCGCACGCGAGCTCGACTGCTCGATCGCGGAGCCACGAACGACGCGCTGTCCGCGATCGCCGAGCTGATCGCACCCGAGTTCGGCTGGGACGCCGACGAGATCGCTCGGCAAGTTGCCACAGTTCGCCACGACCTCGACGAAGAAGCACGAGCTGCGGCAATCGGGCCAGCAGCAGCGTCGCCCGTCGAGCCGGTCCTGACCACACACACGAACGCGGGCGGCGACGCGAGATGAACCCGGGCGCCGCGTCACACGACACCCACAGCTCGCCGAGCTCACAGGGCTCGCAGGGCTCGCAGAGTTCGCAGAGCTCGCAGGGCTCGCCGAGTTCGCACGGGGGCATGACCGCGCGGCGCGGCGAGCCAACGCCGCCCATCGAGTTCGGCGGCCCACCGACGTTGGCCGGCACCGTCGCTCAATCCGACACGCAAGTTGGCCTCACGCCCGAGGTGCTCGAGCGTCTCCGCGCCACTGGCGTCGATGTGGTGACCGACCCACATAGCCGTGCCGACGCGGGGCGCGACTGGTGGCCCCTCGCCATGACGTGGGCCCTCGATGGCGGCGCGCCCGGAGTGGCCGCAGCCCTGGTTCGACCGCACACCGAAAGCCAACTCGGTGCAGTGCTCGCGATCTGCAACGAGTTGCGAATCCCCGTCACGCCCGCGGCAGG
>CAZWPY010000015.1:0-24339 GCA_964635475.1 uncultured Acidimicrobiia bacterium
CGGCGGCCACCCACCCATGACCCGCGTCAACAACCTCCCAGGGCATTACAGCTAGCGCCGTTTCGCCGACAGCTTTCTCGCCGCGCACTGCGCGTGTCAAGCGGGGCGCCCGGTGTGGGTCGCGTCGAGGGCGTCGGTGTCCTAGTGTCCGGCCATGGCGATTGTTCTCGTAGTGCTGGCGGCAGTAGCTGTGCTCGCGTTGTACGGCGTCGGGCTGTTTAACCGGCTCGTCAAGCAGCGCAACGAAGTCCGTGAGGCGTGGGCGGGAATCGACGTGCAACTCACTCGCCGCGCCGATCTGATCCCAAACCTCGTGGAAACGGTAAAGGGTTATGCCGCGCACGAACGAGAGACCCTGCAGGCCGTGATCGAGGCGCGTAATCGACTCACCGCCGCGTCGACGCCGGGCGAGGCAGCCACCGCCGATGCCCAATTGCAGCAGGCCACGAAGAGTCTGTTTGCTTTGGCCGAGAAGTACCCCGACCTGAAGGCCAGCACCAATTTCTTGGACCTCCAGCGCCAATTGGCCGCGACTGAGGAAGACATTTCGCTTGCCCGCCGCTATTACAACGCCATGGTCGAGACCTACAACACTGGCCAGCAGAAGTTCCCGGCCGTCTTGCTCGCTGGCCCGTTTGGCCACCGGCCCGCTGAGTACTTCGAAGCAGAGGAGTCGGCGCGTACCGCCCCTCGTGTGGAGTTCTGACCAGATGCCGATGTCGTTGGCGCGTCGCGTAGTGCCCCCGCGGGCGGCGCGCACTCGGGTCGCGGCCGTCGCGGGCGCTTTTCTCGCGGGCTGCGGCGCGCTTGGCTTCGGCTTTGCTGGGTCGACGCCAGCACAAGCCCAAGGCCTAACTGAACGGATCTCCGACTACGAGATAACGATCGACGTCGGCGCCGACGGCGACATCGATGTGGTCGAGGAGATCACGTACGACTTCGGTAACAACCAGCGCCACGGGATCTTTCGTTGGATTCCCTACGTGTACCCCTACGACGGCACACACGACCGGATCTACGAGATCGATGAGGTCGACGTCGCGTCGCCCGACGCGCCCGACGACGTGTCGGTGAAGCGGGAGAACGGCCGTGTCCAGATCAAGGTCGGCGATCCCGACGAGACGATCACCGGCGAACACCACTACACGATCAGCTATTCAGTGTCTGGAGCGATGAACGCGTTCGACGACCACGACGAGTTGTACATGAATGCGATTGGCAACGAGTGGGTCGACGTGGGAATCGATCGCGCGACCGTGGTTGTCAACGGCCCCGCGAGCATCGAACGTGTCGCGTGTTTCGCGGGCGCCTTCCAAAGCCGGACGCCGTGCGAAAACGCGGGCGCCGACGGGCGTCGTGCGCGGTTTTCGGAAACGAACTTGGGCTACAGCGACGGTATGTCGATCGTGGTTGGGTTTCCTAAAGGCGCCGTTGCGGTGAGCCCACCCGTGCTGAAGGAGCGGTGGAGTTTTGAGCGCGCCTTTACTGCCGACCCCGCGCAGATCGGCAGCGCCGGTGCCGTGTTGGCAGTGGGCGGCATTGGTCTCGCTCGGGCGTTACGGCGTCGGGCCAAGGACGAGGCCGATCCCGAGGGTTACGCAAACCTGTCCGGCAATCGGGAAGGCGCTGTCGAGTTTCGACCGCCTGAAGGCGTGTTGCCCGCGCAACTCGGGGTGCTCATCGATGAGACCGCGGATCCCCTCGATGTCACAGCGACCATCGTCGACTTGGCTGTGCGGGGGTACCTACGGATCGAGGAAACGAAAAAGGACGGCCTGTTCAGGGATCGCACGGAATGGACCCTTCGGCGTTTGCACAACGACACGTCGCAACTGCGGCCTTATGAAGCCGAGCTGTTTGGCCACTTGTTTAGTAGCGAAGCTCAGCCAGTTGCCGACGGCGGACCAGGCGACCTGGTGGTGGAAGTGTCGGAACTGAAACGGGAGTTTTCCGGCCGGCTCGCAAAAGTGCAGAAGTCGTTGTACTCAGAGGTGGTCGAGCTCGGCTGGTTCCGTAAGAGCCCCGAACTGGTCAGAGGTCAGTGGCTCGGCCTCGGGATTTTGGCCTTGATTATCGCCCTCGGGCTCGGCGGCGGCCTGGTCGCGTGGTCGACGTTTGGACTGTTGGGTCTCGCCTTGGTGGTGCTCGCGGTCGTGATCATTGCCGTCCACCGCAAGATGCCCTCACGTACGGGCAAAGGCTCGTTGGCGCTCTCTCGTTCGTTGGGTTTTGGACGCTTCATCCGCAACGCCGATGCCGACATGTTGCGTTACGCGGAGCAGGAGAACATTTTCGCCAAGTATTTGCCCTACGCGGTGGTGTTCAAGTGCACGGAGAAGTGGGCTAAGGCCTTCGCTGGGCTCGACCAGACGCAACTGGCTGCGCAAGCCGGTGGCTTCTATGTGGCTACTGGTGGTTTCGACGCTAACGAATTCACCCGCGGGATCGAACGCTTCAGCGACTACACGTCGGGTGTGATCGTTGCAACCCCCGCGTCGAAGGGCAGCAGCGGGTTTGGTGGCGGCGGCTTTTCCGGCGGCGGTTTCGGTGGTGGCGGCGGCGGCAGTTGGTAGTCGCAGTGACTAGTCGCGCCCCGGTGGTGCATGCCTGCTGACGTTTCCGCTGGGCGCGTATCAGCGACTGCGGAGGGTTAGGGCTCGAAGAGGTCGAGCTCGGGCAGCTGGATCGCCGCTGATTCGCCACGAGCCGCAACGGCGAAGGCTTTGCCCCATTCGTCCCATCGCTGCACGGCTGTGTGTGCGATGGCGATCAGCATGTCCCATGCCGCGGGATTGGCACGCGCGAATCCCGTCGCGTGATCAAGCACGACGAAACCGCCGGAATGTCCGTCGAGATCAACGTCGGCCAGCACCTCATCAAGGGCGTCCCAGTTGTCGCCGAAGGAGTCGGGTAGCGCGAGTCCGGCACGTAACGCAACCATCGCGTCGGCCTTGGTGCGGGCGGTGTGGAGGTCGACGGTTGCGATCCAGATCGACGCAGCGCTGGCGGCCGCGACGATGGTCGAGACCTCGTGGCGGTCGACGAGACGGAACACCCCTGTGGGGCTATTGGCCGGCCACACGGCGGTCATGGCGTGGTCACGATCTGCTCACAATTCGGTAGAAGGTCCGGTAATGGTCAGGGGTGTAGTAGCGCTCGCCGCTTCGACCCGAGATGATCCGGCGGGCGCCGCGATCGCTTTCGCCGGGCGTGCGCACCGTGTACTCGCGGTAGTAGCCGCGGGCCTTTTCGGGCAGCTTCCGTTCTCGGTTTTCGAACGTGATGCCGTCGCGCTGATAGGGGAACGGACCGCCCCGTTTGATGAGCACCAGCGTGACGATTGCCTCACGCGGCAACTTGTCGAGCGTGATTGTGCGGTTGGAGCGGCCCGCGGTCGTCGTTTGCGCCGACGCTGCGGTCGCGCCCACGAGCGTGGAGCCCACCGCCACGAACATGCTCAAAGCGACCAGCACAGCTGCAATCGCGCGGCGGCGAAGAGACGTCACGGCGACCAGACGATCACGCCGGGGGAGAAGTTGCAAAGTCGTGCCAGCCCGGCGGCGGCGCCGGACCCCAGCCCGGCGAGCGGCCGGTGTTAGGCGAACTACCATGACCACTCCCTGGCGGCGTGGCCGAGTGGCTGAGGCAAGGGCCTGCAAAGCCTTTTACCCGGGTTCGATTCCCGGCGCCGCCTCCATACATCTGACCCGGTGGCCCACCAGGTCAGGGGCTCTTTCGCGTTCCTCGCTGTCGTCGGTCTCTGGCGCGCGGTCAGCGCCAAGAAGCCCCGTTTTGTCCCATCGTGTGCGCAAACGATCCTCCTCGACGGCCGATGGCAGCGATCCTGAAGCGCCGCGGCGGCTATGAGGTCCGCTACCGCTATCGGCCCGACACGCAACGAGCGCGTCGGTTCAAGCTCAGGACCGACGCCGAGCGGATCGCCGGTCAGGCCGAGGTCGACTAGGGCCGCGGTGTGGCGCGTCGATCGACCCTGAGGGTGCCGATGTCGCGGTCGCCGCCTGGATCGAGCGGCTTAGGGCGATGACGCGCACGCGTCGCCGCGAAGAGCTCGCAGGTCATGCGGCAGAGGGCTTCAACTCAGCGTGCTGGGCGACGGTGACGCCGAGCGCGTTGGCGACGTCACACAGGCGGGCGAGACTGGTCGAGCGATACCCGTTCGCTTCGTAGCGCTGGATCTGCTGCTCGGCCGTTCCGAGAGCCTCCGCGAGTTGACGCTGCGTCCAGCCGCGAGCGATACGTGCCTTGACGAGCACCGTCGACAGCTCTTCCAACGACGCAGCATCGAACGTCGACACCGCGCCATCGCGGAGGAGGTCAAACTCAGCGAGTTCAGCGCGAAGGTCGTCGGCCTGGGCTCGGATGGCGTCGAGTTCGAGTCGTTCGAGCTTGGTTCGCTTGTCGGGACGAGCTTCGATGTTGGCAGCGGCCTCCTCGAAGCGTTCGAGGTGGGCCTTGGTGGCCCGGTACTGCACTTCGTTAGTGATCACGATGTGTCTCCTCGTGAGAGGTGTCTATTTGAGAGGTGCCTATTGAGAGGTGCACGACGACGATGCCCTTGCGGCCCGTGTCGCGTTCGCCTTGGAAGAACTCTGAGAACGACAGACCCGATCGAGCTTCATTGACGTTCGGGAGGAACTCCCCGCCAAACCGAGCCTTCTGCGCTGCTCGTTGATTGGACAGATCCAACAGCACGGAATCGAGCGAATCCAGATCGACGCCGTCGCTGTCCCAGCAGGCATCGAAGTCGCCGGGCTCGTCCTTGGCGGTGACGAAGCTGCCGTTCAACCAGATCCGTCGGCAACCTGCCTCAGCGAGCAGTTCGATGGCGTCGGCGAGTCCGTCCAGAAGGCGTCTGCGGCGTTCGGTCCACCCGAATCGGTCGACCACCTCGTCCCAGGCTGCAACGGCTCGCCCGGAGGCAGTCGGCCGCTATCCGGATCGAAAGCAGGGAGCACGCCACAACACTATCGTTGTGTTGTACGGGTGCCGGACTGGGCCTCACCCGGTCTGTCGGCGGTGCGCGCTCGGGTTGGTGGTCGGCGAAGATGGAGTCCGGGATCGCCGCGTCGCCATCACACGACGCGCGTGAGTTTCCGACTGGATCTGTTGGAGGGGTTTATGTTGAGCGACGCCGCGAAGGCAGCGATTGTTGCCGGACACCTGGGTCATCTCGTCACGGTCAACCCTGATGGTTCGCCGCAGGTGAGCCTCGTGTGGGTCGGGTTAGAGGGCGACGACATTGTGTGCGGCCACCTTGGCCGGGGCCGGAAGATCACGAACATCGAGCGTGATCCTCGCGTTGCGTTGTCGATCGAAGCCGACGGCCGGACCGAGATCGGCCTGGATTTCCACCTGATCGTTCACGGCTCGGCGCGGCTCGAGACCGGTGGCGCGCCCGAACTGTTGGCTCGCCTCGCCGAGGTCTACCTCGGGCCCGGTGTGAAATTCCCGCCGTTCGACAACCCGCTGGCGGGCCACGTGATCCACATCACTGTTGACCGAGTGGGTGGTGTCGGGCCGTGGTCGTAGGACCCGACACTCCCGCGCCCACCGTCGGGCGTGAGGACGTGCACGCCGCGGCCGCACGTACGGCTGGGCAGCTTCGGGTTACCCCAGTGGTGAGTGGTCAAGTCGGCGATGGGCCAGCGCTGCTCAAACTTGAACAGCTGCAGTACACGGGTTCTTTCAAAGCACGGGGGATTCTCAATCAGGTCCTGCTTGCCCGCGAGGCCGTCGTGGCTGCGGGTGGGACTGATGCAGACATGCATGTGGTCATTGCGTCGGGGGGTAACGCTGGATCGGCCGCCGCGTGGGCGTGCGCACAGGTGGGACTCGCGTGCACGGTGTTCATGCCGACCTCAAGTCCAGAGATAAAGGCCGAGCGCATCAAGAGTTACGGCGCCGACATCTGCCGGGTCGGCGAGCGATACGACGACGCCGCTGTTGCCGCGGCCGCGTTTTGCGACGAACGTTCGGCGACGTGGCTGCATCCGTACGATCAGCCGGGCGTGGTCGCGGGGCAGGGCCTTGTGTTTCGTGAGCTGGAGGAGCAGCTGGGCGGCGAGTTCGACACGGTTCTGGTAGCGGTCGGCGGCGGTGGTTTGATCGGTGGGGCGCTTGCGTGGTTGGGCAACCGAGCGCGAGTTGTGTCGGTGGAGCCGCTCGGCTCGGCGTGCCTGTACTCGGCTCGTCGGTTCGGCAAACCGGTCGATGTCGACGTCGACAGCATTGCGGCGGATTCGCTCGGCGCTCGGCGCGTCGGCGAGTTGGCATGGAAACTGGCGGATTTGTTGGCTGATTCGGTCGTCGTGGCCGACGCAGCGATCGGCGCCGCGCAGAGCTGGTTGTGGAACAAGTGGCGCCTGGTCGTGGAGCCGGGCGGCGCAGCGGCGACCGCGGCGCTGCTGTCGGGTGCGTACCGGCCGACGCCGGGGGAACGTGTTGTGGCGCTGGTGTGTGGCGCCAATGCCGACGTTCGCACGATTGCGGGGCTCGTCCCCTCCGCTTAGGCCGGAGGTGCCTTGCCCCTGCGTCTAACCCCGAGGGGCCTTGCCCCTCCGTTTAGCCTCGAGCCGTGACCAACCAGACCGCAGCTGCCCCGCGATATGCCGACTTTCCCGATCTGCATCTCGAGCTGCTCGAGGGAGGTCTGCTGCAGCTGACCTTCGATGCGCCCGGCATCAATGCTGTGTCGCCCGCGGTGCATCAACAACTCGCCGATGTCTGGCCGGTGATCGACCGCGACACCGAGGTTCGGGTCGTGCTCGTGCGCGGCGCGGGGAGGGGATTCTCGGCCGGAGGCAGTTTTGAGCTGATCGAGTCGATCGTCGCTGATCCAGCCGTGCGCATGGAGGTGATGCGCGAGGCGCGTGACCTCGTGGTCAATCTGTTGAACTTCTCGAAGGTCGTGGTGTCGGCGATCCACGGTCCGGCGGTCGGCGCTGGATTGGTCGTCGGCCTCCTCGCCGACGTCTCGGTCGCGGCCCGCAGTGCTCGCATCATCGACGGGCATACACGCTTGGGCGTGGCGGCTGGTGATCACGCGGCGGCATGCTGGCCGCTGATGTGTGGCATGGCGAAAGCGAAGTACTACTTGCTGACGTGCGAAGCGCTGTCAGGCGAGGAGGCAGAACGAATCGGTTTGGTTTCGCTGTGTGTCGACGACGAGCAGGTATACGAACGCGCCCGTGCCGTGGCGCGGGACTTGGCCGACGGCGCCCAGTCGGCGTTGCGATTCACGAAGCAGACCCTCAATCACTGGTATCGCTCGCAACTCCCCGCGTTCGATGCGAGCTTGGCGTACGAGTTCCTCGGCTTCGGTGGCCCCGACGCGCTGGAGGGCCTCGCGAGCCATCGCGAACGGCGGGCTCCACGTTTCGACTGAGCACTCATTGCCGGGCCGCTATCGTGTGGCCCCGCGGGCGATTGGCGCAGTCTGGTAGCGCACTTGCATGACACGCAAGGGGTCACAGGTTCAAGTCCTGTATCGCCCACCACAAACCCCCTGGTCACAAGGCCAGGGGGTTTCGTTTTGCCAGTGCCGGCGGACGAGCTGGACGCCCTGTAAGTAGCCGAGTAGCCGCCCTACCATCACGTCGTGTTCGCTGGCGGCCAAGTTCGGATCACACTGCGCGATGCCGGGAGCGCCGACGTGGACACGTTGGCGGCGTGGGACCGAGAACCGCACGTGATCTTTTGTACCGGTTCGGACGCGGATGAGGAAACCGACTGGGCCGAGGAGCTAGCGCAGCTGGGGCCGTGGGGCCGCGTGCTGATCGCCGAGCTTCACGACGGCCCGATGCCGCGGCCGATCGCGTGCGTACAGATCATCAACCCGGCGGCTGAGCCGACTCACTACTGGGGCGCGACCGCTCGTCACGAGAGCCGAGCGATCGACATCTGGATCGGCCCCGCTGGCGAGCTCGGTCGTGGACACGGCACCGAGATCATGCGGCAAGTGATCGATAGCTGTTTTGCCGATCCCGCAGTCGAGGAAATTGTGATTGACCCGCTGGAGATCAACACGCGAGCGCGGAAGTTCTATGAGCGGCTCGGGTTCGTCGAAGTCGGGCCGCGGAAGTTCGGCGACGATCAGTGCGTGGTCTATCGGCTCGGCCGCCCGTAGCCCGTCTCCGACCAGGTGGTGTCGCCAGCGCGGGGCGAGGCGGACAGCGGCGCCGCCGACTGAGCGAATCGGCGCCGGCGCGTCCACGCCTCACACTGAGCGCGAGCGGGGTCGCGGCGGGTTAGTCGCCAACGAGTCGAGTCAGTTCCGCGGCGACCCGCGTTGGGTCATCGACCTCCAGCACGACGTACCTCGGTCGCGCCATGTTGGTCGTAATCCGCAGCACGCGCCGGGCGCGACGCACGCACCAGAACTGGCGCTCACCCCTGTGTTTACGCACGGTGTAGTTGCCAGCGGCTATTCGGCCCGGCAGGTACGTCCCGCCGAGTCGCAGGCCGATCGTTGCCTGCGCTGACGTGCGCTCGACGGCCTCGGCCGACACGACGTCGCGCAGATCAAGGTCGAGGCGTCGCCGCAACGACCACACGGTGTCCCAGCCGGTCAATCGGACATGCACGCCAGTGTCGTCAGTGACAAGCGAAAGGCCCATCGGGGTGCGCCTGCTCTAGCCCTCGAAGCCGGCCCGGGCGTGTGACCCGTCGCAGTACGGCTTGCCGTGTGAGTGACCGCAGCGACACAGGGCGACAGTGCGCTCGTGCGCCTCGACGGTGCCGTCGGCAAGGGTGATGGCGACGGGTCCCGTGACCCGGATCGGCCCGCCCTTCATGACCTGCACCGTCGAGCGCGGGCCGACCGTGACCGGTATCGTGGCGTCCTGGGTCGGGTGCGGCCGCCAGCTCGATTCGCCCTGTCGTTTCCAACGCAACGCACCCGAGGGGCAGCGGTCGACTTGGCGAGCGATGACGTCGCCCACGGCGCCGTTGATGTTGACCCACGGACGGGCCTTGGGGTCGAAGACTTCGCCCAGTTCGTTAAAGCAGCGAGCCGAGTGGGTACACAAGTCCGAGTTCCACCCAACCACGATTTCGTCGGTGGCGTATTCGCGAACGGCCATACAACGGCACGCTATCGCCGTGGGACAAACGGCCTGACATGGCGGCTGGAGGGGCGGGCCTCAGTGTGCGCTGCCCTCACCTGCCGCGGGCACGACGCGTCATGTGCTCCGCGAAAGGAAGTCATCGACAGTCTCGATGGGCCGTGCGACGACGGCGCGATTGCCGAGCGACACGATCGGGCGCTGCATGAGTAGGGGATGTTCACGCAGCAGGGCGACCACGGCTGCGGCGCTTTGATAGTCGGCGGCATCGAGACCGAGTTCACGGAAACGATTGTCGTGGCGCACTGCGCTCGCGGGATCGTCCAGACCCGAAATGATCTGGGTGAGCTGAGCCTCGGAGAGCGGGTTTTTCACGTAGTTCACGACCTCGACCGCGACTCCCTTGGCGGTTAGATGGTCGAGCAGCTTCCGCGAGGTTCCGCAATTGGGGTTGTGCAGGACCGTTGGTAGAGCGCCAGCCATGTCGAAACCTTACCGGCGCGCTCCGAAACCCTGACCGTGTCTGTGGCAGAATCACGAACGTGCACTCATTGACTCGAATTCGGCGTTTCGTTGGCGCGGCAGGTGTGGCCGCTTTGACCCTTGCGGTGACAACACCTGCGTGGGCTCATGTCGGTTTTCAAGAGGAGCAAATACCTGCCGGTGGGGCCGCGCAGGTTTCGCTTCGTGTGCCGGAGGAGCCTGAGGCGGCTGGCGAGTTCACCACGATGGTCAAGCTGTTTTTGCCGCAGGGCGCGACCCTGGGAACCGTCACGGCCGCTGAGGTGGCGGGCTGGACGAGTGCCGTCGCCGCCGATTCTGTGACGTGGACAAATTCGGCGACGCAGGTCGGCGAGGAAGTGCACCTCTTCGGTGTGTCGTTCTCGTCGGTGCCCACCACACCCGGGCGCCTTGAGTTCAAAGCGATTCAGACCTACAACACCGGGCGTGAAGTCCGCTGGATCGACCCCTATCCCGCCGGCGCAGAGGAACCACAATTCCCCTCACCCGTGCTCGACGTGGTCGCCGGGGCAACCGAAGTCACGTCGGCTGGGGCAGGTGATGACGACGGCGATGACCACGACGCAGAGATGGCTGAGTCGACCAGCGCCTCGGCTTCGACCACCGAAGCGACGGACTCAGAATCAGCCGACGACGCCACGACGGGCAGCGATTACGGATCGATCGCGGAATCGACAGAGGACGACAACGACAGCGACGACTCCAGCGACGGATTCCCGTGGGCGCCGGTGCTGGGGGCGGTCCTTGTGGTCGGCGGACTGATCGTCGGCTTTGGTATGCGTCGCAAGAAGTGACAGCGGCAGCCGACTGATCCCGGGCGCGGCCCCGCGCTGTTACCAGGAGTAGCGTCGTCGCATGAGCGCAGCCAGGTCACTTGAGGGAAGTTTCGACGAACTCCTCATGGAGGCGATCCTGACCGATGAAGGTCGGCAGGACCCTTATCCGGTGTATGCCGAGCTGCGTGCCCACGCGCCGCGGCACCGCACGGCCATGGGAGGGTTCGTCCTCACCGGTTATGAGGACTGCCTCGAGCTGTTGCGCAACCCCCGCTTTGGCCGGCCCGAGGACAACATGGATGCGCCCGCGACCTTGCGAGACCGCAGCCCCTTGCCGCTGGGGGAGTCGGGTTCGATGTTGTTCAAGAATCCGCCCGACCACACGCGACTGCGTGGTCTGGTCAGCCGGGCCTTCACCCCCAAACGAGTCGACGCCTTGCGACCGCAGATCCGTTCGCTTCTCGAACCGATCCTCGACCAGCTGGCTGATGCGGGCAGCGCCGACATCATGGAAGTGCTGGCCAGTTCGTTGCCGATTGCGGTGATCTCGGCTTTGCTCGGCGTGCCCGAACAGGAAAACGACCGATTTCGCGGGCTAGTTCGTGACATGACGGCGTTCATAGACGCGGCGGCCGATGAGGAGGCTTTAGCCCGTGCGGGCGCGGCGGCCGCTGAAGTGGGCGAATACTTTCTCGGCCTGATCGCCGACTTACGCGAGCACCCCGACGATGGGTTGCTGTCTGCGATGATCCAGGTTGAGGCCGAGGGCGACCGGCTCTCGGAGGGTGAACTGCTCTCCAACGCGATGTTGTTGTACGCGGCCGGGTTTGAGACGACATCGAACTTGATCGGCAATGGGTTGCGCGCGTTGTTGTTGTTCCCCGACGAGATGCAACGTCTGCGGGCCGACCCACAACTCATGCCGTCGGCGATCTGGGAGATCTTGCGGTGGGATTCGCCTGTGCAGCTCAACGGTCGCACCGCGCTCGAGAGCGTGCGGGCGCTCGATATTGACTTTGTCCGGGGCGATTCGGCGATCATCTTGCAAGGCGCAGGGAACCGCGACCCGTCGGCGTATCAGGATCCAGATCGATTCGATGTGGGCCGCTTTGCCGACGACCGGGTGCCACCGCCGTTGTCCTTCGGCTGGGGGATCCACCACTGTCTGGGTGCGCATTTGGCAAGGGCCGAGGGCGAGGTCGTGTTTGCTGGTCTCCTCGAACGATTTGCCGACATCGAGTTGGCGAGCGCAGATATGCACTACCGGTCAAGTTTTACTCTGCGTGGTCTCGACTCGCTTGTTGTGGCGGTGAGATGAGTGGCAGCGGACTCGCCCGGCGCCCCCCGGCTGTAGCGGTCGCAGTGGCCGTGTGAAGGCGCCCTCTCCGCGGGTAGCGGCCTCCGACCTGCTCGACGACCTCCAGCGGGTCAAACAGATACATCACCTGCCGGACCGATTCCCCGCCGACGTCGAGGCCGCGGCCGCGCACGCCGATCCGACCCACGCGCGGTGGCTGGCGTCGGCCACGCGTGTCGACCTGACCGACGTGGAGTTCGTCACGCTCGATCCCGCGGGCAGTCGAGACTTGGATCAAGCGTTTTTTCTTCGCCGGGACGCCGACGGGTCGTGGACGCTTCGTTACGCGATCGCGGATGTGGCCGCGTTCGTCGAGCCTGGCGGACCGATCGATCTTGAGGCCTGGCGGCGAATTGTCACGGTCTACCTGCCGGGCGCGCGGGTCGCGCTTCACCCACCGTCGATGTCGGAAGGTACGGCCAGCCTGCTCGCCGGCCAAACACGCGCGGCGGTGGTGTGGACCATGCGTCTCGACGCGGACGCGAAGCTGCTCGACGCCACGGTGCAGCGAGCGTGGGTGCGGTCACGTGTCGCGCTCGACTACGACTCCGCGCAACGCGATCTCGCGCAGGGGCGGGCGAGCGAGCCGATCCGCCTGTTGGCGGATTTCGGTCGGCTGCGCCGCGAACGTGAACGTGAACGTGGCGGTGCATCACTTCAGTTGCCGAGCCAGGAAATCAACGTGGTCGACTCCGGCTACGAGTTGTCGTGGCGGATACCGCTGGTGATCGAGGACGACAACGCTCAACTCTCGCTCCTCACGGGCATGACGGCCGCCTCGCTTGCCCTCGGGGGAGGCTGGGCGGTGTTGCGGACGCTGCCGGCGCCACCTGATTTTGCCGTTGATCGTTTGCGTAAGGTCGCTCGAACCCTGTCGATCCCGTGGGGTGAAAACCAGCGATACGGCGATGTGCTCGCGCAACTCGACCGCTCCTCTCGCGCGGCTGTGGCCTTTATGAATCAGGCGGCGCGTTTGTTTCGCGGCGCGGGCTACCACTGCGTGCGGCCCGACCGAAACGAGCGCGGACCGAACCAGAACGGCCGGGCCGAGCCCGGACCGAACCAGAACGGCTGGGCCGAGCCCGGACCGAACCAGAACGGCCGGGCCGAGCCCGGCCCAAGCCAGCGCGACGCGGCTGCTGAAGTCCCGATGATCCATGCCGCGATGGCCGCGCCCTACTCGCACGTCACGGCGCCATTACGGCGGATGGGCGACCGTTACGCGACCGAGGTGGCGTTGAGTGTGGTTGCGGGTCGAGAGCCACCTGAGTGGGTTACCGCGCGGCTCGACGACTTGCCGGGCGCGATGCAAGCGGGCTTGCGAGTCGACTCGGCGGTGGAGCGTTCTGTTACCGATGCGATCGAGGCTGCGTTGTTCGAGCCGCTGATCGGCCGTGAACTGCCCGCCTTTGTGGTCAACCGGGCCGAACGCGGGGTAGTCGTTGTGTTCGACCATCCGCCCGCTGAGGCGCTGGCTCGCGGCGACAACAGCGAGCTAGGCGCGCCAGTGCGGGTGCGCGTCGATGCCGTCGACGTGGCGTTGTGGCGCACGAGTTTGTCGATCGTTGCGCACAACAGCCCCGGTGAGAAGACGAGGCCGCCACGCCCAAACAAGCCGAAAGGATCATCGTGACAGCAGCGCCGGTTATGTCGCTCGACGAAGCGGTAGCCCTGGTCCGAGGGACCGACTCGATTGGCTTGCCGCTCGGTCCGGGAATCCCGAGCGCGTTTTTGCACCACTTGGCAACTCGGCAGAGCTTCGAGAGTCTCGACGTGTTCGGTGCCCTGCTGGTCGACCTTTTCGAGGTTTTCACGCGGCCGGGGGTGCGGTACCGCTCGGGGTTCTTCGGCCCGGCTGAGCGGTTCCTACTCGCGAGCGGGGCCCGCGTCGAGTTCGTGCCGTCGGACTTTCGTCGTTTCGAGCCGCTCCTGCAGCGGCTGAGCCCGCGGATCATGGCCACGCTCGTGTCGCCGCCCGACGCCGAGGGCTACATGAGCTTGTCGTTGCACGCGGGCGCGTCGATCTCCGAGCTGCGGGCCGCAGCGGCAGATCCCGAGCGGATCTGTTTGGTGGAAGTGAATCCGGCGGCGCCGCGAACGTGGGGCACCGAACAACACCCGCACCGGCTACACGTGTCGGAAGTCGACGTCATCGTCGAAAGTGACCGGCCGTTGTTCGTGTTGGCCGATGCGCCGGTGAGCCCGACTGAGGTGGCGATTGCGGGTCACGTCGCGGCCTTTGTGCACGACGGCTGCACGTTGCAAACCGGCATTGGTGGAATCCCCTCCGCAGTAGTGGCGCAACTCGCAATGGGAGACGGCGGCGACTACGGCGTTCACTCAGAGATGTTCACGACCGGCTTGATGAAGCTCCATCAGGCCGGCAAGGTGTCGAACAAACGGAAGGGTCAGTTCGACGGGTTTTCGGTCGCAACCTTCGCTGCTGGGACACAAGAGCTATACGACTGGCTCGACGGCAATGACGCCGTGCGGTTCCTGCCGGTGTCGATCGTGAACGCTCCCGACGTGATCGCGGCCAACAACGACATGATCACGATCAACGGCGCGCTGGCCGTCGACCTCTTTGGTCAGGTGATGGCCGACTCGATCGCCGGCGTTCAGTTCAGCGGGATCGGTGGGCACGAGGATTTCGTCGCGATGTCGGGGCTGGAGCTGTCGGATCGGTCGATCATTTGTTTGCCATCGACCAGCGTGATTGGCGGCGAGCTCTTTTCCCGCATCGACACGACACTGGGCGACAACGCGATCGTGACAACACCACGACATCAGCTCGACGTCGTCGTCACTGAGTGGGGAGCGGCCGAAGTGCGTGGTCTGACCGTGCGCGAACGCGCGCAGGCCCTGGCGCGCATCGCCCACCCGCAGTTTCGTGAGCGACTGCTCGCGGCCACGGAAGCAATCGGCTGACCGCGCCACTGGACGTGGACCCGGGCCCGGGCGCGTTGCCGCGGGCCTGTTAGCGGCTGCGGCGCCCGGAGCGGCGAGCCACGTGCACCAAGGCAAGGCCGGCGAGGGCCACGCACACGCCCCACGCCACGCGACGCCATGGGTCGGTGCCGGTGAACGAGGGGGCTTGGGTGGCCGCGGCTGCGGGCAGGGCAGGCGCGGGCGGCAGGGTCGGCTGTGCGACGCTGCTCGATAGCCCCGCGGGCTGCGGTGCCGCGGGGCCCGACAACCAGGCCGCGTCCTCAGGAGCGACGTTGCCCGCTTCCACGTTGCCCATCGAACTCGGCGCGCTAGACACGCTCGTTGGCGTCGTCGAGGCTGTCGACTCGGCCGACGCCGACGCCGACGTCGTGTTCGTCGAAGTTGTGCTGCTCGTACTGACGACGACTGTCGTAGTTGTTGTAGTCGTGGTCGTCACCATCGAGGTTGTGGTGGTGCTGACCGCAAGCGCCATGTGTGGGGTGTAGGTCCGACAGGGCTGGCCGCGTAGGCCCGGACACGCCGGCAACGCGCGGATGGCGGGGCTGACCGTGAGCGGAATCACCGGCAGGTAGATCGATGACGGACGGCCGATTGAGTGACCAATCAGATTGACCGTGTCGGTGGGTGCAGCAAGTGGATCGAATTCCCAGTTCGGCTGGTTGCCGCCCGGCGCTTGAATCATCACCCGCAGTTGCGATCCGCGGCGGAAGATGTGCCCGACCGGGAACAACTCGAACCTGACTGGCGAAAACTCGCCGGCGGGGAGCGGAGCCGCGTCGGCAGTCAGGTGAGTGTGTATAGGTCGAAAGTCGGTGCTGGTGGCCGCGAGCGCGCGGCGACTGGCTCGGATCCAGCCTGACTGGACGAACACCTCTTTGCCGTCGGGGCGAACCTCAGTGAGCACCGCTTCCACGTCGACATCGACAGCTGTCGATCGCAGCCACACGTCGACTGACGACGTGCCCAAGACGGCGGTATCGGTCGTCAATGGGTCCGACACGAAACTCGCGAAGTTCTCGTCGGCCGCGGTATTCCAGTGGTACGGCGGCGCCGCGAGCCAAGCCGCCGAGGTCCCGAGCCCAAGGCTGTTCACGGGTTGTTCGCCGGGTCGGTAGTAGTACGCCGACGCGTCGCCCGCGGCGCCATCGGCATTGGTGGGCGCAGTGGTCGACAACGCGCCGTCGGCGAAGTACCAGCGTTGACCGGTAGCGGCAACGGGCCAGGAGTCGAAGTGGCTTTCGAGTCGGCCGTACGGGTAGCCCGGGCGAGCAAGTTGTCCGCCGTTTTCCCAGATCACGCGAATCCCGCGTTCTTGTTCGAACCGTGCCTTGGCCACGTCGAAGGGCGTGTCTTTCGGATTCAGCTCCGCGATCAGGTTTGCTCGATCGCTGATCCCGAGCAGGCCTTTGTATTCTTCGGGAATGCCGAACTTCAGCGTCGGCGGAACAAACGGTGACTCCTCGCCGACGTAGATCTGTAGAAACTCGATCCAGCGCGTGGCCATCGAGGAAAGCAGACCTTCGACGTGGGCGCCGTTGGTCAAGTTGGCGTAGAAGGGGATGTTGGGTGAGAAACGGTTGAGCATGTTGGCGAAGTAGCCGCCGGTTTGCTCGTCTTGCCAGGCTCCAGTGAGAAAGGTCGGCACATTGATGTTTCCGACCATGTCTTCGGTGAGGAACGTGGCCGGGTTTACGTCGGCGTACGAGTCGACGTAGAGGTTCTGTCGCAAACGAGGCGCCGTCTTCAGGCTCTGGAGCGAGAGCTTGCGGTTGGCATCACACACCGTGTCGCCGTTGGAAATCCTCGAGCGGGCCCACGACACTCGGTTTGGCGTCGTTTCGTTGTCGCGTTCGGTGACCCAACCAGTGGCGAATCCCTTGTTGCGGATGCCGCCGGGGTAGAGCAGCCCGCCAAGGCCGTCGGAGAAGGTCGACATCGGCGCAATGGCGGCCAAGCTGGGCGGCCGAGTCGATGCGACGTACAGCTGCTCTATGCCGGGGTAAGAGATGCCGATCATTCCGACATTGGCCGACCATGGCTGTGCCGCCACGGCCTCGATTACGTCGTAGCCGTCGTAACGCTGCAGGTCTTCGAAAAGGTCGAACGCCCCGCCCGAGCAGCCGGTTCCCCGCACGTTGACTGCGACGGTGGCAAAGCCGAGGTAGCGCGAAATCGTTATGTCTTGCGGAGGGCTGTTCGGGTTGCTCGGGTCGTAGCCCGAGTATTCGACCACCGTGGGATAGGGGCCCTTGTCGGCCGGTCCGGGCAGCGTGATATTCGCCGACAACAACGTGCCGTCTCGGGTCTCGATGTAACCAAAACCCTCGCTGAGCACTTGGTTGTCGTAGAACGACTGCGGCGGGGGAGTTTCGTCAGAGACGGTGAGAGCGTTGCTGGTCTCGGCGCCGACCTCGACGGTGTAGCCAGCGCCCGGTGTGATTCGCCGCGCGAGCCACGAGCCGAGTGAGTCGACCACGCCTGATTGCACAACGTTGCCGGCGTTGTCGCGCAGAGCAATTGCCGCGCCCGGCGTCGCTCCGAGCACATAGACCTGCCGAACCGACCCATGAGCGTCGAAGGAGGCCGCGGCTTGTGCGGGCGCAACCCCCACAACGGTCAGTGCGGCCGCGCTCGCACACAACGCCAGAAGCCAACTGGCTCGTCTCTTCATTGATAACGCCCCTCAGCTCAGTGGGTCCGGGCGACCCGAACGAACCCAGTTCGTGGCGACCCCGCAACAAACCCCGTTCCCGGCGGCCGTTAAAACCCAGCTCGTTTCGACTAGCAGCAAACCTCGGCAACACTAATGCGACCGACAAAACGAACGTCGGCCGGAGTGGACTGCCCGGCCTGGCAAGTAGGGAGCACCAGCGTGTCAGCAGCAAACGATGGTCCAAGGAGTCGGGCCGCGCGACCAGCAGCGCGACCGGCAGCGTCTCGCCCCGCCGACAAAGGGCGCGCCGCGACGTCGCTGCCGTGGTCGACTCGGCGTGTCGGCGGGAAGGACGTGTCGGTAGCCGAGGCCGGGTCAGGCCCGACGGTGCTATTCGTCCATGGTTGGGCCCTGGGCCATCGGACCTACGAGCGGCCGCTACTGGAGTTGGCCGAACGCGGTTACCACGTGGTTGCGCCAGCGTTACCTGGGTTCGGCGAATCCGAAGCGATCGAACCCAAACGGACGTCGTTTGCTGGATTCGGCGAGTGGCTCGTGCAACTCGCCGACGAGATGAACTTGGCCGACGTGGTCATCGCGGGCCACAGTTTCGGCGGCGGCGTCGCAACCGGTTTCGCCGCTGCCGCCCCTCGCCGCGTGCGGCACTTGGTCTTGGTCAACTCCGTCGGTGGGTTCACCGACGACAGCGAGGGTGCAGCTGTGGTCGACAAGCCGATTTGGCGCTGGATCAGCGACTTCGCCGCCGAGTTGCGGTTGCCGCTCGACCGATTGGTCGACTTCCTCCCCGCGTACTTGTCCGACGCAGTGCCGAACATGTTGCGCTCACCGCTTGTGATGGCGCAAACGGCTGCGCAGTCGCAGTCGGCCGACCTGTTGCCCGAGTTGCGCTCGATCCGTGCGTCGGGCATCCCGATCACGGTCGTGTGGACCGAACGTGATCAGCTCGTTCCGCGGGCCGCGTTCGAGGTGCAGGCGCAGGCCGCTGGTGGTCGAACCAAGATCGCCGACGGGGGTCATGGATGGGTGATCTCGCACCCAGAGACGTTCGCCGACGTGATTCACGACGTGATCTCATCGCCGGCCGCCGCTGACGCGCAGGGCTCCGCACCGAAGGACTCGCCACCGTCGGACTTGGACTCGACAGCGAAGGACTCGGCAGCGAAACGGTCGAGTCGGGGGGAAAGCGGTCGTTCGCGAGGTTCACGAGGGTCGCGTTGAGACGGCGCCGATGTGGGGAACGCGTCGCTGTCGTCGTCGTGGGCCTGATGGCGCCGCTGATGGCGATGACGCCGGGTAGTCGCGCCGCCGCCGAGCGGGCAGCGTCGCCGACTCGGCCGCCCTCAGCTGAGGGGCCGGTGCGCGTTGTGTGGGTTGCCGACGGCGACACTGTGTGGGTATCGGTCTTTGGTCAACGGGTGAAGATCAGGATCGTCGGCATTGATACGCCCGAGATCGCGCATCCGGGTCAGACCGAAGAGTGCGGCGCCCGGGCCGCGTCAGACCGGGCACACGAGCTGCTGGAAGGCAAACTTGTGTGGGTCACTCACGATCGTTCCGCTGGTTCGAAGGACAAATACGGCCGGACGTTGTCGCACCTGTGGCTCGCCGACGGCTCGTTGTTTTCGCTACAGATGGCTGAAGAAGGCTGGGCCGTCGCCTACCGAGCAAGAAACGCGTACCGAGCTCAGATCACCGACGCGGTCGAGCGGGCGCAACGCGGGAAACGGGGCATGTGGGCGACGTGCGCGGTGCCGGCCACGTGAACGCAGGGCCGGCCACGAGACGGCAGGGCCGGCCGTGGATGCGTAGCCGGCCACGTGACGGCAGAGCTGGCTAGTGGTGATTCAGCCGAGCCGACAGTTTTTTGGTTGCGCCGTAGAAGTCGGTGAAGACGCCGAGTAGTTGTTGGTAGACGGCCCGTGTTGCCGGGTTGGGCGAGAACACTTTGGTTACCCCGACGCGGTCGCCGATGTCGTCCCACGACGACAGGTGCCCGAGCGTGACGGCGGCAATCAGTGCCGCCCCGCGCGAGCCGGCCGTGGCCGGATCGTCGACTTGCTGGATCTTGCGATTGAGGCAATCGGCGAGGATCTGGCACCACAGCTCAGAGCGGGCGCCGCCGCCGATGAAACGGATGTTGTCGAGGCGCCGTTTGGTAAATCGTTCGACCGCCTGGTGCATCCACGCGGTGTTGAGCGCAACGCCCTCAAGGACCGACCGAGCCATGTGCGAGCGGTTGTGCGTGAGTTGCAGGTTGAAAAAGCCGCCGCGGATGAGGTGATCCTCCACGGGAGTTCGTTCGCCGTTGATCCACGGAAAAAACAGCAAACCCTCGGACCCCGCAGGAACGGACGCGGCCGCTTCGTTGAATCGTGCAAAGAAGTCGTCGGGCGCCGCGACGCCGAGAGGTCCCTCGCCGTAGAGCCACTTGTCGCGCAGTGACGTTACGCACAGCCCCGCCGACTCCTGCTCGACGGCGACGATGTATTTGTTGGGGATCCCTGAGGGAAGGGTCGTGACGGAGCGAATCAAGTCGGTCTTTTTCTCCGACATGTGGCACGTGACCCACGACGACGTGCCGATGTAGAGGTGCGTGGCAAAGTCGGCGACCGCGCCCGAGCCCACAGCGGCCGACGCGTTGTCGGCCGTTCCCATTATCACCTTGGCCGTTTCTGGCACGCCGAGCTCAGCGGCAACGTGAGGCATCACGGTGCCCAGCACCGAAGCGGTGGGAACTAGGTCTGGCAGTTTGGTGCGCGGGATGCCGCTCGCAGCTACGAGCGTCGGGTCGTAGCGAACCGAGTCCAAGTTGCGATTGTCGGTGAGCCAGTGGCCAGTGATCGACGCGGGCGTGGCGGCGATCTTGCCGGTGAGGCGGTAGGCCAAATAGTCGACCGGCTCAAGGAATACTGCGGCGCGTTCGTATACCTCGGGGTATTCGTTGCGCAAGAACAAGATGTGACCGAGCGGATCCTTGCCGGTGTTGGAGGGAATGCCGCCGGTGATTCGGACCCACTGCAGCGCTTTGCGCGCGCTGTAGCCGGACACCTTTGGGAAGCCGTCGGTGAGTGCCTCCGCGTACTTGCCGCCGCGGCTGTCCATCCAGATCACGGCGTTGTGGAGGTGGTCACCCTCGGGACCGATGGCCACGGTTCCGAACCACTGGCTTGTGAGCGCGACGGCGACGATCGTCGCCGGGTCGACCACGTCGCGAGCGAGCAAGCGGCGCGCTGCGGTGGTGATGGCGCGCCACCAGTCGGCGGGATCTTGTTCTGCTCCACCACCGGGGAACAGGATCAGTTCGGTGGTCTCGATCTCGTGCGCGAGCACTTCGCCATCGAGGGTGACCACGGCGACCTTCGGACCGCCCGTGCCCAGGTCGACCGCCAAGACGTGTTGTGTCATCGAAACCTCGTCCGCGTGTTGTGGCTACCGCACCGGCCGCCAGCGGGGAAGGTTAGGCCCCGATCAGCTCGTCGGGAACGGCGAAGATCGTGGCCGATCCCGCCGTTGCGGGACTGAGCAGGCCATGCACCATCGGAAGTAGCTGCTCGGCGTAAAACCGGGCGGTGCTGATCTTGCCCTGGAGGAACTCGGCGTCGCCGGCTAATGCGTCGGTGGCCGCCGCGTTGCTGGCCGAGTTGCCGGCCAACGTCGTGGCAGCGGCAAGAGCACCCTTGCCGAGCAACCAGCCACCGCTGAGCTGGCTCAACATCCGTTGGAATGCAACCGAACCCGCGAGCGCGTCGCCGATGTTGGTCAAGCCGTTTTCCACCAGCCACGACGTCGCCTTGTTCACCGTCGCGAGCGCCTCAAGCAGCGCACTACCGACGACGGCGAGATCGGGATTGTCAGACTGCGCCAAGGTGTCGGCGTCGGCCGCAATACGAGTGAGGTAGTCGGCGAACGCAGCGCCGCCGCGCAGGGGCAACTTGCGGCCGATCAGGTCCATCGCCTGAATGCCGTTCGTGCCTTCGTAAATCGCGGTGATACGAGCGTCGCGATAGTGCTGGGCCATGCCCGTCTCTTCGATAAAGCCCATGCCGCCGTAGATCTGGATGCCCAACGACGTCACTTCGTTCGCGAGATCTGTGCACCACGACTTCGCTTGCGGCGTGAGGAGGTCGACATCTTCTTGCGCACGTTCGCGCACGGCTGCGTCGGGGTGATGTTTGGCTCTGTCGACCGCTGCGGCCTCGAAGTACGTGAGTGCCCTCATCGCTTCGATGTACGCCTTCATCGTGAGCAACATGCGCCGAACATCGGCGTGGCCGATGATCGGCCGGCGAGCGCCACGGTCTGTTCCGATGACCCGCCCTTGGACCCGCTCTTTCGCGTACCTTGCGGCCTGCTGGTACGAGCGCTCGGCCAGACCCAGGCCCTCGATGCCGACCGATAGGCGAGCGTTGTTCATCATCGTGAACATGTAACTCATGCCGCGGTTCTCTTCGCCGATGAGATAGCCGGTCGCGCCGCCGTTGTCGCCGTAGCTGAGAACGCACGTCGGGCTCGCTTTGATGCCCATCTTGTGTTCGATCGATACGCACGTGACGTCGTTACGTTCGCCGAGGGATCCGTCGGCGTTAACGAGGAACTTCGGGACGATGAAACACGAGATGCCCTTGGTTCCGGGGGGCGCGTCGGGCGTGCGTGCGAGTACTAAGTGAATGATGTTGTCGGCGAGGTCGTGTTCGCCGAAGGTGATGAAGATCTTCGTGCCGGTGATGCGGTAGCTGCCGTCGGCTTGTGGCAGCGCACGGGCGGTGAGTGAACCCACATCTGAGCCCGCTTCGGGCTCGGTCAGGTTCATGGTCCCGCTCCACTCGCCAGTGATCATCTTCTCGGCGTAGGTGGCCTTTTGCTCCTCGGAACCATGCGCCAGCAGTAGGTCGATTGCGCCTTGGGTCAACAGCGGCAACATGCCGAAGGCCATGTTGGAGCTATTGAGCATTTCCTGCATTGCGATCCCCACGACCCAGGGAAAGCCGCCGCCGCCGTAGGCGGGCTCGAAAGGCACCGCGCCCCAACCCGCGTCGACGTACTGGCGGTACGCGGGCTTGAACGACGCCGGAGTGGTGACGACACCGCCGTCGTGCCAGACCGACATCTCGTGATCGCCGAGGACGTTCGTCGGAGCGACCTCGTTGCTCATGAATCGCCCGTATTCCTCGAGGATTGCAAGGACGGCGTCGCGATCGGCATGTGAAAACGCCTCAAGTTGCGACAAGCCATCGAAGTCGCAGATGTGATCAAGGACGAAACGAATGTCGCGCAGTGGCGGGGAGTACGTGCTCATCGGGCAAACAGGCTACCGGTGTTCGGACGAGTCGCCGCGCGGATCGTCCCTGCTCAGGACCCTTTTCGCGCAAATCCAGCGGCTCGATGCCGCTGACCTGGGGCTAGTTGTAGAACGGGTTCTCACCTGCGGCGTGATCGGTGACGTCGATGACGGTGTCGATCTCGTCGATGTGTTCGACGATCGCGGTTTGGATGCCCTGGCTGAGCGTCATCTTGGCCATGCCGCAGCCTTGGCAGCCGCCCGACATCCTCACGTACGCGTTCGAACCTTCGACGCCCACGAGTTCGGCGAATCCGCCATGAGAGGCCAAGGAGGGGTTGATGACCCGAGTGAGTAGTTGGTTGATCCGTTCATCGATCGTGCCGGTGAGCTCGCCGACATCGAATGACGGGCTCGGGCTGGGCGAGGTAGGGGCAGCGACCGCCGGCGGCGTGTTGGGGTTTTGGATCACCATGCCACCAGCGAGCAGGTCGCGGTTCATGTCGAGTGTTGCGCCGTTGAGTCGTTCGACGTCCTCGCGGCGTATCACCAAGGCCAGTTCGCCGTGCTCGTCGACTACCTCTTGCTCCGTCGCTTCGTCGCGGGGAGCAAAGTACAGGTCGTAGGTGTACGAACGCCCCTGCGCGCCGGTGACCTCGATCCACAGCGCCAGGTCGGCCGCGTCGGGCTCGCTGGCTCGCAGTTCAACAACTTTTTCCAAAGCCCGCGGGCTCACGGT
Source organism: uncultured Acidimicrobiia bacterium (assembly GCA_964635475.1). Classification (GTDB taxonomy): domain Bacteria; phylum Actinomycetota; class Acidimicrobiia; order Acidimicrobiales; family CAZWPY01; genus CAZWPY01. Next base: position 23,379 of record CAZWPY010000015.1, read on the forward strand.
CATAACGGAATTGCGGACGGCTGTTTCAGGAGTCATCGACGTGGACCTCGGCTACGTGGCGGTGGCTAGTTGGTAGCCCCAAGTCTACGGGGTGGTCGAACTTATGCGGCTCGCGCTCACCCGCGTCGTTGGTCGTGCGGCTCGCGCTCACCCGCGTCGTTGGTCGTGTGGGTGTTGGTGTCCCGGAGCGACGAAGCCGGAACTCGTGTGTCGAAGGCCAACTCGACTCGGGTTCCGCGGGCGCGTTTGATCTCGGCAAATCCTGGTGTCGTGATCAGTTGTAGAGCTGCTCGCCAGGTTTCGACCGCCGCGGGGCCCTGAGGCGGCGGCGACCACACCGGTCCGAACGCGGCGCACGACGTCGCCGCAGCAGGCTCGGTGTGATCGGTCACGGCAATGATCGGGACCCCGACGTCGTTGCCGACGAGCGCGAGCGCGTCGGCCATCGAGGCCAAAGTCGTCGAGTCAGCAGCGGCATCGTGGGCGCGTCGACGCGGACGTCGAGTCCGGTTGACTCGGCCAACTCGGCGATCAGGTCGTCGTCGCAGGCCCGGCTGTCCCAGTGGATCGCGGCGCCGATCGTGCGGTACCAGAGCCCGAATTCCGCTGGTCCCAGGTGGGCCGCAGTTCGGAGTGCCCGTTGACCCGCCAGGTGTACGGGTCTGGCGGCCGCGCCGTTTTTCAGACCGAGCGAGAAGGGCCGCCACACGATCTCATCGCCCGTGGCGTCACTCGCCTCAGTTGCCCAACAGGCGGTGTTCCACGTGTAGGGACAAACGGGATCGACCCAAATGGTGACTCTCACGGGGCGACAGGATACGGCGGTAGCCTCGCAGTAGGAGGCGTCTGTGGCGGAGTCTGAGGTCGGATCAGAAGCTAGGCCGGAGGCCGACCGGTCGGCCGAAGCCGGGTCGGCCCAATCCGGGTCGGCCCAATCCGGGTCGGCCCAATCCGGGTCGGC
>CAZWPY010000015.1:24439-34268 GCA_964635475.1 uncultured Acidimicrobiia bacterium
GGGTCGGCCCAATCCGGGTCGGCCCAATCCGGGTCGGCCCAATCCGGGTCGGCCCAATCCGGGTCGGCCCTGGCCGGCGACGGTGTGGCGGTGCTGCTGGGCCTGCAAGAGCTCGACTCGCGGGCCGACTCGTTGGCCTATCGCCGTGAACACCATCCGGCTCGGGCTAAGGCGCTGGAGGCCAAACGCCGTTTGGCCGAGCTGGCCGCGCGAGTGCGCCCGGATTGGGAGGCACGCGAAGCGGCCCGGACTCGTCGTGATGCCCTGGAGGCGTCGATCGCTGAGCTGAGTTCACACATCGCTGTGGTTCGCGGTCGCCTGTACGACGGATCGGTCGCGAATCCCCGCGAGTTGCAGAGTTTGCAGTCGGACCTCGACGCCTCGCTCGCGCGTCGTTCGGCGCTAGAGGACGACGAAATCGTGTCACTCGAAGAGATCGAGCGCCTCGACGCGGCCGTTGGCGCGGCGGAGGTGACTCGCGACGAGATTCGTCGAGACGGCCAGGACGCCACCCGCGAGCTCGCGGAGTTTGAGGCGCAGGCCGACCGTGAGGCAGCCGAGCTGGCCGAGGCGCGCACCCACGCGGTGAACACGATTGCGCCGCAACTCGTTGCGACCTATGAGCAGGTGCGCTCACGGCTCGGCGGCGTGGCGATCGCCCGGCTCGAACGAGGCCAGTGTGGCGGTTGTCACCTCAGCATTCCCGCGGCCGAGATTGCACGAATCCGGCGGGAGGTTGCCTCGGCTGCGCTGTGCGAGCAGTGCGGGCGCATCTTGATCCCGACGCGTTAGGCCGTCGTTTTGTTTCTTTGGTTTATCGGAGTCGGCGTTGCCTTGCTGTGGTGGGTCCTTCGCGACCCGCAACTCGACTACCGGTTCGTCGCATTGGGGTCGGTGCTCGCCGATCCGCTGGATGCGGTGTGGGGTGGAGCGGGGCCGGCTCACTCGATCGTGGTGGTCGGCGTGGTGATGGCTGTGGTGCTGGTGTGGACCCGTCGCAGCACGGCTCGGCGTCGCGTGCTGATCGCGTGTGTGTTTGGACTGGGGCTGCACGTGTTGCTCGACTTCGTATGGGCGAACTCGGACGTTTTTTGGTGGCCGTTGCGAGGGTCCGACCTGCCCACGGCGCGACCCCCTGTTGTGTCGCGCGGGATTGCGGTGGGCCTCGTACTCGAACTCCTCGGCGCCGTCGCGCTGTACCTGTGGGCGCGTGGTGTTGGGCTGCGTTCGCGTGCCGACGCGGTCGACTACCTGCGTCGGGGCCCGCGTTCGTGAAGCTCATTTTGGTGCGACACGGTGAGTCGGAAGCCAACGCCGCGGGGCTGCTCGCCGGTCGGCGCGACTTTGCGCTGACATCTCGCGGGGAGGATCAAGCGCACTCGGCCGGGTTGGTTGCCGCCGAGATGGCGGGGCTGCGCGTGGCGCGAGTACTGAGTTCGCCGTTGTCTCGCTGTCGACGGACCGCGACGCCGATCGCGGCCGCGGCCCGCGTCGCGGTTGAACCTGCTGCCGAGTGGATCGAGCTCGATTACGGCTCGTGGGACGGACGTGCGCTTGCCGACGTATCGAGCGAGCAGTGGCGCGAGTGGCGGGGCGACCCCGATTGGGCGCCGCCGGGCGGAGAGTCGCTGCGTAGCGTTCACGACAGGGTGGCCGCGGCAATCGAGCGTTTGCGGCTCGAGGCCGTCGGGTCGATGGCTCCGCACAAGAGCCGCGCGGAGTCGGGCGACGATCGTGGCGGCGCGGCGGGCGACGTGGTTGTCGTGTCGCATGTGTCGCCGATAAAGGCGGCCATCTGTTGGGCGTTGGGAGTTGGGCCGGAGGCGTCGTGGAAGTTGCGGCTGGAGCCAGCCGCGTGGGTTGAGCTCGACCTCGTTGAGCCCGCGTTGTTGTTGCTCAGCGCTGTTGACCGGCTGCGGCCGACTACGGCCGAGCCCTAAGCCGTCTTGGCGGACTCGGTGGTCGCGGTCGTGTCGGCGCCGGCGCTCGCCACTGCTACGGGCGCCGGCAACGATCGGGCGATGACCTCACGGGTGAACTGAGGATCGCGGGTGACGAGTCGTTCCAACGCCTGGGTCGCGGTCGTGATGTGCGCCAGGTTTGCCGGGGAACGTTGTCCCCCGAGTTGCGGCGCGCTGGTGGCCAACATCGCGAGTGCCCACTGCGTGCGGGTTGGTTGATCTCCAACGAGGTGATCGAAATCGACTGCGACACGAACAGTTGCCGCGGCGAGCGACTGCGTGGCCGCGCCGGGCTCGATCAGCGTGGACAGCGACGCGAGCGTGCCGCGACCTGCGAGCAGTCGGGCGGCCTCACGCGTGACGACGTCGGTGTCGCTGGCCTCGGGACTGTCGGCGTCGAAGGCCACGGCTCCCACGTGGTGCACGAGAGCCGCGAGCGCGACTTCGTCGCGATCATGGCGAGACAAGCCGAGTTCACGAGCCAGTGCCGTTGCGTACCGCGAGCTCCGTTCGCCGTGGCCAGCGTCGGCAAGGCCGGCGACTTCAGGGACCACCGACAGTGCGCGCACCGTTTGCGCGCGCACTGTTGTGGCCTGGATCTGTTGACGCGACGCGTGGTGAGCAATCAGAAGGGGCAGCGCCCCGAAAGCCGCGACCACCGGGCCGCCGTGACGAGCTCCCAGGGTGATGAGCGCCGCGCTCGACAGCACCGCCAGCTCGGCAGGGGTGGCCTCGAGCGGCGTGAAGTGATCTTGGCGCCGGGCGGGCAGCAGTCGAACGGCTGCATCTGTGGCCAAAACGACGGCGCCGATGGCCAGGACCCACATCAGCTCGCCAACGCCTTGTCCGGGGGGCCCGATGGTGCGCAGCGCAGCTGCCGCGAGTCCGCCCGCAACGGTGGCGAGAGTCACTGATCGGGCAACGGCACCGACGTGGCTACGAACGCTGCGACGGCGAATGAGCACGAGCGTGCCGAGGGTGAGTAACCCGGCCGCGAGGAGCGTCGTGACGTCGGCGGCTGCCGCGAGCGCGATCAGCCCGGCGTATCCAATCGGCAGAAACCCGCCGCGCTCGAAGTGGACGTCGAGTGCACACGCACAGCCGGTGAGCACTCCGATAGCTAAAGCCGCCGCCGCTTGGTTGAGGGGGAGAAGGGCGGCAAGCCCGACACCTGCTGTCACGCACGTGGCGGCGAAAAACGTCCACAGGCGGGTGTTGCTTCCAGACGCAGGGCTGCCAGGCGCGGGGCTGCCAGACGCGGGGCTGCCAGACGAGGCGGGCTCGTGTTGATTGACCTCCGGCGTCACCGCGTCCTCCTCGGCTGCCGGCCGCGGTGCCACCGGCTTGGGGCACTACAGCCGTGTAACTCTGAGGACTGAGCCTATTGGTGAGGCTCATGTTGTTCAAGCACTCACATAGGGTGGGTGTGGCCCTGTCGTTTACATGGGCACAATGCGGCACGAGGGGACTGGATGACGCTCGGCGCGCACCCAGCGGATGAGCATGGTGCCGCGCCGCAGCCCACTGCGGTCGAGCCACAACGAACCCTGGGTCGGCGCGGACGCGATACGCACGACGTAGGTGCCGGGTGACGGCGACGCTGCGCTCTTCTCGGCCGCGGGTGGGGCGGTGTGGCTGTTGTAGGTGACGTGTCGCCAGCGGTAGTCGAGCGACTCGGCCCAGATGTTGCCGAGCTGGATGTTCCAGTAGTCGCACTCCGGCGGCTCGAGTGTGATCTCGAGCGCTTCGTCGTCGGCGAGCTCCCACGCACCGAGCACGCAGACGATGTTGGGATCGCCGCCGATGCGACGGTGTTCCTCGGGGGTCGGCAGAAAAAACTCGTTGGGGTGATCGAACCACGGTGTGACCCAGTCGGCGAACCGTTGCGCGGCCCCGAGGGCGTACAGAGCTGAGCCCTGTAGGCGACCAGCCAGGCGTGTGTTGTCTAAACCACGTGGCGGGCCCGACGGCTCGAGGCACTCGATGGCGAGCTGCGCGGGTTTCTCGGTGGTCTGGTCGAGGAACGATTGCCGGACCAGAACCATCGACGTGTCGGGCGCGAGGGCGAGCCAATTGCCATCGTGTGGTGTCACGCTCGCGATGACGTCGAGCTCGCCGTTGGGGCCGAGCTGCAGATCGCGATCGTGGAGGTGTCCGGCGCCACCGGCGAGCTCGGGGTTCTTGGCAAAGTTTTGTGACTGGGCAGCAAAACCCAGGTAGTGCGCTGTGCCCCTAGTGCCCGAGATTCGATAGGTGAAGCGCGGGTCGACGGTTGCGGACATGTAGACGTTGTCGGGGTTGTCGAGTCCCATTTTGACCAGCTCGGGCATGGCCCGGATCACGGGAAAACGTGGACCTTCGTTCTCCACAAAGGCCATCAGTCCCGCGCGCACGAGGCGTGTGAGGTATCGGACCCCGTCGAGTTGTTCGGCACTGTCGGCACTGAGGCCGTCGTGACCCAAAAGCGCCTCGCCGCCGGCGCGCAGTGTCTCGCACCATTGGTTCCACAAGGCGACGGCGTCGGGTCCGTGGTGGGTGGCGTCGGTCACTGTGGGTCCTCCAGCCGTACGGGGAAACGTTCGAGGTACGGGGCCAACCGCGTGCGGATGTGGTTGGCGTCGAGGCCGTAACGCGCTGCGGTGTAACGGTGGCCGCGTGCCGGGCGTTTTTGGTGGCCAACCCAGTAGGTCATCGCGTCTCGGCCCGTCTCCGACAGTGGCAGCCCCGCAGCGGCTCCGGCTCGTTGCGTCGCGCCGACCGGGTCTGCCACGAACTCGTCCATGGTTAGATCCACGAATCGATCGTCGCCGACGGCGTCACGAAATGCCATTGCGCGCGTGAGCGCGTCGTCGAAGTAGTCGAGCACCTCGGCGCCGAGGTCGAGGCAATCGACTGTGTCGGTATTGGGCGCTCGGCTGTGTTCGATGAGGCTGCACACCGACGGAATGGCGGCTGCGGGGTCGCGGTGGCACCAGATGTGGCGCGTGCCGGGCAGCGCGGCCTCGATTGAGTCGAGCATCGACGTACACGAGGGCGACTTGATCACCCACGTCGACGGTGGCCACTTCCACTGCAGTACTTGTAGTGCTCGGCGCACGGCCTCGTAGGCGGGCCGCCGGTCGGTGGTGTGAAACCACTCTAGGTAGCTCGGCACCCGGGCCAAGCCGGTGAGGTTGTGCGTGCGGAGCGACAACATCAGTAGGTCGAGCGTCTCGACGGGCCCGTCGGCGGTCTGTACGTGCATCGCGGCGAACTCGGGCATGTACTCGTCGATCGCCGCGAACACCTGCTCGGTACGCGCGATGCGCGGGTCGGCGGGCAGGGCGCGGTCGGGCGCGGGTACGGGCTGCGTCGCTTCCCAGGCGCGGGGAACGCGGATGTTGGGGTCTTGGGCGAACAAGAAGTGCAACGCAGTAGTGCCAGTGCGAGGCAGGCCGCAGATGTTGACGACCGTCGGTGTCACGGCGGCGATCTCGACGACGTTGTGATGCAGCGAGTCGACCAAAAGGCGTTGGGTGACGCTGCGCCGCAAGATCCGCGACATGGTCGCGACCCCGAGGTCGTTGAGCGCGGCCTCGGTGTTGAGACTCGACGTTGCGACCTCGAGAGCCTCGACGAGCAGCGGATCGACTGCCGAGGGTTCGAGGGTGGGGTCGAGGGGATCGAGTGCCGCACTCGGCGCCAGCGTCCGCGCGCCCTTTGCTGCGGCTGCGATCAGTTCGTCGGGGTTCAGCTTTGCCACCACGGTGTGGTGCTAGCACACACGCCACCGCCCCGAAGTGGCCGCTGCCGTAACGTCGGGAGATGGCTGAGAAGATCCTTGCGGGCAAACGTCTCGTGATCGCCGGGGTCGGCCCGGGTCTGGGCAGCGAGTTGCTGCGGCTTGCGGTCGAGCAAGGGGCTTCGGTGCTCGCGCTAGCGCGCAACCACGACCGTTTGCAGGCGCTTGTGGCCGACGCCGACCCGGGGGGCACCAACACCGAGAGCGTCGCGTGTGATCTCTCGTCCCCTGAGGCCGAGGCGACGGTGCGTGAGGTCGTGGATACCTGGGATCGTGTCGATGGCGTGGCTGTCGTCGCGGCGCTCGACACCGTGCACGGTACGACGCTCGATACGCCCGACGACGGCTGGCGGGCGACGTTTGAGGTGAACGTCTTGGGCGCTGTGCGCGTGTTGCGCGGCGTTCGAGATCGGCTGGTGAAGGGCTCATCGGTGGTGTTGACCGGGTCGCAGTCGATGTGGCGCCCGCAACTGCCACAGGCCGCCTACGCCGCGTCGAAGGGGGCGTTGACCTCGATGATGTACTCGTTGGCAACCGAGCTCGGGCCACGTGGGGTGCGGGTCAACATGGTGGTGCCGACCTGGATGTGGGGCCCGCCGGTGGAGGCCTACTGCAGCTGGCAGGCCTCGAAACGTCAGCTCGACCCCGCCGACGTTCGTGCCGAACTCGCTGCGCAGATGCCCCTTCGCGAGGTGCCCTCCGACGGAGATGTCGCCGCGAGCTTCGGCTTTTTGCTGTCGGATCAGTCGGCTCGAATCACCGGCCAGACCTTGATGGTGAACTCAGGGGAGTTCCTCCGCTGAATGCACCGGGTCGTGACCGATCGCCGCGCGTCTCGCGGTGTGGGGTGCGCGGCGTGCCCGGGCCGCGACGTCGGCCTGCCGTAGGTCCCATTAGGTCCAACGCGGGTCAGAGGTGGGTGTGGGTGGGCAGCGAGTCGGCCTGTAGGCGGGGTTCTGTCCAGCGCCGTGAGGCGCTTGGGTGACCATCCATCTCAGCGGCCTACCCGGGAGTCGACAAGCGGGCCGCTCTCTCCCTGTTTGACCTTGCTCCAAGTGGGGTTTACCGAGCCGTTCGGGTCACCCCGAACGCTGGTGCGCTCTTACCGCACCGTTTCACCCTTACCAGCAGAAGCTGGCGGTTTGTTTTCTGTGGCACTGTCCTGCGGGTCGCCCCGACTGGCTCTCGCCAGCACTTTGCCCTGTGGAGCCCCGACCTTCCTCGACGCGTGGTGGCGCCGCGGTCACCCAGCCGACTCGCTGCACCGCCGACGCTACTTGCTCCGAGTTGGGCACGAATCCACCGTCGATCACGGTCCCCGATTGCCCGTCTGGGGAGCAACCGCGAACCGCGGTTGGGAGTCTCACGGAGAGTGAGCTAGAGTAGTTGCTGAACCGGTGCGATCGCTGCGCACCGCGGGCACGCGTGGGAAGGGGTGAGCACCGTGTCGTCAGGCATGCTTCGACTCGGCCGCTGGATCGCGCGCCACCCGATGAGAGTGATCGTGGCGTGGGTCGCGATCGCGGTCGGCGTCGGCCTCTCCGCGGTCACCTTCGGTGCCGACTTTCGCGACTCGTTCCGTTTGCCCGGGACCGAAGCGCAGGCGGGGCTCGATCAGCTGCGTGACGCGTTTCCCGAGTATGCCGGCGGGACCGCCAACGTGGTCGTTGTCGACTCGAATGCGGCGATTCAGACGCACCGCGATGTGCTGTTGGCCGTGCAGTCGCGTTTGGGTGCGATCGACGGGGTCGTCGGCGTCACCGATTTTGCCGATCCCAACGACGCGATATCGCACATCTCGGTCGATCAGTACACCGCGTATTGGGAAGTGCGCTTTTCCGAACGGCCTGAGGAGCGTGCGGATCCGACGAAGGAGTTGCGCGCGGCGGTCGCGCCCCTTGAGGCAGCAGGGCTCGACGTGCACATCGGCGGCGAAGCTGTGACGTACAAACACGTCGAGAGCAAAGAGGCTGTCGGCTTGCTCGTCGCGATCGTGGTGTTGTTGATCGCGCTGCGTTCCTTACGGGCAATGGGCGCGACGCTGATTGCCGCGCTCGTCGGGTTGGGAGTGGCGATGGCCGGCGTGTTGGTGGTCGCGGGTGTGATCCCTGTGTCGCGATTTACGCCCACGCTCGCGGTGTTGCTCGGACTCGCGGTTGGAATCGACTACGCGCTGTTCATCATCACGCGGTTTCGTGGCTTTCTCGGGCACGGGTTGGCTGTCGATGAGTCCGTCGGTCGGGCGCTCGCCACGGCGGGGTCGGCTGTTGTGTTCGCTGGGGGAACTGTGGTTGTGGCGCTCGCGGGGATCGTGACGATCGGCATACCGCTGGTCTCGATCATGGGCCTGGCCTCCGCGGGCGTCGTGGCGATCGTGGCTGCCTGTGGGATCACGTTGTTGCCAGCGTTGCTGGCCTTGTGGGGCGCCAAGATGGTGCCGACCCGCGGTCGCCATGGGGCTCCGTCGGGATTGGGTGTTGCCGAACCCGGCGGCGCCGAAGCGCTGGGTTGGTCGGCGCGTTGGGCGGCCGCTGTTGAGCGCCGTCCACTGATCGGCCTCGTCGGCGCGCTCGCGGTGTTGGGCGTGTTGTGCGTGCCGCTTGCCAGTTTGCGACTGGCCATGGCTGATGCGGGTTCCGACCCGGTTGGCACGTCGACTCGGGCGGCTTACGACGAACTCGCGCGGGCGTTTGGTGCGGGATTTAATGGGCCTCTCGCCGTCCCGCTCGACTTGGAAAGCGTGCCGTCAGACCAACGGGAGCGAGCGATCGACTCGATTTTGGGGGCCGTGCGCGAGGACACCCGCGTCGCGGCGGCTGTGTTGGTGAGTCGCAATGGCTCCGATGCGCTTATTGGTGTTGCTCCCGCTCACGCGCCCGACGCTCCCGAGACGGCGGCCTTGGTGCACGAGCTGCGTTCGACATTGATTACTCGTGGCCTCGAACGGTTCGCCTCGGGCAGCACCGGGGCATCCGCGGTCGACCCGTTGGTCATGGAGGCCGTGGCCGACGTAGCCCCCGAAGCGTTGGGCGGCGCGGTGTCGGTCGGTCAGATCCAGGGCGCGACGAGTATGGAGAAGCCCCGCGTGACGGGACTGACGGCGTTTCTGGTCGACTTGTCGGGGTTGGTGAGTAGGCGGTTGCCGGGCTTTGTTGCCGTCGTCGTTGGCGTGTCGTTTCTCTTGCTGATGGCGGTGTTTCGATCGCCGTGGGTCGCGCTGAAAGCCGTTGTCGGCAACCTTGCCTCGATTGGCGCAGCGTTCGGCGTGGTCGTCGCCGTTTTCCAGTGGGGCTGGGGGGCGTCGTTGATCGGGGTCGACCAGGCGGTGCCGATTGCTCCGTTTGTCCCGCTCGTGATGTTCGCCGTGTTGTTCGGACTGTCGATGGACTACGAGGTCTTCATTCTCAGCCGAGTGCGTGAGGCCTACGTGATCGACGGCTTGAGTGCACGCGAGGCCGTCGTGGCTGGTATCTCGAGTTCGGCCAAAGTTATTTTGGCCGCGGCGGCGATCATGGTGGCGGTGTTCGCGTCGGCAATTGCCGCGTCGGATCCGCTTGTGAAGATGTTCGGAGTGGGCCTCACCGCGGCGGTGGTTCTCGATTCCACGCTCGTTCGGATCGTGTTCGTCCCAGCCGCGTTGTCGCTGCTGGGTGACCGCGCGTGGCGGCTGCCAGCATGGCTCGATCGGGCTTTGCCGCGATTCGACCTCGAAGGTGAGTCACTGCTGCACGATCTGGAAGCAAACGACCCGGCTCGCCATCCCGCGGTGGCGACGGGCGCGCCGTTCTACGTCAAGATGGCCGACGCATTACCCGACTCGGCGTTCGTGGCAGAAGGGCCCGGCGCCGAGCGCACAAGCGAGAGTTATTCGGTGGTCGGCGTGGTCGGACGGGAGCCGACGAGGCTGAATCGCTGGCGCCGCGACGTGCGTGAGGGCGGCGAGGGGGCCGACGGTGAGCTGCCAGATTGGGACGACGAGACGCTGGCGTGGCTAGAGGAAGCCGCCGGGTGGATGCCCGAGGCCCGCAGTTCTCGCGGCGGGCCAGAAGTTGATCGCTGACAAGACCGGAGGTCGATCGCTGACAAG
>CAZWPY010000015.1:34368-38341 GCA_964635475.1 uncultured Acidimicrobiia bacterium
TCGCGGCGGGCCAGAAGTTGATCGCTGACAAGACCGGAGGTCGATCGCTGACAAGACCGGAGGTCGATCGCTGACAAAGTCAGAAGTCGATCGCTGACAAGTCGGTGTGCCAGCGCCGACTGCGTTCGACGGCCTCTGCCCACCGTTCGCGCCAGCCCGCTCGCACGTGCGGCTCTACTACTTTCGTCGGCCGCCACAACGTCGTTAGCTCGGCCGGATCGCTAAAGCGTCCGCTGCCAACGGCGGCGAGCAAACCCGCACCGAAGGTCGTCGCTTCGCGGAAGTGCGACACCTCGACGCGGCAACCGCTGGCATCGGCAAATGCTTGGACGAACGTGTCGTTGGCCGACATGCCGCCGTCGATCCGGATGGAGGAGAAGTCGGTGTCGAGGTCGAGAGCTGCCGCCTCGACGAGGTCGGCGCCACGGTGCGCGACTCCTTCCAACACCGCACGCACGACGTGGGCCCGCTCGGTCCCTCTGGTCAGTCCGACAAGCGCTCCGCGCGCCCCGTAGTCCCAGTAGGGGGTGCCGAGGCCAAGGAACGCGGGAACAAACCACACGTCGCCCGAGTCGGCGACACTGGCGGCGATCGAGTCGGAGTCGGCTGCGGTGTCGATGAGCCCGAGGTCGTCGCGGAGCCATTCGACGGCCGTGCCCGCGGTCAACATCGCCGCTTCGAGCCCCCACACCATGTGGTTCTGGTGGCGCCAACACACGATGGGAAAGGACCCGTGAGAAGTGCGGTTGGCTCCCGCGGGCCGCTTCGGGCCGACGCAGACATCGAGCATGCCGCCGGTGCCAAACGTCAGTTTGGCGGTTCCGGGCTGTGTCGCACCCTGGCCGATGAGCGAGCACTGCTGGTCGCCAGCGACGCCGGTGATCTGCGGGTTGCCCGGCACCGCGACGGCCGGGCCGAAGCTCGCGGTGGAGTCGAGGATCTCTGGGAGACACTGCTCAGGAATGCCGAGCCGCTCAAGCAGCGCGGGGTCCCAGTCGGTTGCCGAGTGATTGAGTAGCCCGGTAAGCGCGGCGTTGCTGGGTTCGGTCGCAAAACGTGTCCCGCCGGTGAGCGTGTAGATCAGCCATGAATCGACAGTGCCGCAGCAGATCTCGCCGTTTCTCGCGCGCCGCCGATCCGGATCAACGGTGTCGAGGATGTGGGCGAACTTGGTTCCCGAGAGGTTCGGGGCAAAGCGGATGCCCTCGGCGGCCAGCACGAGCGACGTGCCCACGGTCCGCAGGTCCTGCCAGCCGATGCCGGGCGCGACGGGTTTTCCCGTGGTTCGCTCCCACACCACGACCGAGGCTCGTTGGTTCGACATACCAACGCCCGCGGCTGATGTGCCCGCCTCGGCCAGCTGTGTCGCGGCGCGACGCGCGACGGCCAGCGTGGTCTCGGCGAGCGCCTGCGCGTCGAACTCGACCAGCCCGGGCGCGGGGCTATCTGGGAGCGCGGTGCGGTATTCGACGTCGTGCAGTTCGAGGTTGTCATCGACCAGCGCCGACCTCACGCCTGAGGTGCCCTCGTCGACCACTAGCCATGTCATGAGCGACCTCCGCCGTACGTCCTGACCGGACTGCTCGCCTATGACCGTAACCTTTCCGCGTGTCGCCCCGTGAGGCTCCTCCCGCCGACTGGCGTGTGGACGACCAACTCGTGCGCACGCTGTTGCGCGAACAGCTGCCGCAGTGGGCGAGTCAAACGTTGCGGTTCGTGGGCTCCGGTTGGGACAACGTGACCTGGCGGCTCGGCGACGATTTGGCAGTACGTGTTCCGCGCCGTCAGGTTGCGGCGCAGCTGATCCTCAACGAGCAGCGGTGGGTCGGTGAGTTTGCGGCGTTGTTGGCTCCGCTTCGGGTGGCCGAGGTAGTCGGTCGAGGCGTCGCGAGCGAGCTGTTCGCAAGTCCCTGGAGCGTTGTGCGGTGGGTCGATGGCGAGGCCGCCTTGCGTCGAGGCGCCGAACTCGCGGACGACCTGGGACTAGCCCGGCAGCTGGGCGCGGTTGTCGGGGTGTTGGCGACGAGCGCCGCGCCGCCCGCCGCACCGATGAATCCGGTTCGTGGAGTGGCGCTCTCTCAACGAGTGCCCGCTTTCGTGGCTCGTGAGTCGGTGTTACGCGCTGCGGGCGAGGACTGGGACGCCCTGGACGCTGTAATGGATCGGGGCCTTCGGGCAGCCGAGTTTTCCGGCGCGCCCGTTTGGGTGCACGGCGATTTGCACCCGGGCAACGTGATCGTTGGACCGGACAACTCGCTCGCTGGTCTCATCGACTTCGGCGACCTATGTCAGGGCGACCCCGCATGTGACGTCGCGCTGGCGTGGTGGCTGTTCGACGAAGCGGCCAGAGAGGTCTTCATCGCTGCGGCCGGTGTCGACACGGCGACCGTCGATCGCGCCCGCGGCTGGGTTGCCGTGATCGCGAGTGCCGTGATCGAGGCCTCAGCCGCACAGCTCGCCGCGGCAGCCCGCGTTGCTCTCGCCCGAGCCGCGAGCGACCTCTGAGCCGTGTTTGCTCCGCCGCGTGCGCCGCGTGCGCCGCGTGAGCCGCGTGCGCCCGCGTGCGCCGCGGGGTCGTTCAGGACGGGCGGCTGCGAGTACGGGTCACTCCGCCAGCGACTGCCGCGAGGGTCACGATCGCGACGAGCAGCACGACGCCGCCCGCGCGCAACGAGTGATCAGTGGCGATTCCGATCACAACACGAACGACTGCCAGCGCCATGCCACCGATCAGTCCTGCCAATGTCGCTTGAGACAACGGCGCGGGTTTCGACGCGGCGAATCGGCCGCCGAGCACCGCGATGACAACCACGGCGGCGAACAGCAGCCAGTCCCAACCGTCGAGTCCGCGTCCGGCGAACAACACGATCGTCCCGGCTCCGACGATGAACGCGACGGCCGCGCCGACGCGTGGTCGCGAGAGCTCGGGCCGCTCCATAGCTACGGCGCCCCGGCGGAAGTGGGACCGGTTGGATCCCACTGCGTTGCGCCAAATGGGTGCGCGAGGCCGAGTTTGCCGGGATTGAGGATTCCCCGCGGGTCGAGTGCGTTCTTGATCGCGGTGAACACACCAAACGATGCGCCGAGCGCGTCGGGTACAAAACGCGAGCGGTTGAGCCCGACACCGTGGTGGTGGCTGAGGGCGCCGCCGTTGGCGAGCACGACCGCAGTGACGGCGTCCCAGGCCGCGCGGTAGTACGACGTTTTCCTTTCGCGGACTTCCTCCCGGGAGAGGCCGTCGAGCGGCAAGATCGCGGCGAAAGTGAAGTAGAGACAGGCCCCGTCGGGGTAGGCGTGGCTTTGGTGCGCGCTGGCCGCGACAGTGCCGTCGATGGCCCGCAGCGCCGCCGTTGCGTGGGTGTAGATGTCGGGCAAACGACTCCACGGACCACTGATCTCGATCGTGTCGACGACCACGTCGCGCTGCACCAGCGTTTGGAGCTGCGACACGTTGTTGCGATGGTCGAGCCAGCGACCGACCAACGCGTCGGCGTCGTCGCGGGCGACGCCGCCCGCAGCGAGGCATGCGTCGGACGCATCGGCTAGTACGGCCGCCGCGCTGCGAGGGCTGCCCTCATCGAAAGCGATCACGAGCGCGGAATCCACGGCAAAGTTGCGCTGCGCTTCGGTCGCGTCGTAGAGCCGCATCACAGCGGGCGCGATCCCGGCCCGAGATGTGAGTCGACAGGCCTCAAGACCTGCGGCGAACGAGGTGAACGTAAACGCGGCGCGCTCGTGCGCGGTGGGTAGCGGGTGAACTCGAACCCGGGCGCCTGTGATCACGCCGAGCGTGCCTTCTGATCCGACAAACACCTGGTTGAGGTCGGGCCCGACCGCAGCCCGCGGTGCCGCAGCGGTGGTGATCGCGGTCCCGTCGGCCAGCACGACATCGAGGCTGACGACCATGTCTTCGATCTTGCCGTACTTGTTCGATAACTGGCCGGCCGAGCGGCAGGCCAACCAGCCGCCGACG
>CAZWPY010000016.1:0-2436 GCA_964635475.1 uncultured Acidimicrobiia bacterium
TCGTTTGGGATGGAGCAGCGAGCCGCGGCGGTGCCAGACTCGGCGCCGTGCGGATCAATCCCTCGCCCGAGCCCATCACCGACAGCGACGCGGCAATCCACGCGGCCGTGCGCGCCGCCGACGTTGCCCCATTGCTCGCGTCTGTTGCGGCGCTTACGGGCGACTACTCGGTTCTCGTCGACGAGCTGCGCCCCGATCCACTCCGGAACCTCGAGCCCAAGGCCGGGTTCAGCGCTGACGACGAGGAGTACGCGGCGACGCTCGCGACCCGGGCGCTGGCGGGCTACCGCGATCGCGGCAACGTAGCGGGGTCCGCGCCGAGCGCCGAGAACCTGCGCCGCCTCATCGAGTTTGTGACAGGTAGCGACCTCGACGACGACTATTTCGAACTCTTGTCGGAGGAACTCGCGCTCGGCGGACAAGACTTACGAGCTCCGCGCTGGCACATCTCGGACTTCGACGTGGATGCAGCAGAGTGCCCGGTGGTGGTGATCGGCGCCGGAATGTCGGGCATTGTCGCCGCACACCGGCTCCAACAAGCCGGTGTCTCGGTGCGAATTTTGGAGAAGAACAGCGGCATCGGCGGCACGTGGTGGGAGAACACGTACCCGGGCTGCCGGGTCGATGTTCCCAACCACCTCTACAGCTACTCGTTTGCGCAGACGCCGGACTGGCCGCATTTCTATTCGACTCAACCGGCACTGCGGGAGTATTTCGCTGGGAGCTTCGATGCCGTTGGGCTCGCTGCGCTCACTGAATTCAACGCCGAGGTGCTCGCCGCCGACTGGGACGACGCGGCGTGCGTGTGGCGCTTGCAGGTCCGACGCAGCGATCCTGCAATCGGTGTGTCGGACAGCGAGGTTGTTGCGCGCGTGGTGGTGTGCGCGGTCGGGCAACTGAATCGACCGGTGGTGCCACCGTTGGAGGGCCGTGACAACTTTGCTGGCCCGGCCTTTCACTCCGCTCGGTGGCCGGAGGCGCTCGACCTCACGGGTTTACGAGTCGGGGTGATCGGGACCGGCGCGAGTGCTGCGCAGTTGATCCCGGAGGTTGCCAAGCAGGCGAGCGAACTGACCATTTACCAACGCACTCCTGCGTGGTTGTTGCCCACGCCGGACTATCACGACGAGATTCCCGTCGGCTTGCGGTGGATGGGCCGCCACGTGCCCGAGTACTCGCACTGGGATCGTTTGTGGCTGTTTTGGCGTACGCACGAGGGTCTGTTGCCCTTGGCGCAAGCGGATCCCGACTGGGACGGCGCGCCAGCGTCCACGAGCGCCCTCAACGAGCTGTTGCGGCAGCTGTTCGTCGCCTATCTGCGTGCGGAGTTCCCCGACCCGGAGCTGTTCGCAAAGCTCGAACCCCACTATCCGCCTGCGGCCAAACGGTTCTTGCGCGACAACGGGATTTGGGCGAAAACCTTGGCTCGTCGCAACGTCGAGTTGGTGACAGCGGGCATCGAGCGTGTTGAAGCCGATGGCATTCGTGACGTCAAGGGCACCCGTCGGGCTCACGACGTGCTGGTTTACGCCACTGGCTTCTCCGCGTCGTCGTTTCTGGTGCCGATGCAGGTTCGCGGTCGGTGTGGGGTCGACCTCCACCAACAGTGGGACGGCGACGCGCGGGCCTACTTGGGTATGACGATCCCTGGATTCCCCAACATGTTTTTGATGTACGGACCCAATACCAACATCGTGGTCAACGGTTCGATCATCTACTTCAGCGAGTGTGAAACGAACTACATCGTCGACGCGGTGCGACAGGTCATCACAAGCCGGCTGGCCGCATACGACTGCCGCGCGGAGGTCCACGACGCGTACAACGAGTGGGTCGATGTCGGCAACGCGGGCCGGGCGTGGGGGGCGGCGAGCGTCAACACGTGGTACCGCAACGCCAAGGGCCGAATCAGCCAGAACTGGCCGTACTCGTTGCGAGAGTTCTGGACCCGCACTCGGCGTTTTGTGGCCGCCGACTACGAGGAGATTCGGCCCTCGCGTTGAGTGAGGCAAACCGAGTCGGATTCGCTCCCCGTTGCATCACAATGGGGGGGTGACTCGGCGGCGATCTCCTCGTTCCACTTCCTATCCACGAACCGCACGGCTCGATCGGCTCATCGGCCAGATCGTCGCCGAAGAACTTGAGCGAATCGATGATCCGCGTCTGTATCTCGCGACGGTCACTGGCGTGAGCTCTGATCCCGAAGCCGTACACGCCACCGTGTGGTTTGGGACACTCAGCCACGAGGCCCGCATGGCCCTGACCGAGCTGCGGCCGCGTTTGCAGGCCGCCGTTGCGCGGCAAACGCACTTGAAGAACACGCCCACGCTGACATTCGGCGCCGATCCGGCGATTGAGTCGGGTGGTCGCGTGGAGCAGATCTTGAAAGAACTGCGAGATCGGGGTGAGTTCGACCCCCGTGATGAGGCCGACGTTGCC
>CAZWPY010000016.1:2536-3798 GCA_964635475.1 uncultured Acidimicrobiia bacterium
CACGATCTGCCGATCGCGCAGATATCGCGTGAGCTCTTCGAGGAGACGCCGTTTGCGGTGCTGCGCCTGTGCGGCGAGGTCGTAGCGAGCGCGGAGATGGTTCTGCTCGACACTGTGGCGAATGAGCCGGGGTTTCGCGTGGCCGTCGCGACAGTGTCGAACGAGCAACTCGCTCGATTCGCAGTGGACGTCTCCGATACGGAGCCCTTGATCGACTGGGTGCGTCGTGCCGCCGAGGCCGATGTGGCTGTCGTGTTGAAGCAAACGCCCGGCGGCGACACTCGCGGATCGATGCGTTCGCTCGGTCGGGTCGACGTCTCCCGAGTTGCGTCGGCGTTGGGCGGCGGCGGGCACCGGTTTGCCGCGGGCTTTACTTCTGCCAACGACGTCGCGACGGTCAGGGCAGCGGTGCTCGATCTCGTCGGCCGCGAGGTGGGCGGTCGTGGGTAAGACGAGTCGGCGCCGCCGCGATGCGGACGTCCATGGGATCGCGGTGATCGACAAGCGCGCGGGCATGACGAGCCACGACGTCGTTGGGGTGGTCCGGCGCACGTTGAGCACGAGCCGCGTTGGGCACTCCGGCACGCTCGATCCCGACGCGACTGGCGTGTTGGTTGTCGGCGTTGGCCACTTCACCCGGGTCCTGCCCTATTTGTCGCACTTGCCCAAGTGCTACACCGGCTGGGTCGAATTCGGATCGGCTACCGACTCGCTCGACAGCACCGGCGAGGTCGTGGCCGAAGCCGACATGTCTGCACTCACGGCCGACGACGTTGCGGCCGCGCTCGGGGCTTTCCGCGGGGAAATCGAGCAGGTTGCTCCGATGGTCTCGGCCCGACGTGTGGGTGGTGAACGCCTGTACGAAAAGGCGCGGCGGGGCGAGTCGGTCGAACGAGAGGCACGGCCGGTCACCATTCATCGTTTCGAGCTTGTTGCGTTCGAACCCGGTGCATCGCCGCGGGCTTTTGTGGAAGTGGAGTGCTCGACCGGCACCTACATTCGTTCGCTCGCGGCCGACCTCGGTGAAGCGCTCGGCGGGGTGGCTCATCTTTCAGGGCTTCGGCGTCAGCGCATCGGTGACTATTCGGTCGACAACGCGTGCGCGGCCGAGGATGTCCGCCTTCTCGACAATCGGGTCGCACTGGGGCCGCTTTGTCCGATCGTGGGCGACGAACAGTTGATCACCGATGTCCGTCACGGCCGCCGTCCTGCCGCACCGTCGGGTGCCGCCGCAGACTCGGGGCCGCGCGCCATCCTCGACG
>CAZWPY010000016.1:3898-37195 GCA_964635475.1 uncultured Acidimicrobiia bacterium
AGGCGTGGGCCGAGGAAGGACTCAGGGCATGGTCGGGCAAGGTGCCGAACGCGGGATCGTTGTCGAGGAATTAGTCAAGGAATACCCAAGCGGCCTGCGCGCCGTCGACGGAATCGACTTGCGTATCGAGGCGGGAGAGATCTACGGCTTCCTCGGACCCAACGGTGCGGGCAAGTCGACCACAGTTCTGATGTTGACGACGTTGTTGCCGATCACGAGCGGCCGGGCGTCGGTGGGAGGCTTCGACGTCGCTTCCCGCGGCCGCGAGGTTCGATCGGTGATGGGTGCTGCCTTGCAGGAAGTGGCGCTCGACCCGATGTTGACCGGCCGCGAACACACGCGGTTGCAAGCCTCGCTGCAGGGAATCGACCCACATGAACGAGCCGTTCGGGGCGAGGAACTGCTCGAACGAGTGGGCCTGAGCGATGCGGCCGACCGCAGGGCCGGCAGCTATTCCGGCGGGATGAAGCGGCGCCTCGACCTTGCGCTCGCGCTGATCCACCGGCCGAGCATTTTGTTTCTCGACGAACCGACGACCGGCCTAGACCCGCAAAGCCGCCTCGCATTGTGGGACGAGGTCGCTCGGTTGGCCCGCGAGGACGGCGTCACCGTGTTCTTGACCACGCAGTACCTCGAAGAGGCCGATGCTCTTGCCGACAGAGTCGGAATCATCAACAAGGGCAAGATCGTCGCCGAGGGCACGCCCGCCGAGCTCAAGGCCGGCATTGGCACAGCTCGGGTCGACGTCGTCGCGCGCCGTGGCGACGACGTCGCTGTGCGGGCAGCGCTGGCACCGCTCGGCTCGTTGGTCAACACAAAGGACGGTGTCATCAGCGTCAGGTTGGGATCAGCGGAGCTGAGTGTGGTCGACGTCGTGCGGGCGCTCGACGCGGCCTCGCTGGTTGTCAGCGACCTGTCGGTGCACGAGCCGACGCTCGACGACGTGTTCCTTGCCAAGACCGGCGTGCTGCTGGAAGGGGCGGTTGCCGGCGCCCCGGGCGAACGATGACCGGGGATCCGACCGAGTCTGAGGCCGGGGCGCATCCAACCGGGCCCGAGGCCGGGCCCCATCCAACCCTGCCCGAGGCCGGGCCCCATCCAACCCTGCCCGAGCCCGGGCCGCATCCAACCGGCCCCGCGGCCGGGGCCCATGCGATCACCGCGGCCAAGCGTGACCCCAACGCGCTCGATCAGTTCGTGTTTTTGGCGCGGCGCTCGTTCCTGCGGGTGATTCGTCAGCCGAGTCAGCTGTTTTTCCCGTTGTTGTTTCCGCTGATGTTGCTGCTTTTCAACTCGCAGGGTCTGTCGAATGTCGTGAAACTGCAGGGTTTTCCGGCGCAGCGTTACATCGACTTCGCGCTCGCGTCGACGTTTTTCTACGGCGCGGCCAACTTGGCGACCTCGGCGGGGTCGAACCTCGCCATCGACATCTCGACTGGTTTTCTCGATCGGATGCGGCTCACGCCGGTGTCGGGGCCGATCCTGCTGCTCGGTCACTGGGCCGGCCTGCTCGGCGTGGCGTTACTGAACGGCTGTGTGTATTTGTTCGTTGGCCGGCTCCTCGGCGCCCACATCGCCGCGGGCTGGGCCGGTGTACCGGCGATCCTTGGACTTGGGGTCTTGGTTGCCGCCTTCTTTACCGGCCTGGGCTCGTGGCTGGCTCTGAAGGTGGGCACGACTGAAGCCGTGGAGGGGCTGTTCCCGATCTTTTTTGCCCTGCTTTTCCTTTCGAGTTCGAACTTTCCCCGCCAGTTGATGAAGGTGCAGTGGTTTAAGGCGGTGGCGACGGCCAATCCGCTCAGTTACGCGATCGAGGCCATTCGATCGGTCTTCATCACGGGCTGGGATGGACAGGCCTTGACCCGGGGACTGGTGATTTTGCTCGTTGGGATTGCTGTGGTGTTGACCTTGGGCGCTCGCGCGGCGCACTCACGAGTCGGGCGCGCGTGATGGCGACCTCGACGGCGGCGCCAGAGCCCGGTCCGATGGAAACGGGGTCGAGCGCAGCCGCGCCGCGCGACGCACGAGGTCGCTTGCTTGGCGTCGCTCGGGCCGTGGCGTGGCGATCGCTCAAGACCTTCTACTCGAACCCGGCGCTTTTTATGCCGTCGCTGCTTTTTCCGTTGATGTTTTTCGTTGCATTCACTGGCGGCCTGAGCAAGATCGGCGACCTCCCCGGCTTCGACTACCCCAAGGGTTACGCGACCTTTCAGTGGTGTTTCACGTTCTTGCAGTCGAGTGGCTTTGCTGGGGCCTTCTTGGGATTTGGGGTTGCGCGCGATTTCGACACCAAGTTCATGCGGCGGATCATGCTTGCGGCCTCTGACCGGCGCGGGATCCTGTTGGGCTACTCCTTTGCCGGCATCGTGCGCTGCCTGGTGACGATGACGTGGATCACCACGATTGGGTTCGTCGGCGGCGTGAAGCTTCCCGCGCCTGGTGATTTCGCTATCGCTGCTGCTATGGCGCTGGTGGTTAATCAGCTAGCCGTGTTGTGGGGCGTGGGGGTCGCGATGCGGATCCGGTCCTCGCAAGCGGGTCCCGCGATTCAAATGCCGCTGATGTTGGCGTTTTTCCTCGCGCCGGTTTATGTGCCGCTCGCGTTGCTCGGCGGCTGGCTCAAGTCGGCTGCGAAGGTGAACCCGATTACCTATGTGCTCACGGCTGTGCGTGACGTGTTCCTCGGCCGGCTCCACTCCGTCGATACTGCTGTGGTTGCCAGTCTCGCTTTCGCAGTCGTCTTGACGGTCTGGGCGATCCGGTCCTTGCGGTCGGCTGAATTGTCGGGCGCTTAGGCGCGTGAGGATGACGCGGAAATGATGACGCGGAAATGATGACGTGGTTCGATCCCGAGGCCTTCGCGGTGCCCGAGTCGGGGACCGTGGTCACGATCGGTGTTTTCGACGGCGTTCACGTCGGCCATCGCGCGGTAATCGCCCACGTTCGTGACCTTGCGGCGGGGCGCAGGGCGGAGTCGGTCGTGGTGACCTTCGACCGCCACCCGGCCTCGATCGTCAAGCCGGGACGCGCGCCGTTGGTGTTGACCGACCTTGCGCAAAAGCTCGACCTGCTCGCGAGCACCGGTGTGGATCACGTGGTGGTGGTCCGCTTCGACGAGGCCCGCTCGCTCGAGCCCGCTGAGGACTTTGTGGCCCGAACGCTTGTGGGTCAACTGGGCGCACGTACGGTCGTGGTCGGGGAGGACTTCCGTTTTGGCCATCGCCGCGCGGGTGACGTCGCACTGCTCGCCGAGGTGGGAGCGCCCCTAGGGATGACCGTGTCGGGTTTGGCGCTGGTGAGCAACGACTCAGGGCTGACGTTGAGTTCCACTCGAATCCGCCACTCACTTGGTGCGGGAGACTTGGCGACCGCCAACCGTTTGCTCGGCCGTCCCCACGAGGTCCGCGGGGTTGTGCAGGCGGGTGATCGCCGCGGTCGAGAGCTCGGTTTTCCGACGGCCAACGTTGCGGTCGCGGGCGACGTGTGCCTGCCCGCTGACGGCATTTATGCGGGTTGGTACGTACGCCCCGACGGTTCGCGGCACATGGCCGCGGTGAGTTTGGGTCGGCGGCCGACGTTTTATGAGGACCAAGCGGCGCCGCTGCTCGAACCGCATCTGCTCGACTTCTCCGGTGACCTCTACCACGAGACCGCCCGAGTGCAGTTCGTAAAACGCCTTCGCGGCGAACAACGGTTTAGCTCGGTCGACGCGCTCATCGAGCAAATTCACATCGATTGCGCCCACACGCGAGAGGCGTTGAGCCGGGCATAATCCCGGCCTGAGCCCGGGCCGGAACTGGGCCGGAACTGGGCACAAGCGCGGGCTTGCGCGCGCGACGGTCGCCGGGGTTGGGGCGATCACGTTCGCGCTGACTACACTGGTTGCCGCTGCTCGCCGAGTAGCACCGATGGATTCAGGAAACCAGCGAGATATGCCCGACACCGCAACAACGATTGCCGAGTACCGCACTCACGCCTCCGACACAGGGTCGCCCGAGGTCCAGGTCGCTTTGTTGACAGGGCGGATCAACCACCTCACCGATCATTTGAAGGTCCACCCCAAGGACCATCACTCGCGGCGTGGGTTGTTGATGCTCGTCGGGCGTCGTCGGCGGTTGCTCGACTATGTGAAATCCACAGATGTCGAGCGTTACCGTGGGCTGATCGCTCGTCTGGGTCTTCGCCGGTAGCCAACTCGGCCGCAGGTCATCACCAACCGGCGGTCGATGCCGCCAGTTGTCAGTGGCCAGCCCCTCGGCGTCACGCTGTCACGCGGCACGATCCGGCAAGTGACGTCGAGCTGAGGGGTTGACCACTGGGAACTGTCCTCTGACCGCCTCCACTTGTCGGGCCTCAACGCCCGGGTCAGGAGTCCACATGCCGGAGCCCGTCTCCGTCAGTTCCCCCATTAGCTCTACTTCGCGCACGCTCACGTTCGAAACGGGCAAGCTCGCGGCGCAGGCTGATGGAGCGGTATTAGGCCGCATCGGCGACACTCTCGTGTTGGTCACCGCCACGATGGCGCGATCAGTTCGTGAGGGTGCCGACTTTTTCCCGCTCACCGTCGACATCGAAGAGCGGATGTATGCCGCCGGGAAAATCCCCGGTTCGTTCTTCCGCCGTGAAGGCAAAGCGTCGGATCAGGCGATCCTCACGTGTCGTTTGATCGACCGCCCGCTGCGCCCGTCGTTCCCCAACGGCTTCCGCAACGAGGTTCACGTCGTCGGCACGGTCTTTGGCGCCGACCTCGAAAACCCACACGACGTGCTGGCGATCAATGCGGCGTCGGCCGCGTTGATGATTTCGGGCATTCCCTTCGACGGCCCGATCGGCGCGGTGCGTCTGGCGTGGAGCGTCGAAGGCGCATGGATTGCCCATCCGACATACCAAGAGGGCGACGACTCGACATTTGAGCTGGTCGTGGCCGGTCGGCGCACGGATGCGGGCGAGATCGCGATCATGATGGTCGAGGCCGGTGGTACCGAGTGTGCGTCGAAGAAGTTCGATGCGGGTGCGCCGAAGATCACCGAAGAGGTGCTCGCGCAGGGACTCGAAGCCGCCAAGACCTGGATCGCTGAGTCGATCGACTTGCAGCTCCAGCTCTGCGAGCAGGCCGGCCGCAAACCCACGCCGAGTTACCAGCTCTACGTTGAATATGGCGACGACGTGGCCGCCCGCGTGGCCGAGGTCGCCAGCGCCGATCTCAAGCCCGCGCTCACAATCCTCGAAAAGACGCCGCGTAATGCGGCCGTCGACGCCGTTGCGGCCGCGACCATGGACGCTTTGGCCGCTGAGTTCGAAGGCCGTGAGTCCGAGATCAAAGCCGCGGTGCGTGGCCTCACAAAGAAGCTCATTCGTGACCGCATCGTCAGCGAGGGTGTGCGGATGGATGGGCGTGGTCCGAAGGACTTGCGCCAGCTCAGCGCCGAGGTCGGCGTTATCCCGACGGCGCACGGTTCGGGACTGTTCCAGCGTGGCGAGACCCAGGTGTTAAACGTCACCACGTTGGGTATGCCCCGGATGGAGCAGATGCTCGACACCATTGGAGTCGATGAGTCGAAGCGATACATGCACCACTACAACATGCCGCCTTTTGCCTCGGGTGAAACCGGCTTTATGCGTGGCCCCAAACGGCGCGAGATCGGTCACGGATTGCTCGCAGAGCGCGCGCTGTTGCCGGTAATCCCTTCGGCAGAAGAGTTCGCATACACCTTGCGTTTGGTGTCGGAGGTGTTGTCGTCAAACGGTTCGACATCGATGGCCTCGGTGTGCGGTTCGACGTTGTCGCTGATGGACGCCGGCGTCCCGATCGCAGCTCCCGTCGGGGGTATTGCGATGGGTTTGGTGTTCCACGACGGCAAGTACGTCACCCTTACCGACATCCTCGGTGCGGAGGACGCGTTCGGCGACATGGACTTCAAGGTTGCCGGCACGGCTGAGTACGTCACGGCGTTGCAGCTCGATACCAAGATCGACGGTCTGCCCTCGGAGGTGTTGGCACAAGCGTTGCATCAGGCCAAAGAGGCCCGCGAGCAGATCCTCGCAGTGATGGCCAGCGCGATCGACGCCCCGCGTGACTCGGTGCAGGGGTCGGCGCCGAAGATCGTCAGCTTCGAGATTCCGATGGACAAAATCGGTGAGGTGATCGGCCCGAAGGGCAAGGTCATCAACACGCTTCAGCAAGAGACGGGCGCCGACATCAACGTCGACGACGACGGTCGAGTCGGCATGGTCACGATCGGCTCGAAAGACATCGAGATCGTCGAGGAGGCCAAGCGGCGGATCCTGTTGATCATCGACCCGCCAAAGGCTGAGGTCGGCGCAACGTATGCCGGCAAGGTCGTGAACATCACCAAATTTGGTGCGTTCGTCAACATTTTGCCGGGCCGCGACGGCCTGTTGCACATCTCCAAGATCGGGCGCGGCAAACGGATCGACCGAGTTGAGGATGTGCTGGCGCTCGATGACGAAGTTCAGGTGATCGTCGAAGACATCGACCCGCAGGGCAAGGTCGCACTCGCGCTGGTTGGCGAGGGTGCCGACTCCGGTTCCGGCGGCGGCGACTCTGGCCCGAGCGAACGCCCCGAGCGGGGTGAGCGCGCTGAACGCTCCGATCGCGCCCCGCGTGAACCCCGCGAGCCGCGGGCGTCGTCTGACGACGCGCCCGCCGGTGCTGATCGCGTCAGCTTCGACGACTACTTCGACGCTGAGGCCGCGCAGACCTACGGCGACCTCGGACCGTCGCGTCCGGCTTCTGAGGGCGACGGCGATCGTGGTGAGCGTGGTGGGCGCGATCGACGCGGCGGGCGCGGGGGCGACCGGCGCCGGCGGTGAAATCGATGTCGGCGTCGGCCGAGGTCAGCCAACTGGCCAACGGCTTGCGGATCGCGTCAGAACGGCTCCCACACGTTGCTTCGGTGTCGGTTGGGGTGTGGGTACCCGTTGGCTCGCGTCACGAGTTGGCGGCCGAGGCCGGCGCGGCCCACTTCCTCGAACACCTGTTGTTCAAGGGCACGCCGCGCTGGTCAGCACGTGACATCGCGATCGCCTTCGATCGTGTCGGCGGCGAGGTCAACGCGTTCACGACCAAGGAATACACGGCGTACTACGCGCGGGTCTTGTCGCGAGATCTCGACCTCGCGCTCGACGTCTTGTGCGACATCCTGACCGAGCCCGCGTTTCGGCCGGAGGAGATCGACGCGGAACGCCACGTGATCCTCGAAGAGATCGCGATGAACGCCGACGAGCCCTCCGACGTCGTCCACGAAGCGTTTGCCGAGGCGGTTTTTCCGGGCCACGAGCTGGGACGCGAGATCCTCGGGACACCCGAGACCGTCGAGGCGATGGACCGAGACGCGATCGGCGACTTTTTCTCGGGCACGTACTCGCTAGGTGATGCGGTCGTGGCAGCCGCAGGCGACGTCGATCACGACGACCTGGTGGCTCGTATCAGCGCTCGGTGGGGCGCCGAACTGCCCGAGGCCCGCCGTGGGCCGCTGGTCAGCCGAGCTCCCGCCGAGGGTCCTCGTGAGCGGGTGATCGTCAGTCGACCCACCGAACAAGCCCACATCGTGATGGGTTCGCGGGGAATCACCACGACCGACGACGATCGTTATGCGCTGGGGCTGCTCGACACGATTCTCGGTGGCGGGATGTCGAGCCGTTTGTGGCAATCAATCCGCGAGGAACGGGGTCTCGCTTACTCGGTGTACTCGTACCGTTCGTCGTATTCCGACGCGGGAGCGTTCGGCGTTTATGCCGGCACAGCGCCGGGGCGCGCACAGCAAGTCGTGTCGCTGATCGCCGAGGCGATCGACCTCGCGTGCAACGTCGATCCCAGCGCGGATGAACTCGCTATCGCCAAAGGCCACATTCGTGGAGCAGTGCAACTCGCGCTCGAAGATCCGACGAGTCGGATGAATCGGCTCGGAAAACAGTTGACGTCGTTTGGCGAGATCACCACGGTTGAGGAGATGTTGGACCGCACCGACGAGGTCTCGCCGGCCGACGTCACTCGTGTGGCGCAGCGGGTATTTGGTGCGGGGCGCACGCTCGCGGTGGTAGGTCCAAAGGCAGTGGGAAGCGTGGTGTGGTGATTCGGGTCGGAGTGGTCGGCGCAGCGGGCCGGATGGGCGCGACGGTCTGCCAAGCGGTCGCACAAACCTCGGACTTGGAACTCGCGGCTGTCGTCGACCCGGTGCGTGCGGGCGACACACTCGCCGCTCACGCGGGGCCGGGCGTGCCCGAGCTGGTGGTCGCCGCGGAGTTGTCGGCCCTGACCGACGCGGGCGTCGACGTTGTGGTCGATTTCACGGTGCTGTCGGCCGCACGATCCACTGCACTGTGGTGCGCAGAAAATGGCATCCACGACGTGATCGGGACGAGTGGTTTCTCCGACTCGATCCTCGACGAGTTGCGTGCGGCCTTTGACCGGTCCAGTTGCCTGGTTGCGCCCAACTTCGCGATCGGGGCGGTCTTGATGACTCGGTTTGCCGAGATGGCCGCGCCGTTTTTTGAAACTGCTGAGATCATCGAGCTGCACCACGACGGCAAGCTCGACGCGCCGTCGGGTACCGCTGCGCACACGGCCTCGCGAATGGCGGCTGCGTCGCCGCAGTGGGCCAGCGACCCGACGACGCACCTCACACTCGACGGTGCCCGCGGTGCCGCGGGCCCGGCAGGAATTCGGATCCACTCTGTGCGGCTCCGCGGGATCGTCGCGCACCAGGAAGTGTTGCTGGGCACGACTGGCCAGACCTTGACGATTCGCCACGATTCCTACGATCGCTGGTCGTTTATGCCCGGTGTTCTGCTTGCCGTGCGCGAGATCCACAAACATCGCGGCCTCACGTTGGGTCTCGACGCAGTGATGGGGCTGTAGGCGGTCACCGTTGTGAACACTCGGGTCGTGCTGTGCATCCTCGACGCGATGCCGTATCGCCACGTTGGCCCGGTTCTCACCCCCGTGCTTGCTGAACTCGGTTCGTCGGGCTGGCTGGGTGAGGGTCGAGCCGTGATGCCGTCGTCGACGTATCCGAATCACGCGTCGTTCGTCACTGGTTTGCGGCCCGCGCGCCACGGGATCGTCGGCAACTGGGTTCCCGCGGGCGACACGGTGTTGCCCGCCGAACAACTCGGTCCCGGCGGCCGGACGATTTTTGACGCCGCGGCCGAGGCGGGCGTCGAGTCGGTGTTCGTTGCGGGTGACCAACACCTCGTCGGTGTGATGGGCGCAACTGCCGCACGCTCACACTGGCCGCCCGGTGGCGTATTGCCCGACGACGCCGAGCTGGAGGATTACGGATACGCGAGCGACGCAGAGGTTGTCCGCCGACTCGGTTCCGCCTTGCGAGCAGAGGCCGACTTGGTCGTCGTTCACCTGAACGAGCCTGATACCGCAGGACATCGCCTCGGCCCCGACAGCGCCGAGGCTCATGAGCGTTATTCGGCCACCGACGCCAAAGTGGCCGAACTCGTCGAGCTGTTGCGCGACCGGTGGGACTCGACGGTGTTGATCGTCGTGTCTGATCACGACCAGGAGATGCACGAGTTCGGCTCACCGGTGGTCGATCTCTTCGCCGAAGTGGAACGGCGCGGGCTGGGGTTGAAGGTGGTGAGCGAGGGCGGCTCGGCGGTTGTTCTCGGTGACGACCCGCTCGCGGGCACGTGGATCGACGAACTCGACGTCGGCGGTCACGAACTCGTGCGTGACGGCGTCCGGCTCGTGTGGCCGGCGCCCGGACGTCTACTCGCCTTGCCTGGCGGGATCAGCT
The DNA here is from genome assembly GCA_964635475.1 of uncultured Acidimicrobiia bacterium. GTDB lineage: Bacteria > Actinomycetota > Acidimicrobiia > Acidimicrobiales > CAZWPY01 > CAZWPY01. The sequence goes on from CAZWPY010000016.1 coordinate 13,672, forward strand.
TCCCGATCCCGGGCCAACACGGGATGGCGACCACTGCGACGCAGGTCGCGCTCGTTGCCGGTGGCCATCGCGCTGTGGCGCAGCTGGTCGAGGCGCTGCGCGACCGCACCCCGGAGGCGATCGATTGGGCGCCGACTATCGCGGCGCTGCTCGGTCTGTCGTTGCCCGACGTCGACGGCGTTTCGCTCCTCAGCAACTGACGCGAGCCCCCGTCGGCGCGTCCTGCGAGACTTGGCCCGTCGTGCCAGCGAGGAGGCGGAGTGGACTTTGGTTTGAGTGGCAAACGCGCGGCGGTTGCGGGGGCCTCGGCCGGCCTCGGGCTCGGCGTTGCTCGCGCCCTGGTGGCTGAAGGCGTGCACGTTGCGATCTGCGGACGCGACCGCGAGCGCATCGACGCGGCCGCCCGCGAACTCGGCGGCGACACGGTTGCGCTCGTCGTCGATGTCGGCGATGCAGAAGGGGGGCGCCGGTTTGTCGCGGAGGCCCGCACCGCCCTTGGTGGAGTCGACATCCTCGTCGCCAACGCGGGCGGTCCGCCCGCGGGCACGGTCGCGCAGACACCGCTCGAGCGTTATGACGCGGCCCTGCAGCTGTCGCTGATGTCGACGATTGCCATGTGTTACGAGGCCGTCGACGACATGATCGGCCGAGGTTGGGGCCGGATAGTCGCTATCACCTCGGTCTCAGCGCGCCAGCCGATCCCCAACCTGGTGTTGTCGAACACCGCGCGGGCAGGTCTGACGGGGTTTCTCAAAACGCTCGCAACGGAGGTGGCGGCGCACGGCGTGACGGTCAACTCCGTGCAGCCGGGGCTCCATGCGACACAGCGGCTGCGGCAGTTGCGTGGTGACCTGATCGCCGCGGGCCGCGAGACCCCGATGGGTGTGTTGGGCGACCCCGACGATTTCGGCCGGGTGGTCGCGTTTTTGTGTTCGACTGCGGCGCGGTTTTTGACCGGCGTTGCGTTGCCCGTCGACGGCGGCGCGAGCAGCGCGCTGCAGTGACTGTGCGGTCCGCTCGACCGGCGCAGTCGTGCGACGCCCGGCGGCGAGGTCGACCTGACCTGACCGTTATCAGACTCGAGGACACTGGGCCCGACTGGACCTGGCCTGACGACACTGGGCCCGACTGGACCTGGCCTCAATCGACTGGACTCGACCCCGGTCGGGTCGAGGGTTTACGTTTCGTGTCCTCGTGAGGGAGTAGCTCCGTGTTGATTCATGCCGTCGTGTTCCGTTTCGCCGCCACAACGACGCAGGCCGCCCGGGCCGAAATTCGCGCCGCGCTCGCGGGCTTACCCGCGGCGATTCCCGAGATCCGCCGTTACGAGTTCGGCGACGACGCCGGAATCAATCCCGGCGCCGGTGACTTCGCCGTTGTTGCCGCTTTCGACGACCGCGCTGGCTACGAGGCGTACCGTGACCATCCCGCCCACGTCGAGGTCATCACGACAGTTATTGCGCCCGTGTTGGAGTCGCGGACTTTCTGCCAGTTCGAGGTGTAGCGCTGTGGCGCAGGACTCTCGCGCTCGGCTCGTGGAGGCCGCGTACGCGTGTGTGGCGCGTTATGGGATCGCGAAAACAACGATGGACGACATCGCCCGCGAGGCGGGCATGAGCAGGGCAACGGCGTACCGGCACTTTCCCGGTGGCAAGGACGAAGCCACCCTGGAGGCGGCCAGGTTTGAAACCGCAAACTTCTTCACCGAGTTGGCCCGCGTCGTCGGACCGGAGACCGACCTCGAAGGCACGCTCGTGCGTGGACTGATGTATGCACGCGAGGCGGTCGAGACCCACGTCGTGCTCCAAAGGGTGTTGCGCGACGAGCCGGAACGGTTGGTCATGTTGCTGACCGTCGATTCAGAGCGGGTGCTGAAGTACATCCGCGGATTTCTCATCCCGCGGATTGCCGCGATGCCGGGGGCTCCCGACGACGTGGCGGCTGCGGCCGACTACCTCGGTCGTATGGTGCTGAGCTTCATCGGCTCGCCGGGGCGCTGGGACTTTTCTGACCCCGCTGACGTCCGCCGTTTGGTGCGCACAGAGCTGCTGGCCGGGATCGCGTCAACGACGTAGCACGCAAAGGTCCGAGACGGCTTGACGATGAGACACAACGGCGTTACCGTCTCATCGTGTCATTGTCGCTCGGAGATAACGCCGTTCCTGTGGCGTCGATCGATGCGATTCAACGTGCGGCTACACCGATCGCAGCCGATGCCCGCGTGCTCGCGGCGGTGCGTAGCTGTGTGGAACGTTGGGGTGTTGCCAAGACCACTCTTGACGACGTCGCCAAGGCCGCCGGCGTCAGTCGCGCCACGCTGTACCGCCTATTTCCTGGCGGTAAGGACAGCGCCATCGCCGCGCTCGGGCAGTTCGAGATTGCGACGTTTTTTGCTCATCTCGACGAGGTCGTGACCCCGCTCGACTCACTTGAAGAGCGGATCGTCGCGGCGTTGGAGACGACGTTTACCTACGTCGACTCGCACGCCGCGCTGCAATACCTGATCGCCCATGAGCCGGGTTTGGTTTTCGCTGGCCTGACCTTCGGCCGGCTTAACGAGCTGCTCGACCGCGTCGGCGGCGCGGCCGCCCACTGGCTCGAGCCGTTTGTGGGCGCCGAGGAGGCTCCGCGTGCCGCGGAGTGGATCGCTCGTGTGGCGGTGTCGTACCTGATGTCGAGCTCACAGTGGGTCCGCCTCGATGATCACGAGTCGGTCACGACGTTTGTTCGCACGTTTCTCATCCCTGGACTGGAGCGGGTCGCGTCGTCGCGCGGCGTGCCCACCGTCCGTCACTCACTTTCCTAACCGGAGGCCCTGATGACCACAACCGAACCCACCATGAGCGGGCCCGAGCTCGAAGCGCTCATCGGCCGGTCCGAGATCAATGACCTTGAGGCGATCCTGTCTGTGGTCTCGCCTTCCGACGGCGAGCCCGAACACCACGTGCCGTCGACGTTCGACACCTTGTTCACCTGGAACTACGAACGTAGCCACGCGCCGATGAGTCGCCTTTACGAGAAGGCGAAGAACTCGCAGTGGAACGGCGCGACCGACTTGCCGTGGGACACCGAGGTCGACATTGAGAAGGTGGTGGCCGACAACTTTCTCGCCCGCGCCGGCGGCAGTTTTGGTGCCGATTTCGATCCGGCTGGCACGCCGTTTGCCAAGTGGGGCGACAAGGAGTGGCTGCAGCTCGGTGTTGAGTCGAACCGCTGGACGATGTCGCAGTTCCTCCACGGTGAGCAGGGCGCACTGGTGTGCACGGCGCGCATTGTCGAAACGGTGCCGTCGATCGATGCCAAGTACTACGCGGCCACCCAGGTCATGGACGAAGCCCGCCACGTCGAGGTCTTTGCTCGATACCTGCACGACAAGATGGGTGGCGAGTACCAGATGAACGCCCACTTGGGCCTGCTCATCGACGACATCTTGCGCGATAGCCGCTGGGACATGACCTACCTCGGGATGCAGATCATGGTCGAGGGACTCGCGCTGGCCGCCTTCGGATTTATTCACCAGATGACCACTGAGCCCTTGTTGAAGCAGTTGCTGCGTTACGTGATGTCCGACGAGGCCCGCCACGTCGCTTTTGGTGTCATGGGCCTGAAGGACGTGTACTCCCAGATGGACGCAGCCGAAATCCGCGAACGGCAGGAATTCGCTTTCGAGGCCGCCGTTCGTATGCGTGACCGGTTCCTCCAGCAAGAGGTGTGGGAGCGTATGGGCATCTCGGCTCGCGACATCTTGCCGATGGTCATGGAAAACGAAGACCGCAAGCTGTTCCAGTCGATGTTGTTCTCAAAAATCGTGCCGAACTGCAAGAAGCTCGGGCTGCTCGATGCGGCCGACGGCTGGCTGCGCACGAAGTTCACCGAACTCGGCGTTATTCAGTTCGAGGACTGGGTCGACACTGCCGTGGAGTACGAGACCTTCGACGCCGTCAACCACGACCGCGAGGCGCAGGCCGCTGCGAGCTGAGGTGACCCGCGGCGCTGGGTCCGTGGGTTGTTCACGCACGCGAGCTGCGGCCGCGTTAAGCCAAGGGGCCGCCCGAAGCGGCGCTGGTAGCCTGCTCGTCATGTCAATGCTCGTCATGTCAACCTGTCTCGACGAGGCTTAGTCGTGGCCCGGTTCGGGGTAGTCGCGACGGCGATGGTTACGCCCTTCGACAGCTCTGGTGCTCTCGACATCGATGCGGCCGTCGGCCTCGCGCGGTGGCTTGCCGACAACGGCAACAGCGGCCTCGTGGTCGCCGGAACCACGGGCGAGTCGCCGGTGTTGACCGACGAGGAACGTTTGCAGCTCATCGAAGCCGTGTGTTCGGCGGTCACGATCCCCGTCGTCGCCGGGCTCACGACCAACGACACCCCGCATTCTGTTGGGCTCGTGCGCCACGCAGAGGCGTTGGGCGCGGCGGGCGTGCTCGCGGTTGCGCCGTACTACAACCGCCCACCGCAAGCGGGTCTTGCTGCGCACTTTCGCGCGGTGGCCGAGGCCACGTCGCTACCGGTCATGCTCTACGACGTGCCGGTGCGCACGGGTCGCAAGATCTCCTCGGAGGTCATCGTCGAGTTGTGTCGCGACGTGAGCAACATCGTTGCGTTGAAGGACGCGGGCGGAAACCCGGCCGAATCAGCAGCCGTCATTGCTGCACTCGGCTCGTCGGCTGAGGTGTATAGCGGTGACGATTCATTGACCTTGCCGCTGCTTGCGGTCGGCGCGGTCGGCCTCGTTGGGGTTGCCACCCACTGGGCCGGGCGCGAGACGACGGCAATGGTCGACGCCTTTTTCGCCGGCGACGTGGCGCGAGCGCGCGAGATCAATGCCGCGCTGTTGGCCAGTTGGGCGTTTGAAACGGGCGACGCGAACCCCAACCCGATTCCGGCGAAGGCGATGATGAGGGTGTTGGGTCACGCCGTGGGTCAATGTCGTTTGCCGATGGGTGACGCACCCGCGGGGCTTGAGGATCGGGCACGTGCGGTGCTGGCCGACCTGCGTGACGCGTCGGTCGTCGGGGCCGCTGCATGACTGGACCTGCCCCTGTCCGCCTCGTGTTTCTCGGCGGACTTGGCGAGATCGGCCGCAACTGTGCGGTGCTTGAGGTCGAGAACCGGCTGGTGTTGATCGACTGCGGGTTGATGTTCCCCGAGGCCGACATGCCGGGAATCGACTTGGTTTTGCCCGACTTCACGTACTTGCGGGAGAACGCCGATCGGATCGACGGGGTGGTGTTGACCCACGGTCACGAAGACCACGTCGGGGCGTTGTCGTATCTATTGCGCGAAACGAACCTGACGGTTTTCGGATCCCGCCTGACCCTTGGCCTCGCCCGCAGCCGTGTCGAGGAGGCTGGCCTGCTCGATCGAGTCACCTGGGTTCCGGTCAGTGACGGCGAGACGGTCCATATCGGTCCGATCCCGACCGAGTTCATCGCCGTCACCCACTCGGTGCCGTACGGGTTCGCCACGGCGTTTCACACCCCGCAAGGCGTGATCGTTCACTCTGGCGACTTCAAACTCGACGCGACACCGGTCGATGGACGCCGCACGGATCTCGCCCGAATCGGCGCGCTCGCCCACAACCCCGGCATTCGTTTGTTGCTCGCCGACTCCACCAACGCGGAGGAGGAGGGTTTCACCCCCTCAGAGAGCGAAGTGGGCAGGGTTCTGAAGGGGATCTTCAGGGACCATCCAACCCAGCGCATCGTCGTTGCGTGTTTCGCGAGTCATATCCACCGGGTCCAGCAGGTGGCCGATGCAGCCATTGCATGTGGCCGCAAGGTAGCGACGCTGGGTCGATCGATGGGTAAGAACGTCGCCCTCGCCCGGGAAATGGGCCTGCTGACAATCCCTGAGGATTCGTTACTCGACATCGCCGACGCTCGTGACGTGCCCGACGAGAAGCTGTGCGTCGTGTCCACGGGTTCGCAAGGCGAGCCGATGTCGGCGCTCGCGTTGATGGCGGCAGGGCAGAACAAGTTCGTGCGTATCGGATCCAACGACGTCGTGATCTTGTCGTCGCACGCGATCCCGGGCAACGAGTACTCCGTCAACAAAGTGATCGACGGCCTTTTCCGTCGCGGCGCGGACGTGATTCACGCCAAGATCGCCGACGTCCACGTGAGTGGTCACGCCCGCCGTGGTGAACTTCGCACCTTGTTGAACGTCGCGAAACCCGAGTTCTTCCTGCCTGTGCACGGTGAGTTCCGCCATCTCATCCACCACGCGCGGCTGGCGTATGAAATGGGCATTGCCGAGTCAAACGTGGTCATCGCGCAAGACGGTGATGTCGTTGAGCTCGGCGCGAACGGGCCCGCGTTGGTGGGGCAAGTGCCCGCGGATCACCTGTACGTCGACGGTACGGTCGGCGACGTCGGCCACGGCGTGTTGCGCGACCGCCGCGTGTTGGCCGAGGAGGGCGTGGTGATGTGCGTGCTCACTCTCGACACCCGCACGGGCGGCATCGTGACCGGCCCGCAGATCGTCACCCGCGGGTGGGTGCACGCCGACGAGGCGGCCGACCTGCTCGACGAGGCCGCCGAGCGCGTGTTCGACGCGGTCAAGTCGGCGGTGGCCGCGACGCAAGGCCCGATTGAGCTTGATCCCATCCGCCGGGTAGTGCGTCGATCCCTGGGTTCGTTTGTGAGTGAGCGCACGAAACGACGACCGATGATTGTCCCTGTGATTCTGGAGACATGAGCAGTGGCCGATTGTCTGTTTTGTCGGATCCTCGCGGGCGAGATCCCCAGCGACGAAGTTGCCTCATCGGAGCACGGGTATGCCTTTCGCGACATCGCTCCCGCGGCCCCGACCCACGTGTTGGTGATCCCACGTGTTCACATCGAGTCCGCCGATGCCGTCGGTGCCGAACACGCGCAGATCGTTGCCGACCTGTTCGCGCTTGCCCAACGGGTTGCCGAACTGGAGGACGTGCGACCGCCCGAACGGGGGTACCGCATCGTGATGAACGTCGGGCCCGACGCGCTCAACTCAGTGCCGCACTTACACATGCACGTGCTGGGGGGCCGAGGGATGACGTGGCCTCCTGGCTGATTGCGGAACTTTTCGTGCGTGTGAAACACAACGCGGCGCAGTGTCATGACTGACAACGGTTTGTCTTCGCCCGACACGCAGCCGTCGTCTGTCGATCGACCCGACGCGCAGCGCCACGTCGTGATCGCCGGCAACGACGTCATGGCGCAGCTTTTGGGTCCGGCCGACGAGTTGCTGCGGCAAGTTGAAGACGCGTTCGCGGGGACGGCGATTGTTGTTCGCGGCAACGAAATCGCGGCCGAGGGTCCGCACGCGATGCAGGTCGCGACCTTGTTTCGGGAATTGGCTGCGGTCGCGCGCAGCGGTCACGCGATTGGCCCCGGCGAGGTCGCCCGTTCGATCGACATGGTTCGTGCCGATGAGCGACCCTCGGCGGTGTTGACCTCACAGGTGTTGCGGGCGGCGCAAGGCCGCACAGTACGGCCGAAAACGGCGGGACAAAAGCGTTACGTCGATGCCATCTCGTCGAACGTGATCACGTTTGGCATCGGGCCCGCGGGCACCGGCAAGTCGTATTTGGCCGTTGCACTGGCCGTGCAAGCGTTGCAGGCCAAGGAAGTGGAGCGGATCATCCTCACGCGCCCCGCAGTTGAGGCGGGCGAGCGGCTCGGTTTTCTTCCCGGCGACTTGTTGGCCAAGGTCGATCCCTACCTGCGGCCGCTGTACGACGCGTTGTACGACATGGTCGGTACCGAGGCGACAGCGAAACTGCTTGAGCGCGCAGCCGTGGAGGTCGCGCCACTCGCTTTTATGCGCGGTCGGACGTTGAATCGCAGTTTCGTGATCTTGGACGAGGCGCAAAACACAACGCCCGAACAGATGAAGATGTTTCTCACCCGCATTGGTTTTGGTTCGCGATGCGTTGTCACCGGTGATGTCACGCAGGTTGACTTGCCCGGTGGCCGCGTTTCGTCGGGCTTGCACGGCCTTGAGGACGTGCTCGGCGGGATCGAGGGTTTGACGTTTGTTCGGCTCGATCATCGAGATGTTGTCCGGCATCGGATTGTCCAGGACATAGTGGCGGCGTACGCCGCCGCGGACAGATGAGCAGCAGTGGCGGCGTACGCCGCCGCGGGCAGGTGCACAGTCCGTCGTGATTGATCTTGAGGTTTTCGTCGCGGATGAACAAGACGACGTAGCGATCGACACCACGGTCTGGGCGCAGTTTGTCCGTTCGGTTCTGCTCGCCGAGGGCGTCAAAGCGCCCGCGGAAGTGTCGGTGTTGTTTGTCGATGAGGCCGCGATGTCGGCGCTGCACGAGCGTTTTCTCGGACTGAGCGGACCGACCGACGTGTTGTCGTTCCCGCTTGACGGCGAGTTCTTTGCCAAGACGACTGCGGCGACGGGACCGGTCGGGCATCCGAAGTGGCGCGCCGACGACGTCGACGAAGCCCTTGAGGAGATGCCCCTTGCTCTCGGCGACGTGATCGTCTGCCCGAGCGTGGCGTATCGGCAAGCTCCGCAGCACGCGGGCTCTTTCGACGACGAGGTCGCTTTGCTGTTGGTGCACGGCGCCTTGCACCTGCTTGGCCACGACCACGCGCAAGTCGCCGAACGAGAGGTGATGCAGGCGCGCGAGCGGGCGCTGCTGGGCACCTGTTGGCGGCCGTTGCCTCGCGATCCGTGGGCCGAGCCGGCTGCTGCTGCTGAATCCGAAGAACCGGGGGCAGTGGGCGACCGAGATGGGGAGCAGGAGGCAGGCGGCTGATGAATAGCACCGACGTCGTCATGATTGTGGTGATCGGGGTTCTCGCGGTGTTTGTCGCCTTCCTGGCGATGAGCGAGACCGCGCTGACACAGATGTCAAAGATCCGGGCCTATTCGCTTGAGGAGGACGGTCGTCGCTGGGCGGCGCAACTACGCCGTTTGGTCGAAGACCCGAACCGCTGGCTCACCGGGCTGCTGTTTTTGCTCATGCTGTCGCATCTGGTGATCGCGACGTTGGTCGGCCTGCTCGCCGAAAAGCATTTCGGTGCCTGGGGCGTGGTGGTTGGCACCGCGCTCGAATCGGTTGTGTTGTTTATCGGCTTGGAAGCTGCGCCAAAGACGTACGCGCTGATGCAGTCCGATACGGCGGCGCTTCGGGCTGCGCCGTTCGTGACGCTCATCACCCGCATCCCTATCCTTCGATCGATCCCCGGGATACTGATCAAGATCACCAACATCGTGTTGCCGGGAAAGGGTCTGCAAGAGGGGCCGTACGTCACCGAACGCGAACTGCTGGCGATGGCCGACGTGGCCGTCCAGGAGGACGTGATCGAGCGTGAGGAACGTGTGCTGATTCACTCGATCATCGAGTTTGGCGACACGGTCGTGCGTGAGGTGATGGTTCCTCGGCCCGACATGGTGTGCGTGAGTGCGAGCAACTCAGTCGACGAGGTGCTGGCTCACGTGTTGTCAGAGCGCTACTCCCGGCTGCCGGTGACCGGGGAGGACATCGATGACATCGTGGGCGTGGTGCTCGTGAAGGACGTTTTGCGAGCGGTCGTGGCCGGTTCGGGTGGGCAATCGATCGCGGAGATCATGCGCCCGTCGATGTATGTCCCTGAGTCAAAACGTGTCGCTGAGCTGATGCGCGAGATGCAGTCGCGCCAATCGCACCTGGCGATTGTGGTCGACGAATACGGCGGCACGGCAGGGCTCGTCACCCTTGAGGACGTGATCGAGGAGCTCGTCGGCGAGATCGTCGACGAGGACGATGACGAGGATGCCTTGATCGAGGCGGGTGACGACGGCTCGATCATCGTGGCCGGGCGCCTGCCGATCGACGAACTTTTCGACGTTGCTCGGATTAAGGCGCCGGAGTCCGACTACGACACAGTTGCGGGAATGATCCTGCATTCCGCTGGACGGGTGCCGTCTCGCGGGCAGGTTGTCGAGGAGCAGGGCTTGTTGCTTGAGGTGCTGCGTATGCAAGGGCGACGGGTTCACCGGGTGAAGGTGGTGCGCCTCGATGAGAAGCCGATCGAGGTGCCCGAGGAGCTGTTGGCCCGCGCCGGGAGTGGCAAGAAGGACGACGAGATGCCCGGTTCCCGCAGCGACGGCAGTGCCCGAGGCGACGGCAGTGCCCGCGGCGACGGTGCCCGCGCTACGAGCGAACGGTGAACGGCATCGACGACACGGTGGAGTCGTCCGCGGCACATCCGCGCTACCGCTCCGGGTTCGTGACCCTCGTCGGGCGCCCCAACACGGGTAAGTCGACGTTGATCAACACGATGGTGGGCGAGAAGGTCACGATCGTGTCCGACAAACCGCAGACGACTCGACGCATCGTGCGCGGTGTCGTGCATCGGCCCGACGCACAGATCGTGCTGGTCGACACACCCGGAATCCACAAGCCGCGCACGTTGCTGGGCGACCGACTCAACGACGTCGCCTCATCGTCGCTGGCCGATGTGGATGTTGTGGTGTTTGTCATCGACGCCACGGCCCCCTTGGGGCGCGGGGATCGTTTCGTCGCCGACTTGGTCCCCAAACAGGCGATCTGCGTCGTGAACAAGATCGATCGGGCTCGCCCGCATCAGGTAATGCAGCAGCTCGCGGCGGCCGGCGAGCTGGGCTTCAGCGACTACTTCCCGGTGTCAGCGCGCACCGGCGACGGCGTCGCCGAACTGATCGACGCGTTGTTGGACCGGCTGCCCGAGGGCCCGCCGTACTTCCCAAGTGGGGAACGCCGCGACCTCACCGAAGCGGTATGGGTCGCGGAGCTTGTTCGTGAGGAGCTGCTGGCCGTGTTGCACGACGAGCTGCCGCATTCGGTCGCGTGTCGGGTCACGGAATGGGAGTGGCCGCGGATTCGCTGCGAGATCTTGGTGGAACGTTCGTCGCAGAAGGGCATCGTGATAGGTCATCGCGGCGAGATTTTGAAACGAGTCGGCACCCGAGTGCGACGCCAACTGGCGCCAGGAGCCTTTCTCGAGCTGGCTGTCACGGTCGAAGATGGCTGGCAACGCGACTCGACTGCACTCGATCGCCTTGGGTTTTGACGAGGGGATACCCCTGTCGGTTTTCGATGATTCAACGCGGTGACCCGAGGCGGGTAGTGCTACACGGCTAGCCTGCCCGGCCGTGGGATCCCGGGCGTCATCATCGGCCTCTTTTGGCGGGGTCGACACGACGCGGGTGCCCCGACACGTAGCTGTCGTGATGGATGGCAACGGTCGCTGGGCCCAACGCCGAGGTTTGCAACGCACCGAAGGCCACGCAGCCGGCGAAGAGGCGTTGTTCGACACCGTTCATGGGGCAGCCGAACTTGGCCTCGAGTGGCTGACCGTGTACGCGTTCTCGACCGAGAACTGGCGTCGCCCGATCGACGAAGTGCGTTACCTGATGTGGTTCAACGAGAACATCTTGGTGACGCGTCGCGACGAGCTGCACGAGATGGGCGTTCGGGTCCGGTTTGCCGGTCGACGAGATTGGCGTGTTCCCAAACGCTTGTTGAGGCAGATCGAAGAGACCGAAACGCTCACTGCCAAGAACAAAGGCCTGAACTTCACGATCGCGTTCAACTACGGCGGTCGTGCGGAGGTGATCGACGCCGTCCGCGCGTTGGCCGTCGCCGGTCACGATCTGCGTCGTGTCGACGAGACGATGTTGCGTAAGGCGTTTTACGTCCCGCGGATGCCCGACGTCGACTTGATGGTGCGAACCTCAGGTGAGTTCCGCATCTCCAACTTTTTGTTGTGGGAGATCGCCTACGCGGAGCTCGTGTTCACCGAGACGTTGTGGCCCGACTTTCGACGCGAAAACTTGTTCGCTGCGATCGTGGAGTTCCAAAACCGATCCCGGCGTTTCGGCGCCCTCGACGACTGAGTTTTCTTGGCGCTGTACCGTGATCGCGGGGTTGTGCTGCGTCGCTGGAAGCTCGGCGAGGCCGACCGAATTCTCGCCATCTATACCGAAGAGCACGGCAAAGTCCGAGCAGTGGCCAAGGGGATCCGCAAGCCGACCTCACGCTTTGGCGGCCGTCTCGAACCCATCAGTCACGTCAGCTTGCAGCTGTACCGCGGCCGAGACCTCGACACGATCACACAAGTCGAGACGATCGATCACTTTCGTGAAGTTCACGATTCGCTCGCAAAGGCGACGCGGGCCGTGTCTGTGCTCGAAGCCGTCGACCAGTTGACGCCGGATCGCTCGCCCGACGCGGGTCTGTACACGATGTTGGTTGGCGCGCTTCGTGCTGTAGCGCGCAACGACTCGCCGCTGGTGGTCCCGGCGTTTTTCCTGAAGTTGTTGGCCTATCAGGGCGCGCTGGCCGATTTGGACACGTGTGTTGTGTGCGGCCGCGACCAACTCGAAGCGGGTCCGCTGGTGGGTGTCGACCCGGCGCTGGGGGGTTCGGTGTGTGAGCACTGCGCGGGCCCGAACGTGGCGGGCCTGACGCCCGCGGCGATGAACGACGCGGCCGGCGTATTTCGCGGGCACTTACGCGAGCTGCTGGCCCGCGAGCCTCGACCCTATGACCGGCAAATCGAGCTCGCGGCGAGCTCGTTACTTGAGTACCACCTCGAACGCCGTTTACGTTCCTTGAGCGTGGCTGACCGGCTCTCGTAAGGCTGCTCACGCGTCGCGCTGTGTGCGTTGCTTGGCTGTCAGCCGGCAGCGAATTCTGCGGTGACAACGTCGATAGTGGCCAGCGACTGCGTGGCCAGCGCGGGAAGCCGGTCGCGGTAGTAGGGCAGTGCGACGATGGCGATCGACAAGGCCCACGCCGCCGAGCGGATCCAAAGGGGATCGTTACAACTCAGCTCGTCGCGCACGGAGTCGCGTTCGCGCGCCGTGAGGGTGCTCCACACGACGGCGAGGTCGATCGCCGGGTCGCCGATGCCCGCACCGCCCCAATCAATTACTGCAAAGGGCTCGCCAGGACTGGTGAGCAGATTGCCGGGCGCCAGGTCGCCGTGGATGAAGGTGGTCCGGCCGTCGTCGGTAGCGCGGGCGTGTTCGAACAGCTTGAGCCACGTGCGCTCGATGAGGGCGCGACTGGCGCGGTCGTCTCGCAGGCCGTCGATACCGCGGCGAACTGCCGCGTCGCGTTCGACCACTCGCATCGATCGTGACGCGCGATGGGTGACCGACGGCGTGCAGGCCGCGAGCTGTCGAAGCAGCCCGGTGATGGTCGCCCCCAATTCGCGCGATACCTCGTTCGACTTCGCTCGATCGGGCGCCAGCCGCGTCCCAGCAAGCCACGTGACCAGCGACCAGTTCCAGGGATAACCGTGGCCCGGCGCGCCACAGGCGATCGTGCGCGGCACTCGGACGCTGGTGATCTGCTCGACCGCGCGGAGGTTGTGCGTTTCTCGTCGGGGCTGGTTGGCTGCCCAGTCGATGATGGGAAAGCGGGCCAGGAGGTCTTCGCCCACGCGGAAAAGCACGTGATCAGTTCCGCGGTCGGCGACTAGTGCCAGCGACTCACCGGCGAGGTGATCGTCGGCATCGGCGATCAGTGCCCGGGCGGTGTCGATGTCGAGTTCGACGGCGCCGTTGTGCACGGCCGATCAGTCGCTGGGTGTGCAGCGAACCACCGGAATCTTGCGGGAGGTGCGCTGCTGGTAGTCGTTGTAGTCCGGATACATCTGCACGAGCCGCGGCCACAGCGCAGCGCGGTCGTCGTCGTCGACTGTTGTCGCCGTATAGGACCGGGTCTGTTTGCCCACAGTGATCGAAACCGCTGGGTTTGCCAACAGGTTCAGGTACCACTCGGGGTGTTTGGGCATACCGGCCTGGCTGGCGACCAGGATCACGTCGGCGCCATCGAGCAAGTAGAGCAGCGGCCGCGGCCGCGATTGGCCCGACTTACGGCCGGTGGTGGTGAGGATGCACACGGGTGCGCCGCCCTTGAATTTCCCGCCGATTCGTCCGCCCGTACGGCGGTATAACCACACATTGAGCTTCGACATCAGCTTCACCACTGGTCGGCCAATGGCCACTTGCCGGGCCGAAAATGGTTTTGTGGGGGTGGTTGGAGGCGTGCCGTTGCTGTCGCTCATCAGCGGATCATGCCAGTTCGGCCTAACCCGCAGGGTTAGTGGAGGGGCTCACCTAGAATGGAGGGCCATGCCTGCGCCCGATTTGGTCGAATCCGTCGTCAGTTTGTGCAAGCGCCGCGGCTTTGTTTTCCCCTCTTCGGAGATCTATGGCGGGTTTCGCTCGACCTACGACTACGGGCCGCTGGGTGTTTTGCTCAAGCGCAACGTGATGGACGCGTGGTGGCGCGCAATGGTGCGAGAGCGCGACGACATCGTCGGGCTCGACTCGGCAATCTTGATGCACCCCAAGGTTTGGGAGGCTTCGGGCCACGTCGCAACCTTCACTGATCCGTTGGTCGACTGCCGTTCTTGCAAGGAACGCTGGCGTGCGGATCAGATCGGCGACGAGTGCCCGAACTGCAAGAGCAAGGACCTCACCGAGGCGCGGGCGTTCAACTTGATGTTCAAGACCCACGTCGGCCCCGTCGAGTCGGCGTCGAACATCGCGTACTTGCGCCCAGAGACAGCGCAGGGGATCTTCGTCAACTTCGTCAACGTGGCGCAGGCGAGCCGCAAGAAGCCGCCCTTTGGCATCGCACAGATGGGCAAGAGCTTCCGCAACGAGATCACGCCGGGCAACTTCATTTTCCGCACCCGCGAGTTCGAGCAGATGGAGATGGAGTTCTTCGTTCCGCCCGACGAGGGCGCGAAGTGGTTCGAATACTGGTGCGCCGAGCGGCTCGACTGGTACGTGCGCCACGGGATCAGTGCCGATTCGTTGCGTTTACGCCAGCACGACCCCGACGAGCTTTCGCACTACTCGGCAGGAACCGCCGACGTGGAGTTCATGTACCCCTGGGGATGGGGCGAGCTCGAGGGCATTGCCAACCGGACGGATTTCGACCTCAAACAACACGCCCAGCACTCCGGCGAACGTTTGGAGTACTTCGACCAAGCGAACAACTTGCGATATGTCCCGCACGTAATCGAGCCCGCCGCTGGTGTCGGGCGCTCGATGATGGCGTTTTTGTTGGCTGCCTATTCAGAGGACGAAGTCAAGGGCGAAAAACGTGTGGTGCTGCGGCTGCACCATCGACTCGCGCCATACCAAGTGGCCGTCTTGCCGTTGTCGAAACACGAGACGTTGGTGCCCGAAGCTCGGGCGCTCGCAGCGCGGCTGCGGCGTGATTACTCGGCTGACTACGACGAAACCCAGTCGATCGGCAAGCGTTATCGCCGGCAAGACGAAGTCGGCACGCCGTTGTGCATCACCGTCGACTTCGACTCACTCGATGACCGTGCGGTCACCGTTCGCGATCGCGACACGTTGTCCCAGGACCGTGTTGCGCTCGATCAACTCGACAACTACCTAAGGGAGCGACTGGCGTGACCTACGTCTTTGCCTTCGACCACAAGCACCGCAAACCACCGATGTCCCTCAAGGACTTGCTCGGCGGTAAAGGCGCAAACTTGGCCGAGATGACGTCGGTACTGAAGTTGCCGGTGCCGCCAGGATTCACCATTTCCACCGACGCGTGCCGCGCCTACATGCGGGGCGGTTGGCCGCAGGGCCTCGACGCCGAGCTGGCGGCGCAGGTGGAGCGGCTGGAGGCGAAGATGGGTCGCAAGTTGGGCGACCCGTCCGACCCGCTGCTGGTGAGCGTGCGTTCGGGCGCGAAGTTCTCGATGCCGGGAATGATGGACACCGTTCTTAACCTCGGCCTCAACGACAAGTCGGTTAAGGGCCTCGCGGCCGTCACGGGCGATGAGCGGTTCGCTTACGACTCGTATCGGCGATTCATCGCCATGTACGCGCGCATTGTGCTCGACGTCGACGGCGAGCCCTTCGAACACGAGCTCAACGCCGCCAAGTCCGCGGCTGGCGTGCGGACCGATGCTGAAGTGCCCGCAGCCGACCTGAAGAAGCTGTGCGACACGTTTAAGGCTCTCGTGAAGTCGGCCACCGGCAAGCCGTTCCCGCAAGACCCGACCAAGCAGTTGCGTGGCGCGATCGAGGCGGTTTTCCGTTCGTGGAACGGCGCGCGGGCGATCGCATACCGCGTGCGCGAACGCATCAGTCACGACTTGGGAACGGCCGTGAACGTGCAAGCAATGGTGTTCGGCAACCGTGATGACAACTCCGGCACGGGTGTCGGATTTACCCGCAATGCGGCCACCGGCGAGAACGCGCCTTACGGCGACTTCTTGGTGAACGCGCAGGGCGAAGACGTCGTCGCGGGTATCCGCAACACCGAGGACCTCGACGCACTCAAGGCGCAGTTCCCGACGATTCACGCGGAGTTGATGGGCATATTCGCCCGTCTCGAGGCGCACTACCGCGACATGTGCGACACCGAGTTCACGATCGAGCAAGGCAAGTTGTGGATGTTGCAGACCCGCGTCGGCAAACGCACGGGCGCGGCCGCCTTGCGAATGGCCGTGGAGATGACGAAGTCCTCGGGTCGCACTGGCGCCAAGTGGAAGATCTCCAAGGCCGAGGCGCTGGAACGAGTGAGCGCGGATCACCTCGACCAGGTGTTGCATCCGCAGTTTGTCGGCAAGGCACCAGTGGTCGCCAAGGGCCTCGCGGCCTCGCCGGGCGCTGCGGTGGGCAAGGTGTACTTCACCGCCGACGACGCGGCTGCGGCTGCCGCTCGCGGGGAGGATGTCGTGTTGGTCCGTTCTGAGACGAGCCCCGAAGACGTGCACGGCATGATGGCCTCCAAGGGCATCCTCACGTCGCGCGGCGGCCTGGTCAGCCACGCGGCGGTTGTAGCGCGCGGCTGGGGTACGCCTGCGGTCGTCGGCGCCGAGGCGGTCGAGATCGAGGGCGCGACGTTCCGGGTGGGCGACACAGTCGTCAACGAGGGCGACGTGATTTCGATCGACGGCACCACCGGCAACATCATGCTGGGCGCCGTCGAGATGGCAGCCGCCGAACCACCGGCTGAGTTCCACACGATTCTGTCGTGGGCCGACGCCGTGCGGGCCGGCAAGCTGGCCGTGCGGGCCAACGCCGACACCGGGGCCGACGCCACCAATGCGCGGCAGTTCGGTGCGGAGGGAATCGGGCTGTGCCGCACGGAGCACATGTTCTTGGCCGACGACCGACTGCCCGTGGTGCGGCGCATGATCCTCGCCAACGATCCCGCTGAGGAAGCCGCGGCGCTTGAGGAACTGCGGCAAGTGCAAAAGGCCGACTTCATCGAGATTCTCGAAGCGATGGACGGCTTGCCGGTGACCGTGCGCCTGCTCGATCCACCGTTGCACGAGTTCTTGCCGCACGTCTCTGAGCTTGAGGTCAAACAGGCCACCAAGGGTCTGTCGGCCGAGGAGACCGAGCTGTTGAAGGCTGCCAAGAGCTGGGCGGAGGCCAACCCGATGCTCGGTACTCGTGGCGTGCGTCTCGGCGTGGTGAAGCCGGGGCTTTACGCGATGCAGGTGCGGGCGTTGATGGAGGCTGCGGCTGAACTTCGGTCGCGGGGCAAGAACCCAGTTGTTGAGGTGATGATCCCGCTCACGGTCACCCGTGAGGAGCTGGCGTTGGCTCGTTCGTGGGTGCAGGAGGCAATCGACGCGGCGACGAAGTCGTTGCGCAAGAAGCCCGACGTGACCATCGGGACGATGATCGAAACGCCGCGGGCGGCGATCCGGGCCGACGAGATCGCCGAGGAGGCCGACTTCTTCTCGTTTGGCACCAACGACCTCACGCAGATGACGTTCGGCTTCAGCCGTGACGATGTCGAGTCGCGCATGATGCCCGCGTACTTGGAGGAGGGTTTGCTCAAGCGCAACCCGTTCCAGACGATCGACCAGTCCGGCGTGGGCGAGCTGGTGTTGATGGCCGCGCAGCGGGGCCGAGCTGTGAAGAAGGGCCTCAAGCTGGGCGTGTGCGGCGAACACGGCGGCGACCCCGAGTCGATCGACCTGTTCTATCGAGCCGGCCTCGACTATGTGAGTTGTTCGCCATTTCGGGTGCCGATCGCTCGCCTCGCGGCTGCGCAAGCGGTGTTGGCCGCAAAGGCCTGACGCCGCAGCGCAGACGCCGCAGCGCTTCGGCGCGCACCGCAGCGCGGCGAAGCGGTCAGATCACCGAACCGGGCTCGCCTCGTTCGTCGAACAACGGCAGCCCGGCTCCGGCCCACGCGAGCATCCCACCCGCGACGTTCACCGCATCGAGACCGGCTTCACGCAAGGCGGTGGTGGCGCGAGCCGAGCGGCCCCCGGCCTTGCACATGCACAGGATCGTCACGTCGGTCGGCAGTTCGCGCGCCCGGTCGCCCAGAAGGCCCAAGGGGATGTGGCTCGCCTGTGGCGCCCGGCCCGCTGCCCACTCGTCGTTTTCTCGGACATCAAGCAGAAAAGCGCCGGTCGCAACCAGTGCGTCGACTTCGTCGACAGTGATCTCGGGAAGGGTTTCAGCCATCTCGTGAGTGTAAGTGGCACACAGCGCTGTTCTTCCCGACACGATGGGCGACAAGACCGCGGTCGCGACGTTGCTACGTTCCGACTATGAGCGTGGCGCCGGAGGAGATCGCACGGGTACGTGCGGCGACCGACATCGTCGCGCTAATTGGCGAAAAGACGGCACTGCGTAAGGTCGGCACACGATTCAGCGGCCTGTGCCCGTTTCACAATGAAAAGACTGGCTCGTTCTCGGTGAATGCGGCCGAGGGCCTCTACCACTGCTTCGGCTGTGGCGCGTCGGGCGACGTGATCACGTTTGTCCGCGAGACCGAACATCTGGACTTCCTTGAAGCCGTGGAGGTGTTGGCGGCTCGAGCGGGCATCACGTTGACGATCGACGACGGCCTCGCCAGTCAAGAACGGGCCCGGCGCAAGGAGCTGAGCGACGCCTTAGAACGAGCGGGTCTGTGGTTTCACGAACGTTTGATGACCCACGCCGACGCCGGCCCGGCCCGCAGTTACCTACGTTCGGTGCGCGGGTATGACGGCGACGTGGTTCGTCAGTTCGGGATTGGCTGGGCGCCCAACGAGTGGGACGCGTTGTGCTCGGCGCTGCGGCTCACACCCGCGGTTGCCCGCGACACGGGGCTCGGTTTTCTCAATCGCCACGGCCGGCTGACCGACTCGTTTCGTGGTCGGATCATCTTTCCCATCTTCGACGCCAAAGGTGCCGCGATTGGGTTTGGCGGACGGCTGCTCACTGGCGACGGGCCGAAGTACAAAAACACCGCCGACACGCCGATGTACAACAAGAGCAAGGTTTTGTATGGCCTTTCGTGGGCCAAGGCCGACATCGTTGCCAAAGACGAAGTGATCGTGTGTGAGGGCTACACCGACGTGATCGCGTTTCACCGTGCGGGCGTGCCACGCGCCGTCGCGACATGCGGAACGGCGCTTACCGAACAACACGTGCGGGTCCTTCGCAACTTCGCTCGGCGAGTGGTGTTGGCCTACGACGCGGACGCGGCGGGGCAAAACGCCGCCGAGAAGTTCTACGAATGGGAGCGTGAGTTCGACTTGGAGATCGCCGTGGTCGACCTCCCGGTCGGCAAGGATCCCGGCGATCTCGGCCGGGACGACCCGGCGCTGTTGGCCGAGGCGGCCGCGCACGCGACGCCGTTTCTCGGGTTTCGGATTCGCCGCACGTTGTCTCGCGGCGACCGGCGGACGCCCGAAGGTCGAGCGAGGTTGGCCGAGGCGGCGGTGGGGCTAATCGGTGAACACCCGAGCCCGCTCGTGCGAGAGCAGTACTTCGAGCAGGTCGCCACCGACTTGGGCTTCACTGCGGGCGACTTGCGGCTCGTGGCCACCGAAGCGCCGGCTCGGCGCGCGGGTGCGCCGAGCGCTGCTGGATCGCGGTTACGGGCCAACGCGGCCAACGCGGACAACGCTGCCCGCATGCGTGGCGATCGCGGCGGTCGGGCCGACGTGCGAGACGGTCCGGAACTCGAGCTGGTTCGGTTGGTAGCCCAGCAGCGGATGGGCGAGCTGGCTGAGTTTGTGATGCCGGATCTGTTCTTCGACGATCGACTGGCCGAGGTTGCTCGCGCTGTGATCGAAGCGGGCTCGGCGCACGACGCAATGGCCAACGTGGGCGAGGAGCAGGCCGAGCTGTTGGCGCGAGCCGCGGTGGAGGAGAGCGCGGACGATCCCGAAGGCGTGCTCGCGCTGGTCGTGGAGCGAGCAGCGGCGCGCGAGCGTGCCCGGCTGGTTCGCGAACTGGCCCACGCGCAGGACTCCGACGAGTACCTCGCGGCGCACTCGTGGGTGAAGCAGACCGAGGTTCGCCTGCGGAATCCTCATGAGCGTCGGGAAGCCATCGTGGCGTTGGTACGGTGGCTTGTGGACCGATCGTTTGGCGCAGAGATCGAGACGCCCGCAGCGTTGGATTCGACCGAGCGCGATTCGGCGACGCAATGGGGCGAGCAGTGACGGACCGAGGGTGAGCGAGTTGCAACCTGAGGGTATTTCCGCGTCGGCGTGGACTGACTTGGTGGCTCGAGGGCGGATCGACGGTTCGTTGACCGTGGAGCAGATCTTGCAGGGCCTCGGCGACGTCGAGTACTCGGTGGCGACGATCCAGGCCGTGACCGACGCACTGGGTGGCTTGGGTATCGAGGTCGTTGAGGATCATCACGGCCACGACTTCGCCGACGCAGATCCCGCTGACGCTAGCGCCGGCGCCAACGCCGGGCGCTTCGGGTCGAGTGGCGCTGCGGCAAACTCAACGTCGCGCGCGGCGCGCGCGGCGGAGGCAGTTGCCGACGGCGATGAGGCCGAAGGTGCCTCAGCTCGGGTGCGGCGCCGGCTGGGCGCGGGGAGCAGCGCTGGTTCGCGGGGATCGGGCGACGCGGCCGACTCCGTGCGGATGTATTTGCGTGAGATTGGCAAGGTGTCGTTGCTTGACCAGGCCGGCGAGGCCGAGCTGGCCGAGGCGCTGAAGGTGGGTCTCGCGGCCGAGGCAGAGTTGGCCGAAGGCGGCGACTCGATCGAGGGCGTCCGCCGCCGACGCCTGCAACGTAAGGTCCACGAGGGCGAGATGGCTCGCCAACACCTCGTGGAAGCGAACCTACGACTGGTGGTGTCGATCGCGAAGCGTTACACCGGTCGGGGTCTGTCGCTGCTCGACTTGGTGCAAGAGGGCAACCTTGGCCTGATGCGGGCGGTGGAAAAGTTCGACCACACAAAGGGCTTCCGCTTCTCCACCTATGCCACGTGGTGGATTCGCCAGGCAATGACACGAGCGCTCGCGGACCAGGCCCGCACCATTCGTATCCCAGTTCACTTGGTCGAGGTAATCAACCGCATCAACCGCACGCAACGGCAGCTGTTGCAAGAACTCGGTCGCGAGCCCTCGCTCGAGGAACTCGCCCGCAAGTGCGATTTGAGTGTGGATCGAGTGCAGGAACTCCAGCGCCTCGGACAAGACACCGTGTCGATCAACGCTCCCGTCGGCGACGACGAGCAAAGCGCGCTCGGTGACTTCCTCTCCGACGACGACGCGCTCACCCCGGCCGACGCGGCGACGCGTGCGTTGCTCGCCCAAGCGGTAGCCGAGACGCTGGAAGGTTTGCCCGAACGTGAGGCCGAGGTGGTGAAGCTGCGTTTTGGACTCGAGGACGGCCAGATGCGCACGCTCGAGGAAGTCGGCAAGGCCTTCGGCGTCACGCGAGAGCGCATCCGCCAAATCGAAGGCAAGATCCTCGCCAAGCTGCGCAACCCCCAACGCAGCCAACGCCTACGCGACTACATGGAGGACCGTTAGGTCCTCCCCAGGTAGGCACGAGGACCGTTAGGTCCTCCCCAGGTAGGCACGAGGACCGTTAGGTCCTCATTGGTGGATATCGAGGACCGTTAGGTTCTCCCAGAGCAGGCATCGAGGACCGTTAGGTCCTCCCCAGAGTGGACATCGGGGACCCTTAGGTCCTGCAGGGTCCGCCGAGCGAGCCGCTACGGCGTCGGCGGATAGCCAGCCCCTAGAGCGATGAGCTCGACGAGCTGTCCGACGTCGTTGTGCTCGACGTGGAGGTAGTCGACGTAGTTGCGACCGATGAGGTTGACGTCGTGGAGCTGGGCGCCACCGTCGATGTGGTCGACGTGGTGGCGGGGAGTTGAGCCGCCAAGACGTTGCCGGGCATTTGATTGCCGAACGAGTCGTTGTTCACCCCACCTTGGATCATGCGGGTGATAACGAGGTCGAGCGAGGGGATAACAAATACGTAGTTGCCGCCGAAACCAACTCCGACGACGGTGTCGGCTGGTGCGCCGGGGAAGTTGTTGTTGGGATTGAGCCACCACATGTAGCCGTATCCGCTTTTGTGCGGACTCGGCGCTGATGCGCGGTCGACCCAGGCGCTGGGCACGATTTGCCCACTCGACCACCGGCCATCACGCAGCCACATGAGGCCAAAACGGGCGAGCTCGCCGCAGGTTGTCGTGAGCCCCGTATAGGTGCGCGGGTGGCCCGTCGCGTCTTTGACGATCGACGAGTGAGTCATCCCTAGGGGCGTGAAGACCTTTGCCCGCGCATAGGCGTCGGCGTCCATGCCCGTGGACAGGCGTATGACTGGCTCCAACATCTGTGCGCCCGAGTTGTTGTATTCCCACACTGTGTTGGCCGGGTGAGCTTGGCCCCTTGACTCGGCGAACGCGGTTTGGTCCTGCGAGAAGCTGATGCCAAACGTGTCGTCGGCAGCATCGACGAAACGACCTGAATCCATCTGCAAGATGTCTTCGACCGTGATGGTCGCGGATTGCGTGCCGACCCAGCTGGGCGCGTACTGGGTCATAAGGTCGGTGGTGGCGAGCAAGCCCTCGCTCGCTGCGATTCCCACCAGCGTCGAGGCGAACGACTTGGTGATCGAAAACGCCATCCGTGGCGTGGTCGGCGTCATGTCGCGCCAGTACTGCTCCACCACCGCCTTGCCGCCCTTGTAGACGCCGATGCAGCGGGAGTTGGCATTGTTGGCCGCATCGACCACGGCCTGGAGCGCGGTCGCGTCGAAACCGGCTTCGGCTGGGGTCGTGGTGGCCCACGTCGCCCCCGGCCACACCTCTGCCGGTGGTGGCGGCGGATCGCAGGCCGCGAGCAGGATCGTTGCAAGAGCGACCGCAGAGGCGAGCGAGACCCGGCGCCGATACATCCGCCCAGCGTAGGCGCACCCGCGCCGTGCGAGTCGGGCCAAGCCGGTGCCGGGGCGGGCGGAAATTCGGCGGGCGCGGCGGGCTCGGCGGACAACACTGGCGCCCCATGCGCGCGGCCTGAGCCGTGTGTCCTGGCGGATGGAGGGAGGACGAGTGCCCGAGCAGCAGATTTCAGAGCGGCTTGTTGCCTGGGGGAGCGACATCGAGGCGGCAACTATTGAGCAGGCGAAGAAGGCGACTCGCCTTTCGGTCGTGAGGGGCCACGTGGCGCTGATGCCCGACGCACACGTCGGCCTTGGAGCGACGATTGGTTCGGTGATTCCTACCGACAACGCGGTGATTCCGGCGGCTGTGGGCGTCGACATCGGCTGCGGCATGGTCGCGGCCGA
>CAZWPY010000017.1:0-17652 GCA_964635475.1 uncultured Acidimicrobiia bacterium
CGCCGAGGTTGGCATAGCCCATCCCCAGCTGGCGGAATCTGCGAGTCGTGTCACCAATTCGCTCGGTGGGATAGTCGGCGTTGCCAACCAAGATCTCCTGGGCCGTGAAGACCACTTCAACCGCGGAGCGAAAACCCTCGATATCGAATGAACCGTCCTCGCGGAGAAACTTCATCAGGTTGAGCGAGGCGAGGTTGCACGCCGAGTTGTCGAGGTGGACGTATTCCGAACACGGGTTGGACGCCGTGATGCGCCCCGTATTCGACGCTGTGTGCCACTTGTTGATCGTGGTGTCGAACTGCACCCCGGGGTCCGCGCACTCCCACGCCGCGGCAGCAATCTGGCGCAGCAAGTCACGCGCTTTGATCGTCTCGACTACGTCACCGGAGGTGACCGCACGCAAGTCCCAGTCGCCGTCGGCGAGTACGGCGTCCATGAACTCGTCAGTGAGTCGCACGGAGTTGTTGGCGTTTTGGTACTGAATCGAGTGGCTGTCCGAGCCGTCGAGATCCATGTCGAATCCGGCGTCGCGCAGCGCCCGAGCTTTACGTTCCTCGACGGCCTTACACCAAATGAAGTCGCTCACGTCGGGGTGCGACGCGTCGAGAACCACCATCTTTGCGGCCCGCCGGGTCTTGCCGCCGCTTTTGATCGTGCCCGCCGAAGCGTCGGCGCCTCGCATGAAGCTGACCGGCCCCGACGCAGTGCCGCCACCTTTTAGGTGCTCTTTTGAGGAGCGAATCCTCGACAGGTTGATGCCCGCGCCCGAGCCGCCCTTAAAAATTGTGCCTTCCTCGACATACCAGTTCAGGATCGAACTCATCGTGTCGTCGACCGACAGGATGAAACACGCCGACGCCTGCTGACGTTCGCCCTTGACGCCGATGTTGAACCACACCGGCGAGTTAAATGCGGCACGTTGGTTGACGAGATGACTCTTCAGCTCGGCACGAAACGCGTCGGCTTCGTCCTCATCGGCGAAGTAGCCGTCACGGTTACCCCAATCGGTGATCGTGTCGACCACTCGATCGACGACCTGCTTGAGCGAGTTCTCGCGATCGGCCGAGCCGAGGTGTCCGCGGAAATACTTCTGGGCGACGATGTTGGTCGCATTGGCCGACCACGTCGTGGGGAACTCAACGGCGAGCTGCTCAAAGGCGGCTGCTCCGGTCCGAAAATCGACAATTCGTGCATCGCGGCGCTCCCAGACGATCTCGTCGTAGGGATGTACACCCGCGATGGTGTAGTGACGACGAATCCCGATCGCAGGATTCTCCCCGTCGGGGTTGAGCGGGTTTTGACCGTCGGAGTGGGCGGTGCGTTCCGAGGCGAGAGCCACGGCGTCTCCTTGTGTGTGGCGGCTGAGGGAGCCTGGTTGGCTAGGGGAAGTTGGCGGAATAGAAAACATGTGACGTCCGGGGACGCCGGGAGGACCCACTACGACGCGCCGACCCGTCGCGGGACCCCTTCAACCCCCATATGTAGTGTTTCGTTCTTGTTTCGACACCACATATAGCGGAGTCCCATAGTTGTAGTTCGTAGTGACGAGCGGGTCAAGCATCCTCGAACGACACGCGCACGAACTGCTGTGGTTTATCCCAGCGTTGTAAACGACAGGGGTTGTGGATCGCCAGGGCCAGATGTCTGTGGATAAGTGGGGGTCACCCCACAGGTTTATCCACAGACGGGTGGGCCACCGCCCGACGGGCTGGCGCCCGTTTGGGTTCGGTGCTTTTGATGAGCGCGCGAATCTCCCGCTGAAAGTCACGGGCGTCGTCAAAGTCCTTGTAGACGCTGGCAAAACGAACGTAAGCGACTTCGTCCACCGCACGGAGCCGCTCCAGGACCGCCCGGCCAACCTCCTCGCTCGGCACGCGGTCGCCCTGCCCGCGAAGTGTTTCTTCGACCTCGGCAACAATTTCTTGCAACGTCGAATCATCGACCGGGCGGTTCTTGCACGCCGCTCGCAAGCCGGCCTCGACCTTGACTCGGTCGAACGGCTCGGCGTACCCGCCTCGTTTGACCACCAACAGCGGCACCCCTTCGACACGCTCGAAGGTGGTGTACCGGCGTTTACATTCCGAACACTCCCGACGGCGCCGGATTGCCGTGCCGTCCTCGGCGTTGCGGGACTCGACGACGCGGTCATCATCTGACCCGCACCATGGACAACGCACGTGCCGACGCTAGCGAATCGGCGACGGCACATCGGCTCGCCCGACGCCGTCGCTCAGCCGCAGCGTGAGGACCCACCTCAGCCTCGACTGATACGTTCGCCGACCCGCAGTGGGGCACCCAAACGTGTCTCTGTCAGCCACTCAGCGACCTCACGCGCGCCGTGCTGCTCGTCGGCGAGGGCGTTGGCCACACTGAAAATCGTGTCGCCCGGCTGCACGACGTAATCGGCCCGCGCCGGGCTCGACGTTGCGCCCCACAGACCCGATCCGAGCACGGCTGCCACCAACACCGACACGATCAGGGCTCCGGCGGCCACCAGGAGGCGACTCGGCGAGTCCGACAACACAGGGGACGACAGCACGGGCGACGACACACGTGCCGCCAACGGCAGCTCACGATCATCGTGTTCAGGACGCGGGCAGCGGATCGGCAGTTGTTTGA
This sequence comes from uncultured Acidimicrobiia bacterium, assembly GCA_964635475.1. Lineage (GTDB taxonomy): Bacteria > Actinomycetota > Acidimicrobiia > Acidimicrobiales > CAZWPY01 > CAZWPY01. Next base: position 2,620 of record CAZWPY010000017.1, read on the forward strand.
CCAAACCCCCCCGACAGGGCTCGGGCATCTCGATCCAACACGTCGTCGTGTTCGCTCGATTCGGCGACCGAACTGGCCCGTGCGGCGTACCCACCGTGTTGTGTGTCTCGGTAACAGTCATCTCTTGTTGCTCCTGAGTCGATTTTCGGCCCGAACGCCTGTTCGGAGTATCAAAGCACAGGGGTGGGACACTGGCAAGGATTTCTCGAACGTATGTTTGCTTCGCGACCTTTACTCGCCTACATTGACCACGACGCACCCAACCGCGCGACCTCGGAGGCGACCATGAGCCCGCAGACACCTCACACCGCAACACCGCACGCTCGTTCCGTCCTCACCGCGCGGCAGCGCACCGTTCTCGAGGTCATCGACACATCCATGCGGGAACGGGGTTATCCGCCGTCGGTGCGAGAGATCGGTGAGACGATCGGCCTCACGTCGAGTTCGAGTGTCCACGCGCATCTGTCGTCGTTGCAGAAGCTCGGTTATCTGCGCCGCGACCCGGCCAAACCTCGAGCCATCGAAGTGCGTTGGGATCCGGCGTCCGACGCGGCTATCGAACGCCGCCCCGTGACCCACGTGCCGCTCATCGGCGAGATCGCCGCGGGCACCGGCGTGCTCGCACAGGAAAACGTCGAGGACTCCTATCCACTTCCCTCGGATTTCACAGGCCCAGGCGAACTGTTCATGCTGAAGGTTCGTGGCGAGTCAATGATCGACGCTGCGATCTGCGATGGCGACTATGTGGTCGTGCGCGCGCAGCCCGAAGCACAAGCGGGCGACATCGTGGCGGCTGGCATCGCCGACGGCGAGGCGACCATCAAGTTCTACAAACTCGACGGCGATACCGTCGTACTCACGCCGGCCAATCCGACCATGAAACCCATGCGTTTTTCGGCCGACGACGTAACGATCTACGGCAAAGTCGTCACCGTCTTACGCAAGCTCTGACCCGCCCGGTGCCGCCGCGCGGCGACTTAACCCCTGTCGGAGTCGAGCAGCTTCTGGCCGGCGAGTTCACGTTCGAGCCAATCCGCGGCGTTTGGCTTCGGGTTACGTCGTGGCAGCCAACCCTGCTCGGGGTCGTAGTGGCGAATGACCTTCGCGGGTACCCCGCCGGCCACGCAGTTGTCGGGCAACGAACTCGTTACCACCGACCCTGCCGCCACCACCACGTGGCGTCCGATCGTGACTCCGGGCAGCACGATCACGCCGTGGCCGAGCCACGAGCCATCCCCAATCGACACGGGCGACTCGGGCATCGCTTGGCGACCTATCGGCGTGTCGAGGTCCTCATAACCGTGGTTCTGATCAGTGATGTACACATGGTGACCGGTCCACACGTCGGCACCGATCTCGACTCGGAAGTGAGCCACGATCCCACTGCCACGACCGATCAAACAACGATCGCCAATCGTGAGCACGGGGTTGGTGAGCATCTGCTGGCCAGGTGCTACACCCACGCCGAGCGCAAGCCCCTCGGCGATCCACACACCCGAACCGATCCGCACGTAGGACTCGTTGTACAGGGTTGTGATCGGCCAGCCGATGATCGACCCGCCACCAAACGCTCCGAACTTGCTCGCCCGCGGGGATCCCGATCGGATGGCCGCGGTTCGCCGCGCGTAGTTCCACACGCGATCAATGCCCGACCCGATCGCGTCGTCGATGGCCCGGCGCCACTGTCGCCCTCCGCTCACAGGTCGCTCCTCCTTGTCGGCTCTGGCGTCGCCACCTTTGCTAACGCGGCTGCGTGCGCGGCACGCTCATCGTGGACCACCGCCCACAGACATGCCAGCGCGGCATCGAGATCGCTGCGGACAACTCGCTCGTCGGCGGTGTGGGCCAACTCGGGATCGCCGGGACCGAAGTTCGCGGCGGGCACACCCCACTCGGCGAAGCGCGCGACATCGGTCCAGCCGAACTTGGCCCTCGGAGAATGGCCGGAATGCTCACGCAGCGACCCCAGCAGCGGATGGCCCAGTCCCGGCATACACCCTGGGCTCGAATCCTCGACCACGATCTCAACGAGGCCCGCCGCATCGTCGAGAACCCCGTCGACAAAAGTCAGGGCCTGGGCCGGCGAACGGTCGGGCGCAAAACGGAAGTTGAACATCACCGCCGCCCGGTCAGGGATGACATTGTTGGCAGCTCCGCCTTCGATACGCACGGCCTGCAGGCCTTCACGGTACGTACAACCGTCGATCGTCACCTCACGAGCGGGCACCCTCGCCACTCGTTCGACAGCGGCCGCCGCGTGGTGGATGGCGTTGACGCCAAGCCAGGACCGCGCGCTGTGCGCGCGGCGTCCGGCAAACGTGACCCGCACCCGCAAGGTGCCTTGACACCCGGCCTCGAGGCGCGCCCCGGTCGGCTCGCCGAGGATGGCCGCGTCGGCCTCAAGCAACTCCGGTCGTGCGGACTTGAGCTGCAGCAGCCCCGAGTGTTGAGCAGCAACCTCCTCGGCCACATAGAACACCCACGTGAGGTCGACCGCCGGCTCACGCACCTGCTGCGCGAGAGCGACCATTACCGCGAGGCCCGACTTCATGTCCGACGCACCTAGGCCCCACAACGTCTCGCCCTCGACTCGGACGACTTGTTCGGGATGCGGCGGCACGGTGTCGAGGTGGCCGGCGAGGAGCAGCCGAGCGCCCATGCCGAGCCGGGTCCGCGCCACAACGTTGTTGCCCACACGATCAACGGCGAGCATGTCCACTCGGCGCAGCTTGTCCTCGATGAGATCGGCCAAGGCCGCCTCATCGAAACTGACCGAAGGAACACGCAGCAGTTCCGTTGTCGCTTCGAGCAAGTCGACCTCGGCGAAAGAACGTGTCGCGTGCGAAGCCATGAGGTGTGGTCCTAGGAGGTGGCTACGCCGTGGTCGCGCAGGAGTGATTCGAGCTGTGTCTTGTCATGCGTTTCGCCAGGCGCGAGTTGTTTGAGCACCAACGCGCACGGCAAGCCGAACTCGCCGCCAGGGAACGTTCGTGCGCGTGTTGCCGACACGACGATTGACCCTGGCGGAATTACTCCCCGGCCGAGCTCGTCGCCGCTCTCGGCGTCGATCACGGGAATGGTCGACGAGAAGATCAGCCCTGCGCCAAGTTTCGACCCCGCGCCGACACGGGCGCCGTTGACGATCATGCAGCGTGAGCCAACAAAGACGTCGTCCTCGACGATCACCGGCGAGGCTTCGGGCGGCTCCAGCACTCCGCCGATGCCGACGCCACCGGCGAGATGCACGTTGCGACCAATTTGTGCACACGAGCCAACCGTGGCCCACGTGTCGACCATCGACCCCGAACCGACTCGGGCGCCGATGTTGACGTAGCTAGGCATCAAAACAACGCCGGGCTCTAGATACGAGCCGTAGCGAGCCGATGCCCCTGGCACCACTCGCACCCCCGCTGCGGCGAAGTCGCTTTTGAGCGGGACCTTGTCGACGAACTCAAACGGGCCGAGTTCGGTCGTGTGCATCTCCGACACCCGAAAAAACAACAAGATCGCGTGTTTGAGCCACGTGTTAACCGATACTGCGCCGTCGACGATCTCGGCGACCCGAGCCTGTCCACTGTCGAGCAAGTCGACTGCTTGGGTGATCGTTGCCCGCGCGGCGGAGTCGGGCGGACTCAGCGACTCGCGGGTCGCCCACAGTTGTTCGATGTCGGCTTCGAGGGTCTGGAGGTTCGCGGCGTCGCTCACGAGATCACGCTACCGGCGGCCGCTCGGGTGCCGTGCCGGGATCGTTGAGGGCCAACGACTCCAACAGCGACCACATATGTTGCAGGGCTTCAGCCGCGGCCACGGGCTCGTAGGACTCGAGATCGGCTTCGGCAAAACCGTGGGCCGCGTTGGGGTAGGTGAACGAGCTGATCGGCTTTCCCATCACGTGCAGGTCGGCCTCCATCAAGACCAGTTCCTCTGGGTCGACCACCACGTCGGCCCCGCCAAGGTGCAACTGGATGGGTCCGCGGATGTCATCGAGCTCGCGACCCTGCGAGCCGTAGAAACCGACCACCCCGTCGATCAAGTCAGGGCGGCGGGCCGCGATCCACAACGCGAGCGACGCGCCGCTGCCGAAGCCGACGGCCACCAAACGCACCCCCGGCACGAGTAAGCGGTGCGCCAAACTCGCTGAGGCCGTAACGAGCGAGGCCAAATGTTCTGGTTCGACGCCGGCCAAGGCAGCTCGCGCCTGGGGTTCAGACTCCGGTGCGTGCGGATAGGGATAACCCGGCGCGAGCGCGAGATAACCCCGTTCGGCCATCTCTCGACACAACTCCCGCACGGATGCTCGTAAGCCAAACCACGAGGGCAAAACGAGCACTCCAAGTCGCGCGATTCCTTCGGGCTCAGAAAGGTGGCCCTCGTCAGCAGCCGCTCTAGCCACGTGCACCTCCCGACGCACCGAAGTCGATTGCGCTCGCCGCGCTCGCCGCAGCGAGCTCGGCTGGGTCCATTGCGGTGATGCTGTCGGCCGTTCCTGCCGCTGCGTACACGATCTCGCGCCCCAACAGCGTCGTGTCGATCCAGGTCGGGATGGCCTGCGGGTGACCCAACGGCGCGACGGCGCCGACGCGGTACCCGGTCGCGCCCAAGACCTCGTCGGGGCGGGCTTGGCGAACGCTGTCGCATCCCACAGCCGCGGCGACCGCGCCGAGTTCGGCGCGATGAGCCCCAGAGGTCAACACCAACACCGGCCACTCCTGCACCCCGCGACGAGCAACCAAAACGACCGACTTCACGATCGCGGCCACGTCGCAACCAATGGCGGCCGCGGCGTCGGCTGCCGTGTGGGTCCCCTGAGCAAAACGCCGGACTTCCACGGTCAGACCCGCGCGATCAGCCGCGTCGAGAAACCGAGCCAGCGCCTCGGCTGCGGACGGATCATCGGAGATCGCCTCACTCGGGCTCACACTCACGACGGGTCCACCCGTCGGGCCAGGACAGAACTCACGACGGGTCCACCCGTCGGGCCAGGACAGAACTCACGACGGGTCCACCCGTCGGGCCAGGACAGAACTCACGACGGGTCCACCCGTCGGGCCAGCACAGAAAACGCCTCGTCAGGCGCGACGACCGCGAAACGCACGTAGCCACTCGACGTCGGTCCGTAGAACTCGCCCGGGCTGGCAAGCACGCCAAAGTCGTCGGCCAAACGTGTCACCGCGGCCCACGCGTCGCCCTGCGGTGCCTCACACCACAGATAGAACCCGCCGTCGGGCAACGCGGCGTCGAAACCAATCGGCGCGAGCAGGCTCGCGAGCGTGGTCAGGCGGTGTTGGTAACGAAGCCGTTGCTCATCGACGTGAGTTTCATCGCTCAACGCGACCGCAGCCGCGTGTTGCGCCGGGCCCGGGACCATCAAACCCGCGTGTTTACGCAACTCGCGTAACGGTTCCACCAGCGCGGGATCGCCCGCGAAAAAGCCCACCCGCAAGCCGGCCAAGTTCGAACGTTTCGACAGCGAGTGCAGCGCAACAACCCCGTCGAGGCCCTCTTGCAAGATCGAGCGGGGTTCACTGGCCCACGTGAAAGCGACGTAACACTCGTCGGAGAAGACCGGCACCGAGTGCTCCCGCCCCCAGCGCGCGGCCGCGGCCAGGTCATCGAGGCGCCCGGTCGGATTGCTCGGGCTGTTGACCCACAAACACAACGCTCGTTCGCGATCCGCCGCGGAAATCGAGTCGAGCTCAAGTCGGCCCGTGGCCGAATCGAGCGCCACGGGGACCGCTCGACAACCCGCGAGCGTCGCGCCCATGGCGTAAGTCGGATAACTCACCGCCGGATACAACACCGTGTCGCGCGCGGGCATCAACACCCGCAACAGCCCGGGGGCCGACGCGACGAATTCCTTGGTGCCGACGCACGCGGCGACGCCGGAGGGCTCGACTGCCACGCCGAGGTAGCTGCTCAGCCACTCAGTCGCCGCACTACGCAGAGCCACTGTGCCGATCGAGGGCGGGTATCCGCGCAGCGACTGCGCCTCGCCAAGTGCCCGCACGACCGCCGCAGGAGGGGCATCGCAGGGCGTGCCAACGCTGAGATCGATGGCGCCGCCGCTGTGGCGCTCGGCCAACGCCCGCAGCGGGAGCAGCTTGTCGTACGGATACGGGTCGATCGGGCGTAAGGAAACCATGTTCGGGCTAGTTCACTCGCCCGGCAACGGCGCAACCAAGTCGGCATCGGTGGCGCTCGCTGTAGCACTCACGATGGTGCGTGCGGGGTCGCCAGTGTCCTCACCCGGCGATTGTCCGAGCAGATCGTCGGCGCCGGACACAACAAAACTCGACCAGCGACGAATCGAGGCGAGGTCGAGCAATGCAGCCACCTTGATGCCGTCTGGCCCGGGCTCTTGATGGCTGACTTTGCCCGACCGAAACAACGCCGCCAGCACCTCGCCGCGGTCGAAGGGGACCAACAACTCGACATGGCGCGAGTTCGCCCGGACGCGAACCGCGAGCTCACGAACCAAGGCGTCCAGACCTAGGCCCGTGTGCGCGGACACCAGTACTGCGCCGGGACTTCTGGCCGCGAACTCCGCCGCGGCTGGCCCACGGTCGGCTTTGTTTACAACGAGCATCTCCGCGACGTTGTCCGCGCCCAGCTCCGAAAGCACCTCACGCACCGCCGTCACGTTGGCGGCAGGGTTGGCCCCACTTCCATCGACGACGTGAATGAGCAGGTCGGCGTGGATCACTTCATCGAGCGTTGTACGAAACGCTTTGACCAGCTGATGCGGCAGTTTGCGCACAAAACCAACGGTGTCGCTGAGCAGAATCGACTCGCCACCGGGCAGTTGCAGCTTGCGGGTGGTCGGATCGACCGTTGCAAACAAACGATCTTCCGCGACCACACCGGCGTTGGTCAGCGCGTTCAGCAACGTCGATTTGCCCGCGTTGGTATAGCCGACGATCGCCACCCGCGGCAGCTCTGTGGCCAAACGCGCTTTACGTTGCGTGGCACGGACTGAACCCTGATGACGCAGGTCGGCCTCGAGGCGGTGAATCCGCTGGGTCAAACGCCGCCGATCGACCTCAAGCTGCGTTTCGCCCTTGCCCCTTGTGCGAGTTCCGATACCACCGCTTTGCTGTGCAAGGCCTGTGGTTTTGCCGCGCAACCGTGGCAAGCGGTAGCGCAACAGCGCCAACTCCACTTGCGCCTTCGCCTCCGCAGATCGGGCGTGACTGTCGAAAATGTCGAGAATCACCGCTGTGCGGTCGATTGCCGTGCGACCCAGCAGTCGTTCCAAGTTTCGGCTCTGCGCCGGGGTCAACTCGTCATCGAACACCACAGTGTCGCAGTCGGTGAACTCCGAAAGCTCCTTCAGCTCGGCGACCTTGCCCGTTCCCAGATACGTCGCTGGATCCGGAGTGTCACGCCGTTGCAGCAAACGGCCGACCTCGTCGGCTCCGGCGGTGTCGATCAACAGCGCCAGTTCGTCGAGAGACTCCTCCGCGTCGTCGAGCGTCGTCGTGCCACTCGCGACCCCGACCAACACGATGCGTTCGCGTCGGCCTCTTTCAATCAGCTGTTCCACAGCGTCACCCCCTTACGAGCCGGTTGCAGCGACCACGACGAACGCCTCGCAACGCGCCACCAAAACCGTGGGGCCCTCAAGTTCGACTCGGGCACCGACGTGAACCACCGCATCGCCACCCGGCTGTTGCACCCTTACGCGGCCCTGCACCCAACCCCATCGGGTCGCCGCCACAGCGGCTGCGCACGCTCCGGTTCCACACGCCTGCGTGAGCCCGACACCTCGCTCCCACACGCGTGAACGAATTGCGTCGTCACTGCTGGCCGCGATCACGCTCACGTTGACGCCGCCCGGAACGGCGTTTTCGATCGCCGCGCCGACGGCTGCCAAGTCGAATGCGGTGACCACATCGACGTGGTCGAGTCCCACGATCACGTGCGGGTTTCCCATATCGAGCGCAGCAACGCGAGCGCCGGGCACGAGACGCTCGACAACAGAAGGCAGCGGTCCACCATCACGAGCGACGCCCATGTCGACGCGTTGCCACAGCTGCGTCGCGGTATCGCCCGCGACGACCACGACCTCACGACGGCCCGCGTCGGTGTCGACCGAGACACGGTCGCCATCGACCAGCTTCTCGACATACGCGGCGTGCACCAAACAGCGGATTCCGTTGCCGCTCATCTCCGCCGTGCCGCCGTGGGCATTGATCAATCGCATGTCGAGGTCGGCGCCCGCTCGGCCGCCCGAACGCAACACCAGCAGTCCGTCGGCGCCGATGCCGGTGTGACGATCGCACCACGCCCGCGCGTGCTCATCGCCGATCTCCTCCGAGGGATTGGCGACCACGAGAAAATCGTTTCCGAGTCCGTGGAGTTTGAGCAGCGCCGTTGCGTTCACGATGACTGCAAGTTTCGCAGCAGCCATGTGGTCGCGCCCGCGAAATTCGTCGCGTCGAACCAGGTGATACGCGGGTCGCGGCGGAACCACCGTTGCTGCCGGCGGGCGAAGCGGCGGGTCTTCGCGATGATCTGCGCCGTCGCCTGCGCAAGTGGCGAACTGCCGGCCAACACCGCCGACAGCTCCGAATAGCCGATCGCCTGGCCCGCCGTTGCCGAAAAGGGCGCGAGGCCTTGGTCGTCTGCCGCTGACTCGATCGCCGCGACCTCCTCCACCCAGCCAGCGAGAAGCTGCGCATGCACCCGGGCCGCGATGCGGGCGTCGAGTTCTGCTCGCGGCAAGTCGATACCGATCAGCGCCACGTCGGTGGGCGCATACGCCGCCATGTCCGACCCAAAGGAGCTAAACGGCCGCCCGCTGCCACGGATCACCTCAAGCGCGCGGACGATCCGGCGGGGATTGCTCGGCTCGATCTTGCGCGCGGCGTCGGGGTCTGACGCCCGCAGTTCGGCCCACAAGTCCTGCAGATTCACTCCCGCCGCCAACGCGGCGTCGAGCTCGGCACGAATCGCGGGCCACTGGCCCGGCGGGTCGAAGCGGTCGACCACCGCGCGCTGGTGCAAGCCCGATCCACCGACAAGCAGCGCCACGCCCCCGCGCGACTCGATTCCCTGCTCGGCCTCACGGGTGGACACGAGGAAGTCGCCCAGCAGGTAGGGCTGCCACGGCTCGACCAGATCGAGGTTGTGGTGACGAACTGCGCGCCGTTCGTCCCAGGCCGCCTTGGCCGTCCCGATCGTCATCCGCCGGTAAACCTGCATCGAGTCGAGAGACACGATCTCGGCTGCGCTCACACGAGACGCGACCTCCATCGCCAACGCGCTTTTGCCAACGGCGGTCGGCCCGACGATGGCGACCCGTCGACTCGCGCCGCTCACACAGCTGCGACCGGAAGCCTGCGCCGATGGCGCGGCGGCGCGAGTGTCTCCTGGTAACGACCACGAAGGAAGTGCGGAGCCGCGTCGGAAACATCGACAACGACATAGGACCCCGCCACCACGGGCACGTCGGGCTGCGGGAAGTGAATGAGTTTGTGCTGTTCGGTTCGGCCCGACAAGACGCTGTCGTCGCGTTTTGAGGGACCCTCCACCAGCACCGTCTCGCGCCGGCCGATCCGAGCACGGTGTTTGTCGAGCGCCGAACGTTCGACCACGACCTTCAAACGATCGAACCGCTGCGCCATCACCTCGGGCGCCACGAACTGGTCGGCGGCAGCAGCCGCGAGCGTGCCCGGCCGGGGCGAGAACTGGAATGTGTACGCGTGGTCGAACTGCGCGGCGGCCACGACCTCAAGGGTCCGTTCGAAGTCGTCGTCGGTCTCGCCGGGAAAACCGACGATCAGGTCGGTACTCACCGCCAACTCGGGAACCGCCGCACGAGCAGAGTCCAGTCGCTCGAGGAACCGAGCTGCGGTGTAGCCGCGGCGCATAGCGGCGAGCGTGGCATCCGAACCCGCCTGGAGAGGCAAGTGCAACGACGGACACACCGTCTCGACCTCTGCCATCGCCGCGATCGTTTCAGGCCGCAAATCCTTGGGGTGCGGCGAGGTGAACCGCACACGGCGGATCCCCTCGACCGCACCGACGGCACGCAGTAGGTCGGCGAACAACGGCCGGGGGCGGCGGTCGGCGAGCCAGAGCTCGCCCACCTGATAGGCGGCTGCGCCCGTCGAGTCGAGAGCACGCGCCGACAACGTCAGGTCCCGGCCGTAACTGTTGACGTTTTGGCCAAGCAGCGTCACCTCGGTGACGCCGTGGGCCGCCAGTTCGTGCACCTCGGCAACGATCTCACCAAAGGGTCGCGACACCTCAGGACCACGCACGGCCGGCACGATGCAAAACGCGCACGAGTTGTCGCAGCCGACCTGGATCGTTACCCACGCCGACCAGGGCACGTCACGGCGCACGGGCAAGGCCGAGGGGAATTCGTCGAACTGCTCGAGGATCTCCATCACAGGGCCTGATTCACGCGCGCGGCGCATCAGCTCGGGGGCGTGACCGACGTTGTGGGTGCCAAAAACCACGTCGACGTGTGGCGCGCGGCGTTGAATCGTCTCGCGGTCCTTTTGCGCCAGACAGCCGCCAACGACAATCTGCAAGTCGGGTCGCTGCGCCTTAAGCGAGTGCAAGTGACCGAGATGGCCGTACAGCTTGTTGTCGGCATTCTCTCGGATACAACACGTGTTGAGCACAACGACGTCAGCGTCGTCGAGGCCGACTGCGGGCTGGTACCCCTCGGCTTCGAGCATGCCCGCGAGGCGTTCGGAGTCGTGCTCGTTCATCTGACAGCCGAAAGTTCGGATCAGATACCGCTCAGACATGGGCCATTCAGGCTAGTAGCAGGCGTTGGACTAACAATGCCCGCCGGCTGACCAGTCCGGCTGACCCGTCGAGCAGGGCACGTCAGCCGAGGAGGTCAGCCAGGAGAGGTCGGGCCCCGGCGAGGCAGTTAGTCGAGCGAGATGGGCTCGTCGCTCAAACTCGCGTCGGGCGCTGAACCGTCGGCGGGTGCCGCGATCAGGCCCAGCTTCTCTTGCACCTTCGCGGTGATTTCGACCATCAGCTGTGGGTTGTCGGTTAAGTAGGCCTTGGCGTTTTCACGCCCTTGGCCGAGCTGTTCACCTTCGTAGGTAAACCACGCCCCCGACTTGCGGATCACGCCTTGCTCCACCCCGACGTCGAGCAAGGAGCCCTCGCGGCTGATTCCCTTGCCGTACATGATGTCGAACTCGGCCTGGCGGAAAGGTGCGGCACACTTGTTCTTGACGACCTTGACTCGGGTGCGGTTACCCACCACGTCGGCGCCGTCTTTGATCGACTCGATCCGGCGAATGTCGAGGCGCACCGACGAGTAGAACTTCAGCGCGCGACCGCCCGGCGTCGTCTCGGGGCTGCCGAACATCACACCGATCTTCTCTCGCAGCTGGTTGATGAACACCGCGATCGTGTCGGAACGGTTCAGCGTGGCGGTCAACTTACGTAACGCTTGTGACATCAGCCGGGCCTGCAAACCGACGTGAGTGTCGCCCATCTCGCCTTCGATTTCGGCGCGGGGTGTGAGCGCGGCGACGGAGTCGATCACGATCACGTCGAGCGCGCCCGAGTTGATCAGCAGGTTGGCGATCTCCAAGGCCTGCTCGCCCGTGTCGGGCTGCGAGATGAGCAAGTCGTCGACGTTGACGCCGATGGCCTTTGCGTACACGGGATCCATGGCGTGTTCGGCGTCGATGTAGGCGCAGATTCCGCCGTTACGTTGGGCCTCTGCCACAACGTGCATCGCCAATGTCGATTTACCCGACGACTCGGGCCCAAACACCTCCACCACACGACCCCGGGGCAAACCCCCGATGCCCAACGCCAAGTCGAGGGCCAACGCCCCCGTCGGCACGACCGCGATGTTCATATCGGCCTTGTCGCCCATACGCATCACTGTGCCCTTGCCGTACTGCTTTTCGATCGTGCCGAGTGCTGTTTCGAGTGCCTTTTCGCGTTCCATGCCAGTTGCCTTTCAGTCCTCGAAGTGAGGCGGGTACAAACGTGTGAGGGCGAGAAGCTCGCCGAGTTGCGTGCGAAACGATTCGCTCGGCAGAACCATATGAGTGGGGTGGGACAGCGCCGCGGAACTCTCGACACCTCGGACTGTTCGCTCCACGAGTGTCAAAGTTAACGAACACCTGTTCGATACACAAGTACCGCGCGCGAGCCGGTCGAATCCGTCACTCGCACGCGCCCACCAACACTGAAGAGCCGATCAGTACGACTCGCACGACCTCACAAGGAACGCAGTTCGCGCCGCAACAAGTCGAGCGCCGTGATGGTGGCGTACTGCCGCACTCGCTCGCGATCGCCCGGCAGCGACACGGTAACTGCGCCGGATCGTCCGTCAGCAAGCGCCGCTCGGGCGCCGCCAGCGCCGACGGTGTCGGCGAGCCACCAGCCCATGCACACCGCGCCGGGGGCATGTCCTTCCGCTGCATCTGGCCCGGCGACCCCCGTCAACGCGAGCCCAACCGAGCTGCCCACCGCCGCCGCGACACCGCGCGCCATCTGCACGGCCGCGGCTTCGCTCACCACAGGCCCGTCGTCGACACCCAAGATCGATCGCTTGACCGAACTGTCGTAGGCGACCACCGCGCCTCGGAACCATCCCGAAGCGCCGGCCACGGCCACCAAACGACTCGCGACGAGCCCGCCGGTGAGCGACTCGGCAACACCCAAGGTGAGACCGAGGCGCGTGAGCTCGTGCGCGACCGCCGCTTCCATCGGCTCGTCGTTGGCGGAAAAGACCACATCGCCCAAAATGTCGAGCAGCTGCGCGGCCTCGGCGTCGACCAGCTCCCGCGCTGCGTCAGTGGTCGGCGCTTTGGCGGTGATACGAACTTTGATTCCCTCGATCCCCGACGCCAAAAACGCGATCGTTGGGTTGGTCTGCGCGTCGACCCGCGCGGCGATCGTCTCGGCCAGTCCCGACTCGGTCATGCCCCACGTCCGCAGCGTGCGACTCAGGATCACCGCGGGCGCGCCTGCACGGCGCGCCAGATCGGGCAAAACGGCGCGCTCGATCATTTCCTTCATCTCATACGGGACGCCGGGCACCGCATACACAACCTTGCGTCCGTCTGCGGGCGACCCCGGCGCCCCGAGCGGGCCGGGCGACCCCGGCGCCGCGCCAGGGGTCGGCGCAAGCTCACAAATGAGTCCGGGCGCGGTTCCCAAACGTTGCTCGATCACAACCGCGCCCGCCGGGACCTCGGCCTGGCGCAGGTTGTTCATCGGCATCACTCGCCCGCGGGCAGAAAACATCGACTCGATCCGCACCGCCAACTCGTCGTCGAGTTCGAGGGTGACGCCGAGCACCTCAGCCAAGGCCTCACGAGTGAGATCGTCGGGCGTGGGCCCCAGGCCGCCGCACACGATGACCGCATCAGCTCGCGACAACGCGTCGCGCAACGCCTGCACCAGCCGGCCGTGGTTGTCGCCGACCTTGGCCTGATACAAGCAGTCGAGCCCCGCGGTGGCGAGCTGTTCGCCTATCCACGCGGAGTTCGTGTCGACGATCTGTCCGAGCAGCAGCTCGGTACCCACAGCGAGCACCTCAACACGCACAACCGACTCCTTTACGACCGCGCGGAGTCCGATGCCCCGGCTGCGGGCATGTATGCCTTGCTTCCGTCGAACAGGTATTGCGCGGCGCTGACCAACGCGAGGACAACGGCCAGCCACAAGAAGCTCGATGCGATCCAACGATGGTCGGCCGTGAGCGGCAGCAGCGCCCAGCCGACCGCAAGTTCCTGCGCCACGGTTTTGGCCTTCGCCGAGTTCCGCGCCGGCACCGAGATCCCGCGGCGGCCGAGCACCGTTCGGAATACCGAGATCACCAACTCGCGCACTGCGATCAGGGCGACGGGCAGCCACCACATCACATCGATCGCGACCAACGCCACCATCGTGCCAATCACCAGCACCTTGTCGGCCAGCGGATCGAGGAACGCACCCGAGCGGGTTGTTCCCTGTTTGCGAGCCAAGGTGCCATCCACCCAGTCGGACATAACCAGCACGATCCACAAAGCGGTCACGAGCCAGCCCGGCGCAGTGGCCACGACTAAGGCGATATAGAACGGCGAGACCGCGATCCGAGTCAACGTGATCAGATTCGCGGGGGTGAGCAACGCACTCGAGTCGAATCGACGCGGCGCGTGCGTCAGGTCAGGCCGAGTCATGGTCAGATCAACCTACCCGCGGCGCCAGCGCCGCGGACTCCGTTGAGCCCTCCCGCGAGCTCGACGCGACGGCCTGCAGGTCGACGCCGAGGCATTCGACGATTCGCACGTCGTGAAATGCACCGACAGCGAGCGACTCAGGAACATGAATAACGCCGTCGATTTCGGGGGCCTCGCCAGCCGAACGAGCGATGCCGGGCTCGTCAACCAGCACTCGCTGCACCGTGCCAACCCGCTGCGCCCGGCGCTGGAACGTGATCGACTCTTGGATGTCTCGCAGCTCAGCCAATCGATCATTCATCACCGCGGGTGGCACGACGTCGGGGAGGCTGGCGGCGTACGTGCCTTCCTCGCGGGAGTAGACGAAGAAGCCACACCAGTCGAGTCCAACGTCAGATACGAACTGGACCAAGGCCTCGTGATCGTCCTCGGATTCGCCCGGATATCCGACAATGAAGTTTGAGCGCAACGTCGCGTCCGGCGCGAGCTCACGAATGCGCTCGATTCGCTCCCGGAACACTTCGCCACTTCCCCATCGGCGCATCTTGTGCAACAACGGACGCGATACGTGTTGCAACGAGAGGTCGAAGTACGGAACCGCACTACTGGCGATGCTGTCGATCAACGAGTCGTCGAGGTCGCTGGGATACAGGTACAACAGTCGGACCCAGTCGACGCGCGACGACGCGGCCGCAAGCAGATCCGCCAGGTCGCCAGCACCCTCGGGTCGCCCCAGCCGGTCCTTGCCGTAACGAGCCAAATCTTGGGCCACAAGCACGATCTCGTTCACACACAGCGTGTCGATTTCCTCGACGATCGAGCTAACGGTGCGCGAGCGTTGCGGACCACGAAAACTCGGGATGGCACAGAA
>CAZWPY010000017.1:17752-32135 GCA_964635475.1 uncultured Acidimicrobiia bacterium
CGTCGAGCGCATCGGCAAGCTCGGCTTCGTAGCGCTGGGCCATGCAGCCCGTAACCACTACCTGCGCGCCCGGCGCGGCTGCGTCTTGCATGGCCAAAATCGTGTCGATCGACTCTTGTCGAGCCGCGTCAATAAACGCACAGGTATTAACCACAACGAGCTCAGCGGACTCTGGCCCGTCCGCGGCAGTGAGCCCCTCGGCGGCGAGCAGTGTTACGAGCTTCTCGGAGTCGACCTCGTTTTTCGGGCAGCCCAAAGTCGTGAGCCAATAACGCCGAGCGGTCGCGCGGTCGTTCACCGCCACTCGAACGCCACATCGCCGCTGCACATCGCACTCAGCCTAAGCGGCTCGCAGTTACCGACCTTGCGCCGCCCGCGTCGCGTCGCTCGTGATGGGCGCTCGCGGACGCGCCACCGGTCACGAACGGTTGTGCGACGATCGTGTTATGCCGATGCGCGAGGACTGTCGCCACTACGAAAGCCGCACGTACCCCAGCGGCGAGGTCGCCCGAAAGTGCGATCTCGATCTGGCTCCCGACGCGCCGTGGTCATGCCCGCTCGAATGCCCCGCCTTTGAACGCCGAGCCGTCCTACCCAATTGGGTCGAGGGATCGCTCACATCACAACCGGCACCGCAGGCTCCCGTGGAGCTCAACGCCGACGTTGCCGCGCTCCTCGATGAGGCCGAGAACATCGTCAACGCGGCGGCACCCGAGGTGTTGGCCGACCTCGAACGGCGCAACAAGCGCGGTCCCAAAGCACGTGTTCAAGGCTGGATCCGGCGACGCCGCGGCGAGGGCAACTGAGCAACGGCCACTGGGCTTGCCCTCGACAGCCCCGCTGCTGCCACGTTGCTGCCACGTTGCCCCCGAGTCGGCCATGGGCCTCAAAACGCCAACGCGAGCCCAGCGCCAAACGGCCACTCGAAGGCCACAACCTGTCCGGTCGCTGACAGCGTCACATACGCCGTCGTCAGCCCCTCGCCTCCGAAGCAGATGTTCGTGACAATCGGGTCGGGCAACGAGATGTGGCGCAGATAGTCCGGATCGGCCTCATCGAGGTTGACGTCGATCACGGTGATTCCGCCGTTCAGGATCGTCGCAACACACACGCGGCCGCTGCCATCAACCGCTAACGAGTCGAGCAACTGATTGCCCGGCAAGCCAGCGATGAGCCGGCCGCCGTTTCCAGCGGGCAGCGGCGGGCCGGCCAGCTCGCCTGGAGCCTGTAAATCCCACGCCCACACGCGCCCAACGTGGGTCTCGGCTACGTACACGACCGAGCCGCCCGGCGCGAGGCCAACGCCGTTGGGCGCGTCGAGCGGAAACACGACCTCGCGGATCGAGCTGCCATCGGCCTGGGCGTAGTAGAGCCCCGTCCTGTCCTTGTCGCGTTCACGGATGTGGCCGTGGTCGGTGAACCACATCGCGCCGGTGGCGTCGAAAACGAGGTCGTTGGGGGCACACAAGCGTTGCCCATCGCAGCTGTCGTACAGGGTGGTGAGTTCGCCCGACTCGAGGTCCAAACGTTGGATGCAGCCGCCGCTGTAGTCGGGCGCTTGGGTTCCGTGGTGGTCGCCCGGAACTAACAAGCCGCCGAGGTCGGTGTACCGCCAGCCGCCGCTGTTGCAGATGTACAGCGCCCCGTCGGGGCCGATCGCCGCTCCGTTGGGACTGCCGGGAATCTCGGCCAACGTCTGCGCACTGCCCGATCGCAGGTCGATCCGAGTCAGCCGTTTGCCGATCAGCTCCGTCACGATCAAGCTGCCGTCGGCCATCCACACCGGGCCTTCGGGAAAACGCAGGCCCGTCGCAACAACCACAAACTCAACGTCCATCCGACTCAACGTACCGGCTGGACACCCGAGCCACACCTGGCCGCTTCGGATCGTCGACCGAACTGCTCGTTCAACTCGACCCAGCAATGAAGCGCCGCCACCCAACGAGTGCGGGCGATTCGCTCGGCGACGGCGTTGCCCGACAGCACCGGCTTCCGACAACCACGCCGGGGCAGACCAGACGAACTAGCCGGCGCGGGACTTGATGAGCTCCAGCTCTTCTGGGGTCATCAACACTGCTCGCGCTTTGGAACCCTCAGCAGGCCCGACGACTCCCTTTCGTTCCAACAGGTCCATCAAACGACCCGCACGAGCGAAGCCGACCGACAGCTTGCGTTGCAGCATGGAGGTGGAACCCTTTTGGTCACGCACAACCAGCTCCATCGCTTGTTCCAACAGCTCGTCGCCGTCATCGCCGTTGTCGCCGAGGAATCCGCCCGCGGCGTCGTCACCTTCCACACCCTCGACGTAGGCCGGGTTGGCTTGGCGGCGCCAGTGTGCGGTCACCGCCCGCACTTCGTCCTCAGTCACCCACGCACCCTGCACGCGCCGCGGCGCAGACGAGTTCGCCAGCGCGAGCAACATGTCGCCTTGGCCAACGAGACGTTCGGCGCCGGGCTGGTCGAGAATCACTCGGCTATCCATCTGCGACGAGACGGCAAAAGCGATGCGCGACGGGATGTTTGCCTTGATCACGCCGGTGATCACGTTGACCGACGGCCGCTGCGTCGCGATCACGAGGTGGATGCCCACCGCGCGGGCCATCTGCGCCAAACGACAAATCGACGCTTCGACGTCGCGGGCGGCGACCATCATCAAGTCGTTCAACTCGTCGACCACGACCAAGATGAACGGCAGACGTTGGTATCGAGGGATCTGCTCGCCCGTGGCCGGATCCTCGCTGAACTCGTCGTCGAAGTCGCCGCGGTCGAAGGCTTGGTTGTAGCCCGTCACGTCACGCACGCCGATCTCGGCCAGCAAGCCATACCGGCGCTCCATCTCGGCCACGGCCCACTGCAGCGCGTTCGCCGCCTTCTTCGGATTCACCACCACTCGGGTCAACAGGTGCGGCAATGCGTCGTATTGCGTGAGTTCGACACGTTTGGGGTCGATCAGGATCATGCGCACCTCGTCGGGTGTCGCTCGACACAAGATCGACGTGATGATCGAGTTGACGCACGACGACTTGCCGGCGCCCGTGGCGCCTGCGATCAACACGTGTGGCGCCGCGGCCAAGTTGGCGAGCACCGGCTCACGGTCGATGTCCATACCCATTGCCACTTCGAGCGGCCGCTCACGCGACGAGTCGGCCGAACTCAAGATTTCTCCCAACGTCACGATGTGGCGCCGTTGGTTGGGAACCTCGATACCAATTCTGCTCTTGCCGGGAATGGGCGCGAGGATCCGGACGTCGGCCGAAGCCATCGCATAAGCGATGTCCTTGTGCAGACTGAGGATCTTCGCGACCTTCACGCCCTGGCCGAGTTTCAGCTCATAACGCGTAACCGTCGGGCCGATCGTGACTTGCCGGACGTCGGCTTCCACGCCGTGCGTCGCCAGAGCCTCTTCAAGAGTGCGTGCGCCCTCGCGGGCAGCGCGTTGGTCGAACTCCATGCTGCGGCCGGGTTTGAGCACCGTGCTCGGCGGCAGTTTCCACGAGCCGACCGGTACGGCTTTACGAACTGCTGCCTTGGCGCGCTGCGCACCCGCCTTCGGCGCGGGGGCGTCGATCTGCAGGCGTGTCGGAGCACCCTCGTCGGAATCTGCCGCGTCGTCTGAATCGGCTCCCGCAGGGCCCGCGGCAGCCACCGCTGCGTCGGCGGCATCGAGGTCGAGCACGACTCGCTCCGCAGGGGGCGCGGCACTGGCGTCGTCGGGCGCAGTGCGGCGAACCTGTCCGGTGATTTCGATGTCGTAGAAGTCGTCGGCTTCGCCCGGATCGGCGACTGGCCCGCCGGCGTCGCGACCACGAGCTCCTGCGCGCGGTCGAAGGAGGGGCACACCCGCCGCGACCGGGTTTTCCTCTGGCTCAAGCTCGGGTTCCCATGGCTCGCGTTCGCGATACGCACGCATCCGGTCACCCGCACGAGCGAACACGTCACGCAGCTCCGCGCCACTGAGCAGCAGCACACCAAACAACGCGATCGCGAGCAGCACAACCGACGCGCCCGCGCGAGACAGCAGTGCGCGCAACGGCTGCCCGAGCATCCAGCCGATCACACCACCGCTTTGTTGAATGTCGACCAGACGGATCCCCGACCACGGCGCTGTCCACACGTGAAACCACGCGGCCGTGGCAACTACAAGCAGGCCAAGGCCAAGGCCGGGCCGGGCCGCGTCGCCCGCACGACGACGGCCAACGAACGCAATACCCATAAGCACCAAAGCGATGGGTAGCCCGAATTGCACGACGCCGACCGCCGCCGTGCCCACCGAACGGATCGCCCTGCCGCCGAGCCCCGCGCGGTCACCCCACAAACCAAACATCGAGACTGCCGCCACGGTCCAACACACGATCGCCCACACGTCGCCCGACTGGCGGCCCAACCTGCGACGTAAACGAACGATCCGCGCTCGCCATCCACGTCGTGGTCGCCGCACCGCAGCGGACTGACGCCCTCGAGCACGCGTCGACCGTGCGACGCGTGCGGGCCGAGCGGGACGAACGACGCGGTCGGAGCTCGTGCGGCCCGGCGATCGACTGATCGTGCGTGAGTTCCGCGTGCGCGACGACGTGCGAGAGGTCGATGCCGACGAGGCACGAGTTGTCGGACGAGTACGCGTTGCACGAGCCACAGTGGCAACGAGAGTAACAGGAGTGTTGTTTCAACACATGCTCTCCGACGTGGACCCCGGCCGGCGCTCGCCAATCGCCGCGCCCGTCCCTACAGTCGCTCGCAGAGCCAATCGCCCACGACACGCAACCCGCAGCGGGAGGAGCCAGGTGGTGGACCCGATCGACGACGCACGCGCGGCTGCCCTCGTGCGGCGACGCCGCGTCACGAGCGAACTCACTGACCAACTCGAACAGCTCGCGACCTGGCGAGGAACCTTGCTCGATCTCGCAGAACTCGGCCTCGACGTCGCCCTCACTATCGGCAACGAGCGATTGCGGGGCCACGTGCGCACCGTCGGAAGCGACGTCGTGGTGATCGACGGCGCCGATGGCCATCGGTACTACGCCCGACCGCCAGCCATCGCGGCGATTACCGCGGATCGACACGTCACCCGCCGCATTACTGGGTCTCGTGAGCCAACCGTGACCACAGGTTTCGCGACGTCGCTGGCCGAACTTCGAGACCACGGGGCTCGGGTGCGCCTTCACATCAACAACGGCGCGCTCACCGTCGCCGGCCGTCTGGTGGCTCTCGGCCACGACGTCGCGACGGTGGCGCTCGACGCACCCGACGCGCCCGTGACGATCGTCTACATCGACTCCGTCGACTGGCTCGTGGCCTTCAAGTCGGCCGACAAGTGATCGAGCTCACCGGGCTTGATGCGGATTCGTTCCAGGAATATCTCGACATCTGAACGTCGCACCCGAATAACTCGGCCGAATCGGTACCCGGGCAGCATCCCGTCGTTGATGAACTTGTACAACGTCCGCGCCGAGACACCGAGTTCCTCAGCCGCTTGCGGCGAGCTGAGCCACTCGACACGATCCTCCACGCGCGCAGTGTACGTGCCGGGCGCGACACGGGGGCGGGACTCGGCGAAGCGCGGATCGTGGCGCCCACACAGGTTTAGCCTGCGGCACCCGGGGCGTCGACAAACCGGCCGTTCGCGCCCCCGGCGCTAAAGGTGCTCATCTGCAAGAACAGCGCGAGTGCGATACAGCTCAGAGTACGAACCATACTGCGCTTGTGACCTACCGGTATAACCTAAGCGTCATATGGTTCACCTAGTGGGTAGTCGGACGCTCCGAGTCCCTCCGGACGGCATCAATCGAGAGAACCGCAGTCATCTTGAGCGGCTCCACCGGGAACTGCCCACTGCCTTTTACGTGGCCGACGCTGCCAGGGTGCTCGACCTGGACCTAGACCGAACACGGCGATTGCTCGGATACCTGGCCCGGCGCGGCTGGCTGTCGCGCATCCGCCGAGGTCTCTACGTCGCCGTGCCGCTTGACACGCGCCGGCCTGGCGAGTGGGTCGAGGACCCGTGGGTCGTGGCGCAGCGCGTCTTCGACCCTTGCTACATCGGCGGGTGGACGGCCTGCGAGCACTGGGAGCTCACCGAGCAGCTGTTCCGCACGGTGCTCGTCGTGACCGCGAAGAGGGTGCGTGACCGTGAGCCAGTGCTGCAAGGCCTGCCCTATCGCGTCACGGTCCGGGCCGCCAACAAGCTGTTCGGGACACGTCCTGTGTGGCGCGACCAGGTGCGCGTTCAGGTATCGGATCCATCGCGCACCATGATCGATCTCCTCGACGATCCGACGCTCGGCGGCGGGATACGCACGGTTGCCGACATCTTGAGCGAGTACTTCCGCAGCGAGCACCGCAACGACACCTTGCTGGTCGACTACGGCGATCGGCTCGGCAACCGCGCCGTGTTCAAACGTCTCGGTCTCCTACTCGAGCATCTCGGAGTCGACGCTTCTGAGCTGGAGGAGTCGTGCCTCGATCGGCGTAGCAGCGGGCTCGTCGCGCTCGACCCCTCCGTCGGCGCGAAAGGTCGGATCGTGCGCCGGTGGGGCGTGCGGGTCAACGTGACGTTGGGCGTACCCGGAGGCGAGTGGTGATCCGGCGCGCCGACATCGTCGAACGCGTCGCGGAGTGGGGGCTCGCCGAGGAAGTCGTCGAGAAGGACTACGTGCTCGGCTGGCTGCTGTGGGGGATCGGGACCGATCCCGTCCTATCGCAGCCGTGGGTGTTTAAGGGTGGCACCTGTCTCAAGAAGTGCTACATCGAGACCTACCGGTTCTCCGAAGACCTCGACTTCACCGTGCTCCCCGGCGGCCCGTTGCGCCCCGACGACGTCGCACCCCTACTCGTGCGAACTCTGGAGCGCGTCACCGCAGAGTCCGGCATCGACTTCTCGACCGCACCGCGCCTGCGGTCGCGACCCAACGACATCTCGACCGAGGGTCGCGTGTACTACACGGGCCCACGGCGCACCCCGCAGCCCGCACGCGTCAAGCTCGACATCTCCGCCGACGAGCCCGTTGTGCGTCCCCCGGTCCTGCGGCAGATCGGCCACCCGTATCCCGATGCCTTTCCCAGCACGGGAACGGTCCGCTGTTACTCCTTCGACGAGCTCTTCGCCGAAAAGATCCGCGCGATGGCGCAGCGCGCACGACCCCGCGACCTTTACGACATCATCAACCTGTTCCGCCGCAGCGATCTGCGCATGTACCCGGGCGCCATTCGGTCCGCGCTCGGAGAGAAGTGCGCCGCGAAAGGCATCGCGGTGCCGGCCGCCGCCGACTTCGACGACTCGCCGTTGCTCGTCGAACTTGAGTCGGAGTGGGCGAACATGCTTGCTCACCAGTTGCCGGCCCTACCGCCACTCGCACCATTCCTCGAGGAGCTCCCGCGCCTGTTCGCCTGGCTCGAAGGTCACGTTGAGGAGGAACTCGCGGTCGCGATGCCCTATGACAGGGACGAGGACCAGACCTGGTCGCCACCCCCGACTGTCTACACGTGGCGCGCCGGTGTCCCGCTTGAGACAGTGAGGTTCGCGGCTGCGAACCACCTCCTCGTGGAACTCGTCTACGACGGCCGCACGCGCTTGATCGAGCCGTACTCGCTGCGGCGCACACGCGCCGGCAACCTCATCCTGCACGCGCAGCGCGCCGACGGCAGCGGTCATCGGTCCTATCGCGTCGACAAGATCGCCGGGCTACGCGCCACCACCACGCCATTCCGCCCGCGCTTCGCGATCGAGTTCTCGGCACGCGGACCGCTGCACGCCCCGCCGCAGCACCGCACGCTCGCTGCGCCCGCGGCGCGCACCACGCGGTCGCCGCGGGTGGGTGGCACGGAGTACATCTACGAGTGCAGCCGCTGCGGACGTGAGTTCGCGCACTCGACGCGCAACACCAGCCTCCGCCCGCACAAGGATCAGTTCGGCTCGCGTTGTCCAGGACGCTCAGGCCGCTACGTCGGGACGAGGTAGTGAGGCGGCGCGCACGTGCTCGCCAACGTCAACCGGGGCCAGCCGCTCAGGCACAGTCACGGCGAGCCGGCGACGCCGACTGCACACCTTCGGCTCTGAGCACCATGTCATCATGCCGGGCGCGACACGGGGGCGGGACTCGTAAGAAGCCCGCCCCCGCTGTGCAATCGACTAGTTCGGCGCCACAACACGGCGCCCAATCGGGTGTCAGCCGACCAAACCCTCGTCGGCAAGGAAGTCTGAGGCGATCGCGTCGGCGTCTTCGTGATCGACGTCAAAACGCTTGTTCATCGCGGTGAGCTTCTCGGTCGTGAGGGCAGCCGAGACCTTGTCGACCGTCTCACGAAACGCCTCTGCACCGTCGGCGTCCACGAGATCGGATGCAAACACCGGCACGACAACATCAGCGTTGATGAGCGCCTTGTCGTCCTCGAGCACAACCCAACCCTTTTCGGCGATCGTTCCGTCGGTGCTGAACAGCAGTGCTACATCGACGTCGCCTTGCTCCAGAGCCTTCTTGGTGATCGAACCCGCTCCATCGAGGGGCACGAAGTTCGCCGACAAGTCAATGCCGTAGACGCTTTGCAAACCGGCAATGCAGAACGGGTTAGTCGGACAATCCTGCGGGCCACCGAGGGTCATGTCGGAGGTGAGCTGAGAAATCTTCGTCAGCCCCTTCGCCTCCGAGGTTTCCTTCGTCACGACGAACGCGTTCGAGTCGATCGCGGCAGAGGCCGCTCCAGCGGCTAGGCCGTTTTTGTCGAGCCACGGGGCCAAAGCGGTCATCGTCGCCTCTGCATCGGGAGTCGCTTCGCCCGCCTTTTCGTTGAGGAATTCGAGCAACGAAGCGGCGTACTCAGGAGCAAAGTTGATGTCGCCCGACTCAAACGCCTTGACCTCGACGTCGCGATAGCCGCCGACCTCTTGGTACTTCACGGTGTAGCCGGCGTCGGCGATTGCTTGGCCGTAGATCTGAGCAAGAATCTTCGACTCGCCGAAGTCCTGAATGCCCACCGTGATCGTGGGCACGCCCTCGAGGTTCTCCGCAGCCTCGGCGTCGTCCGTGGCATCGGCCTTGGCGTCGGCGGCCGAGGTCGTGTCGGTCGAGGTCTCCTTGTCGGAGTCGGAGTCACTTCCGCAGGCGCCGAGCAGCATTAGCCCAGCCGCGAGCGCGACAGCAAGTTTCTTCATTTTTCTCTCCCTCTTCGGGGCGGATCGGCCCAAACGTTAGGCCGAACGGAACGACCTTCGTTACGGAGCAGACGTCGCGGATTTCCGAAGGCGCCCCGGGCGCGCTCCCGAGGCCTGCGCTCGGGCCCTTTTCACCAACACACCCAACACGGCGTCGACGCCGAGAGCCATCACGATCACGAGGAACGAGCCGCCGAGCAGCTTGCCAGTATCGGGGGCAAGTCGACCCTCCTCGATAAACGAGCCGAGCCCGCTGAAGCCAACCAACGCGCCCAACGTCGCCGTCGCGATTACCTGCACTGCGGCGATGCGGATGCCGGTCAACATCAACGGCACCGCTAAAGGGAGTTCGACCTGGCGAAGCGACTGCCACGTCGTCATGCCCAACGCGCGAGCAACTCCGCGCACCCCGCTATCGACCTCGTCGAAGGCTGTGTAGGTCGAGGCAAATATCGGCGGCGTTGCCAGAACCATCATCGCGATGAGCGTGGGTTTGGTGCCGATGCCCGCCGCGCTCACGGCCAACCCAAGCACGGCCAAGGTTGGTAACGACCGTGCGGCCGAGGCCAGCGCAGCCGAAAGCGCCCGTGCGCGCCCACGGCGGCCCAACAACGCAGCCAAAGGAATGGCCAGGACCGCAGCAGCGGCCAACGCGATCAAGCTGATGACCCCATGGGCCCAGACCCTGTGTGTGATGCCCGATCGTCCACCCCACGAGCTCGAGGTCGTCAGGAAGTCCCACAATTCACCCATCGCGGCGCCCCTTGGTCGGGCCGACCTTGCGTTGCCAGGGAACGAGCCACCAGCGTGCGCCGGCAAGCAGCACCTCGGCCATCACGACCAGGACCACCGATCCAACCGCGCCGAGGATCAACGGGGTCGTGAAATCGCGGTCGAGCCCGTCGGCGATGAAGGATCCAAAGCCGCCGTAGCCGATCGTCGACGCGACCGTGACGAGGCCGATCGTCGACACCGTGGTGATGCGCACACCGTTGAGCACGATCGGCAGCGCCAACGGCAGATCCACCTGGGCGAGACGCTGGCCTGCGCTGTAACCCAGTCCGTCGGCCGCATCGTGGATGTGCGGGGGCACCGCGTCGAGCCCTGCGAGGATCGACGGCACGAGCGTCGACAACGTGTACGTGGTCAAGACGATCAGCGCGGTGGCCAACGTGAAGTGCGTGACCGGAATCAACAAGCCGAACAACGCAAGGCTGGGAATCGCGTACAGCGCGTTCGACACCCAGGTCAACGGGCGTGCAGCCCAACCGCGCCGGTGCGCGCTGAGTGCCAGGGGAATCGAGATCAGTAAGCCCGCGGCCACGGCCAGCACCGTGAGCTGGACGTGTTGCAGCGCCCGGTCGGCGATGTCGTCGAGGTGATCTGCCACCCAATCCCAACGCACCAGCGGCTCGCTTGCGAGAAGTGACGCCACTACCCGATCCCCTCGACCTGGTTGCCACGTGCGACGGTCGCGAGATCGCCGAAGGTCAACGACATCACCGGGTCGCCCGCCACCAAGACCCGATCACAACCGGCACTGATCATCGCGTCGATCGCGGCTCGAACGTCGGTGTCGGGCGATAGCAGCGGCAGCGGCGGCGGCGGCAAAACGCCGTCGGCAGGCGACATCGCCGAGCCGGCGTGATCGACGTGCTCGGCAGCGACGGGTCGGCCTCTAACCGCGACGACCTCGGCCAACGCGACCAAAGCGAGACTGCGCAAAGCCCTTTGTGCGCCCACGAAGGTGACGACGAAGTCGTTGGCTGGGGCTTGCAGCAACTCTCTCGTCGTCCCCACCTGCGCGACGTGGCCGGTGTCGTTGAACAACACCACACGATCCGCGAGGCGAAGGGCCTCTTCGACGTCGTGGGTGACCAAGACAATCGTGGTGCGTAACCGGTCATGGATCGACAACAAGTCGCCCTGCAAACGATGGCGCACGACCGGGTCGACTGCTGAGTAGGGCTCGTCCATCAACAAGATCGGCGGACCAGCCGCGAGTGCTCGGGCAACTCCCACGCGCTGACGTTGCCCGCCCGACAAACTGGCCGGATAGCGGTCGAGTAAAGCGGGGTCAAGCGCCAACAGCGTCGCGAGTTCCTCGACGCGGGCGTTGATCCGATCCTTTGGCCACTTGAGCAAGTTCGGAACGGTGGCGATGTTGGATCGAACGCTGCGGTGCGGAAACAGGCCCGACTCCTGCACGACATAACCGATGCCCCGGCGCAGCTGCTCAACCGGCAATGCCCGAGAATCCGTGCCGTTGATCCAAATCGACCCCGTTGTTGGCTCCTCCAAACGGTTGACGAGCCGCAAGGTGGTCGTCTTCCCGCAACCCGACGGCCCGAGCAACACCAGCAGCTCACCGGCGCCGACACTGAGGTCAAGCGTTTGCAGGGCCGGTTTTGCCGCTCCGGGGTACGTCTTGGAGACGCCACGAAACTCGATCGCGACCTCTGCGTCGACCCCATCTGCGCCCACGGGCCGCGAGCTTGCCACTCGTGGGCCCCACGTGGGCCCCAAGCCAACCCCGACCGAGGGGTTGCACAGTCCAAAAAGTGTCGCTGAGCTGCGTGGATTGGCAGTGGGCCCGGTGGGGATCGAACCCACAACCCGCCGATTATGAGTCGGATGCTCTCACCATTGAGCTACGGGCCCGGCGTCACGCTAGCCAGCGGCGGCACCGCAGAATTCGCCACTGGCCCACGAAGCGAGCGTGCCGCGTCGACGCACATCACCACGACTGCAGCCCACACCAACACAAATCCGATCAGGCGCTGCGCCGACACGGCCTCGTGGTACACCAAGGTCGCGAGGCCAAATTGCAAGGTCGGCGTGAGGTACTGAAGGAGCCCGATCCACACGAGGGGAAGTCGCCGACCCGCAGCCGCAAACAGCAAGAGCGGCACCGCGGTAACCACGCCAGCCGAGACGAGCAAGACGGTCGTGAGCGGGTCGCCCAAGCTCAATGTCCCCTTCGCCGCCCACACGAGTAACGCTGCGGCCGCCAACGGCGCGAGCGGCGCAGTTTCGAACCACAACGACTGGAAGGTGTCGAGCGCGACCTGCTTTTTCAACAGCGAATACAACGAGAAGGTCGTCGCCAGCCCCAGTGAGACCCAGGGGACCGTGCCCGCGGCAACGGTCAAGACGGCAACACCTGCAGCGGCAAGGCACAGAACGACACGATGCGCGGGCCGCAACTTTTCGTGCAGCACACCGACACCGAGCGCAACCGTGAGTAACGGCGTCAAGTAATACCCGAGCGACGCCTCGACAACTCGGTCGACCGATACCGCCCACACGTAGATCAACCAGTTACTGGCCAGCAGCACTCCAGCCACTGCGGCGAGACGCTTCTGCTTCGGGGTCGCCGCAGTTGCTGGCGCCGGGTCCGGGTGATCGCCGGTTGACGACGCACGCGTGCGCCGCACCGCTTGCACGATCGCGAGCACCACCACCGACCACCAGATCCGGTGCGCCAACACTTGGATCGGCTCAATGTCGCTCAGTTGGTGGAAGTACAGCGGGAAAAGGCCCCACAGCCCATACGCGGCAGCGCCGAGCCGGAGCCCCGTGCGATCAGTGGCTTGGGCGTGCGGCACCACACCAGGAAAGCACGTGACAGCCCACTCGGCCGAGGAATTGGGTAAGGCGGCCCAACGCGCACATCAACAACAACGGATCGGGACCCAGACGAGCCGCTACACTCGCTCGACCCTTTCCGGGGTAGCTCAATCGGCAGAGCAGCGGACTGTTAATCCGTTGGTTGAGAGTTCGAGTCTCTCCCCCGGAGCCACGCATAACACCAGGTCACAGGCACTTTCTGCAGTGTCCCACCCTCGCCGCAAACTGCCGTGGGGCCCACTTGGGGCCCACGACAGATCAGCGCTCGTCCAACGGGAGGGCAAATTCTTCCAACGCAAGGTCTGCAGGCGACACGCGATCGCGTAGAGCGCGCGGGACCCAATCACCGAGCGCAGCCGACGCGCTAGCGCCAACTCTTTGGCGGTGTGAATCGCGCCAGGCCGGAGTAGGCCGCGGCGTACACCCATGGGCCTGGCGTTTCCCGAACTTCCGCGATCCGTCGCCAATTGCGCATCAGGAGCTCTAGGACCTCCCAGGTGCCTTGCGGCCGACCTCGACTTACCTGCAAGAAGACGACGCGAGCCGCGTGCTGTTGGATGAGGTCAAATTGGCTGGGCCTGTTTCCCATGTTCGTATCGGACGTCAGAATGACCAAGCCCTGCGCCGCGATTGTGGGAAGCCAAACCTCATCGGAGGTATCCGGCGCAACATCACACGCTGGCCGCTCTTGCCCGAAAACGGTCCCGCCAGGATCCCCTGGGTAAGTGCAGTCGGGGCGAAGCGCGACGACCACCTTTGCCAAGCCGAGCACGTTCGCGTCGAAGTAGTAGGCGAGCCTCGCCGCTTTTGCCACGCGTTCCCCCTGGTTGCGCTACGCGTCGCTGTTAGCTAGCTACTAGCCGAGATTCGTAAGTGATGGCGTCGCGTACGTCAGCCGGAGCAAGGGAAAAGGCGCCAGCGATCTCACGCTCAGTCTCACCGCTGAGGTGGTGGGCAAATATGACCGATGTCGAAATGCCCTTGACCTGGGGCTCGCCGAACCGCAGGAGCGGGTCGCACCGAACAGAGCTACCACTGTCTGCTCCGGGACGGTACGTCGCGGCAAGGCCCTCGTCCCAGGTCACCCGGTCGAGGAAGTCCCCCGCCGTTTGAAGCAAGTGCATCTGGCCACTGGTTGCCACGATGAGCTGCAGCTCGCCAGGAAGTCCGGAGTCGATCTGTGCCCGGACCACCAACATCCGATCCGGTCCGATCCACGGTCTGGCGTGAGCGAGCGGGTACGGCACCCCTACAGAGGTCCGAAGCAAAGCAACAAAGGCTCGAAGCTCTGCGAGCCTCACCTTGTGCTTGCGGCGGTACTCGGCGAGAAGCCCGCTCTCGACAAACTCAGCCCAAGTAACAACGTCGGATCCGGTCCGCTCAGGCCTGATGACCGGGAGCGAGTCGGTATCGCCATCGATCCAACGACGGTATGTCCTCACCGGCACGTCAAGAATCGCGGCAGCGCGCGCCGTCGTGTACACCCGGCGGTCAAGTACCGATGCTCCCACGGACGGGCATGCTAGATCTCCGCTGCTGGGGTTTCGAGGCGATTGCGAGACGACAATTCCTTGCGCTCTCATGGCAACCGACGACCACGTCCGGGCC
>CAZWPY010000017.1:32235-34377 GCA_964635475.1 uncultured Acidimicrobiia bacterium
GCTCCGACAACAATTCGCAACCGCACGGTCCCGCCCGTCGCGACTGTTGCGAGCGACTCAAGCTGCGCCCGCTCGGCGTCGGTCACGTCCCGGGCATAGGTGACCACGATCTCCGAACCGTTCGTGCCAACTCCGATCAAGCCGTCGACCAGACCTGCTCGGCGAATGAGCCCGTCGATCGCCTGCGCCACAGACGGCATCACCAGCGACGGATCGAACGTCGGTGGCGTGCTGCTGAGGACCGTCGATGATCCCGATGCGCTGGAGGTTGTGAGCGTCGACTGAGTGGTGTTTGCCGCCGCCCACGGACCCGAGCCGGCCACAAGCCCAAACACCACGAACCCAAATGCCCCAACAAATCTCCGTCGTGTTCCCACCTCGCTCAGGGTACCGATTCGCACCAAGCTGAGGTAGATGGCGTCACGAACCGCAGCTGCCTACCACGCGCTCGTGCGAACTCGTGTGGCTGACGAGCCCGCGCTCGGAGCGGCAGTGACGCTCGCTTTGTGCGGGTCGTGGGACCACGACGGACCGTGCCCGCTCGCGCCGCACTACACCTCAACTCACACACGAGCGGGCGACGGCGATCGGGACCACGACGCCGACACTGACGTACGCATCATTTTTGCGACCGAACCCGAGAGCCACGACCAGGTGGTTGGTCTCATCGAAAACGCGCTTCGCTCGGGTGCCCTTGACACGCCCAACGGACGAGCCGAGTGGATCTTCGTTCGAGGTGACCGACAGCCCCTTCGCGACCAAGAGGTCGACCACGCTCGCCGCCTCGCCGACGCGTCATCGGGCCCGGTGGGATCGTGATCGAACGTCGGTCACAACGCGCACGGCGCGCGCCGTACTTCCACCCGAGTGACCACCCGCCAGGGATCCCATCCACCAGCCCGCGCTCGGATTCCCGAAAACGCCCAACCGCCGAAGCGCCGTGCACCTAAGCGCCGTGCACCTAAACGCCGTGCACCCAAAGGCCGTGTAGCTAGACGCCTTTGTAGTTGACGAGCTGGCGCAGGACGTGGCGGACTTCCACCAAGTCGGCCTGGTCGGCCATCACTTGGTCGATGTCTTTGTACGCGGCCGGGATCTCATCGACCAGCGCTCCGGCATCGGCGCGTAGCCAGGTCCGCTCACCCATCTGCTCGGCCAGATCCGCGGCACTGAACAGCCGACGAGCGGCCGAGCGGCTGTGGCGCCGACCCGCCCCATGCGAACACGAGTTCCAACTGCGCGGGTTGCCTTTGCCCGCGACGATGTAGGTGCGGGTCCCCATCGACCCGGGTATGACGCCGAGGTCGCCGACAGCTGCTTTGATCGCGCCTTTACGCGTGATCCACAGGTCGCGGTCCCCGTGGCGCTCGCGCTGGGTGAAGTTGTGGTGGCAGTTGATCCGCGACGTCTCGGCTCCCTTGCCGATGACAGCGAGCACCGCCTGCGACGTCGCTTCCACCATGGCGCCACGATTGGCATACGCGTAGGCCTGCGCCCACAACATGTCGGCGATGTAGGCGTGGAACTCCGGCTGACTGTCGAGGAAATGAGCCAGATTTCGATCCTCCAAGTACACGCCGAGTTCGCGCGCCAACACTTGCGCTCGCTCGATGTGTCGCTCGGCGAGTCGTTTGCCAATCCCGCGGCTGCCCGAGTGCAAGACCAACCACACGCGGTCGCGCTCGTCGAGGCACAGTTCCACGAAGTGATTGCCCGAACCCAGAGTTCCGAACTGCACCGCGGCGCGCCGCTCGTCGTCGTCACTGCGCTCGCCCGGCGCCGGGTTGGCAGCAAACCAGTCGACGGCAGCTGGGGTCGGCTCGCGGTGACCGCGGCCAACCCCGCTGGGCACCACACGCGCAATCGCGTCCAGCACAGGGTTGAGGTCATCGGGCAGGTCAGACGCGACGAGATCGAATTCGGCCGCGACCATGCCGCAGCCGATGTCGACGCCCACAGCCGCCGGAATCACTGCGTTGTCGGTAGGAATCACCGAACCAATCGTCGCCCCAAGTCCGACATGTGCGTCGGGCATCAGCGCCACGTGGCCACTCACGACCGAAAGGCGAGTCGCCTTCTTCGCCTGCGCAATCGTCGCCGCCTCGATGTCGCTCCCCCAGGCAACAAGCCGCTCTGAAATCT
>CAZWPY010000018.1:0-9225 GCA_964635475.1 uncultured Acidimicrobiia bacterium
AGGCTGATCGTGACCCGGCCGAGCCCCGCCCGGCGCAGCACGACGGCCGCGCCGGCCAGCAGTGTCCCGATGGTGGTCAGAGCCAGATCGCCGATGGCGGGGAGCGCGGCGATGCGGGCCACGAGATCGGGGAGGTCGCGCCGCAGCAGCGGTTCGCCGCCGGTGATGCGCACCTTGGTGACGCCGACCGAGGTGAACACGTCGACGAGAGACGTCAGCTCGTCGAAGTCGAGCAGTTCGCCCCGCGGCAGCCACTCGTAGTCGGCCTCCGGCATGCAATACGTGCAGCGCAGGTTGCAGCGGTCGGTGACCGAGAGACGCAGGTCTCGCAGCGGGCGCCCGAGCCGGTCGGCGAGGTCCCGCACCGGGATCGTCGACACGTCGGTCATGGGGGCTCCGGGGTTCGAGGCGCAGCGGGGCTGCAGGAGTTCGGACGCTACGAGTCAGGGTTCCACATTGCAACCCTCGGGTCTAGGGTGGCCCGCATGAAGCGCACCGACACGTCGGACTGGCCCTGCACCATCGCGCGCAGCGTCAACGTACTGGGCGACCACTGGAACCTGCTCATCATCCGCCAGGCCTGCCTCGGCACCCGTCGCTTCGACGACTTCCAGGCCGCGCTCGGCACCGGTCGCAACATCCTCAGCCAACGGCTCGCCCGCCTCGTCGACGAGGGCCTCCTCGACCGGGTGCCGTACCAGGACAACCCGCCCCGCCACGAGTACCGCCTGACCGACAAGGGGCGGGACGTGTACCCGATCCTCGCCGCCATGGCGGCCTGGGGCGACAGGTGGCTGACCGGTCCGGAGGGCACCCCGCTGATCCTCCACCACGCGAGCTGCGACCACGACATGCACGCCCGGGTGGTGTGCAGCGAGTGCGACGAGCAGCTCGACGTGCGCGATGTCCGCGCGAAGGCCGGCCCGGGTTTCCCGACCGCGACCGTCGAGCCCGAGTCCGTGTCCGAGCGCGAGCGGACGAGCGCGTGAGCACCGACGACGCGGCCCGGCCACGCATCTCCGGAGCGCCGCTGTCGGTCGACGCCCTCCTCGCCGGCACCGAACGGTCCGACTGCGGCGCACTCGCGACGTTCTCCGGCGAGGTCCGCGACCACCACGCCGGCAAGGCGGTGCTCCGCCTCAGCTACACCGCGCACGAACCGATCGCGGATCGGATGATCCGGGAGATCGAGGCCGAGGTGGCGGCGAAGCACGACGTCCCCGTGGTTCGGGTGGTCCACCGGGTCGGCGATCTGGCCATCGGCGAGTCGGCGATCGTCGCCGTCGTGCGAGGCGCCCACCGGGCCGAAGCGTTCGCCGCACTCGTCGAGGTGGTCGACGTCGTGAAGCACCGGGTGCCGATCTGGAAGGAAGAGTGGTACGCCGACGGGACCAGCGAGTTCGTCGAGGGCTGTTCCATCGCCGAGGATGTCGACACCCACGATCACGGTGAGGCGCAGCGCACCCCATGAAGGACATCACCACCAAGCCGACCACCCTCCGCAGCGCCACCGCGAGCGGCCGGGTGCACGTCACGGCCGCCGGCGTCGAGCTGATCCGCTCCGGCGGGGTCGACAAGGGCGACGTCGTCGAGGCCGCTCGGATCGCCGGGCTCATGGCCGTGAAGCAGACGCCGTTCCTGCTCCCCCACTGCCACCCGATCCCCGTGCTCGACACGACCGTCGACGTCGAGCTCGCCGACGACCACCTCGTGATCGAAGCGACCGTCCGCACGATCGCCGCGACGGGCGTCGAGATGGAGGCCCTCGCCGCGGTGTCGAACGCGGCGCTGTGCGTCTACGACATGCTCAAGCCCCACGTCGGTCTCGACCTCTCCGTCGAGGAGGTGCGCCTCGTCGTGAAGCGGGGCGGCAAGTCGCAGTTCGGCCGGGCCGTCGAGGCAGGCACCGCCGCGGTCGTCGTCCTGTCCGACACGGTCGCCGCCGGGTCCAAGCCCGACACCGCCGGCCGCTCCGTCGTCGAGGGCCTGGAGGGCGCCGGCTTCACCATCGCCGCCTACGACGTGCTCCCCGACGAGCCGGAAGACCTCGAGGCCCGGCTCCGCGCGCTGCTCGCCGACCGCCCCGACCTGATCGTCACCGTCGGCGGGACCGGGCTCGGACCACGCGACAAGACCGTCGAGACCGTCCAGCCCATGCTCACCACCGAGCTGCCCGGGCTCATGGAGGCGGCCCGATCGTTCGGCCAGGCCCGCACCCCGTACGCCATGTTGTCCCGCGGCATCGCCGGCCTCGTCGGTCCGACGCTCGTCGCCACCTTCCCCGGGAGCCGGCGCGGCGCCGAGGAGACGCTCGCCGCGGTGCTCCCCGGGCTCGTCCACCTCATCGAGGTCCTGCGGGTCACCCACCCGCACGAGGGCGGCTACGAGTGACCACCGTCGACGAGGCGATGGCAGCCGTCGACGCGTCGGTCCGCCCGCTCGCCACCGAGGTCGTCGCCGTCGTCGACGCGGCCGGCCGGACCCTCGCCGCGCCGGTCTCCTCCGGCCACCCCCTCCCCCGCTTCGACCAGAGCGCGGTCGACGGCTACGCGGTGCGCCACACCGACATCGCCGGGGCCCCGGTAACGCTCCCGGTGGGCGACGTCGTGGCCGCCGCCCACCAACCGTCCCGACCGGTGTTGGCGTCGGGGACCGCCACCCGCATCTTCACCGGCGGACTCGTACCCGAGGGCGCCGACACGATCGTGCGCCAGGAGCTGACCACCGCGGATGCCGAAGCCGGCACGGTCACCGTGAACGCAGCCGTCGAGCCGGGCACCGACCTCCGCCGCGAGGGTGAGGAGCTGCCAACCGGCTCGCTCGTGGCCACCGCTGGGCAGGAAGTCACACCTGGACTGCTCGCCTCGCTCCTGGTGGCCGGAGCGTACGAGGCGACCGTCGCCCGCCGACCGCGGGTCGCGGTGCTCGTGACCGGCGACGAACTGGTGCCCCCGGGCCAACCGCTCGGCCTCGGCCAGACGCCGGACACGAACGGCCCGATGATCCGGGCCACGTTGGCCGGTTGGGGCGTCACCGACCTGACCGTCGCCCACGTGCCGGACCGACGCGATGCCGTGGTCGATGCCCTGGCCACCGCGTTCGCGTCGGCCGACCTCGTCGTGACCAGCGGCGGCGTGTCGGTCGGCGACTTCGACTTCGTGCCCGACGCGGCCGAGGAGGTCGGTGCCGAGCGACTGTTCTGGAAGGTCGCGCAGCGTCCGGGCGGCCCGCTCTACGTGGCTCGGCACGGCAACTCCCACCTGTTCGGCCTTCCCGGCAACCCGGCGGCGGTGCTGGTGAACCTCCACGTCTACGTGCGCCGGGCCCTCGACCGCCTCGCCGGGCTCGACCCCGACGCGCGCTGGCGCACCGGCGTCCCCGTCGAGCCACCGCACCGCATGGCCGATCGCACGTTCTGGCTCCGGGCCTCGGTCACCACCGACGACACCGGCCGCACGGTCCTCGCCCCCCTCGGCCGCCAGGCGTCGCACATGCTGTCGAACCTGTCCGACGCCACCGCGATCGCCCGCGTCCCGGCGAGCTCCGAGGACGCACCCACCGGAACCCTCCGCTGGCTCCCCCTCCCCTGAGCTCGCCAGCGATTCGACTGCGCGGTTCCTGAGAGAGCGGAGCGAGTCGAAAGGCCGCCCTCAGCCCGGGCAGTCTTCGACGACCGATCGGTCGAGGTCGTCGAGCGCCCGTCGCTGGTCCGATGTCAGCGGCATGATCGCAGGAGGGTCGGCCATCAGCAGGTCCGACACGATCCGAGGATCGGCATCGCCGGACAGCTCCGCGCGCATGCCGAGCGCGATCGCGATCCCCGCGGCCTGGTCGTCGTCGAGGGCCAGCGTGCCATCGACTTCGAACCACTCGCTGGGCCGCAGTCCATCCGGCCGCATCAGCTCGCAGGTGGGGTCGACCTCCGGGTGGGCGTCGGCCGATCCACCTCCATCACCACTTCGGAGCACGAGGAGGACGACGGCCACGAGCACCACGACACCCACCAACGCCGCACCGAGCACGACCGCGAGGTCCATCGATCGGATCCGTCCCATGCACCCGCCCTCCGCTACCCGTTCATAGCACGACCTGGGCGGACTGGAGCGTTTCGGCCGCGCTCAGCGAACAGGAGGTGCTCCCCGGCGAAGTCGAAGGGCAACATCAGCCGTCGAGGACACGCTTCAGCGATGTGAGGTCGCCCGGGGTGTCGACGTCTTCGAAGGAGCGGCCATCGGGGTCGACCTGCCGCCACGTCACTTCGTCGATCTCGTGGACCGTCACCGCGTCGAGGAGGAGCATCAGCTTCCGACGACCCTCGGCCAGCAGGGCGTCGGCCGCCGCGAGCGCGACGTCGCGGCGGTAGCAGGCGACCAACGGCTCAGGCTCGCCATCCCGCAACGGCACCACCGCGTCGGCGTCGTGCCGGTGGTCGAGCAGCAGCCGCAACAACGTGGGCACCAAGAGCGGGTGGTCGCCGCCCACCACGAGCACGTGGCCGACGGACACCGACCGCAGACCGTGCACCAGTCCGGCCAACGGGCCCTGCCCCCGTTCCGGTTCGAGCACGTGGCGGACGCCGTCGGGCGCCCACGGTCCGACCACCACGACCTCGTCCACCGCCTCGGCGACGGCGGAGACCGCCAGATCCAACAACGGGCGTCCGTCGATCAGCGCCCGCGTCTTGTCCGAGCCGAACCGTCGCGAGCCTCCGCCGGCCAGCACGACCGCGGCGGAAGAAGAAGAAGAAGAAGAAGAAGGGGCCAGAGCGTCGATTCGTACGACGGTACGCCGCCTTTCGACTCGCTTCGCTCGCTCAAGGAGCGAATGGGCGGATCAGCGGGGATAGGCGCTGATCTCTGTTGCCTTGGCGGACGCCCACAGCTCGGTGCCGGGGCGGAGGTCGAGCTCGGATGCGGCAGCCGGGGTGATCTCGGCGGTGAGGTCGACCGGCGCGGCGAGGCGGACCCGGATCCGATCACCGAGGAGGTCGAGGTGGTCGACGGTGACCCGCCAGCGGTTGCGGGGGCTCCCATCCGGTTCGTGGCGGTGGAGGGCGATGGCGTTGGGGGCGAGGGTGGCGAACACCGGGCCGTGGTGGGGCTCGGCGATGGCGAAGACGTTGTCGCCGGCGGTGATGGTTGTGCCGTCGGCATCGCCGTGGATCAGGTTGGTGCCGATCAGGTCGGCGACGTAGCGGGACCGGGGCCGACCGGTGACCTCGGCCAGGGTGCCGGCCTGGGTCACCCGACCGTGCTCGACGATGACAACGTGGTCGGCGAGGGCCAGCGCGTCGACCGGATCGTGGGTGACCAGCACCGTCGGACCCGCCAACCCCCGCAGGTGCCCCGCGAGGTCGCGGCGTACCTCGGCCCGCGTGCTCACGTCGAGGGCGGCGAGGGGTTCGTCGAGAAGGAGGGCCGCGGGCTCGGTGGCCAGCGCCCGGGCCAGCGCCACCCGCTGCGCCTGACCACCCGAGAGCGAACGGGGGCGGGCCCCACCGAGGTCGCCGATGCCCACGCGGTCGAGCCACCCCTGCGCGACCCCACGGGCCTCGGCGACCGGCGTGCCCCGGCTGCGCAACCCGAAGGCGACGTTCTCGAGCGCGCTCAGGTGCGGGAACAGGAGGTAGTCCTGGTGCACGACGCCGAGCCGCCGCCGTTCGGGGGCGACGAACGTCGACGGCGGCTCGTCCAACACCGTGCCGTCGAGGGAGATCGACCCCCGGTCGACAGCGAGGGTGCCGGCCACGCAGCGCAGGAAGGTGGTCTTGCCGGCACCGCTCGGTCCGAGCACCGCGGTCACCGCGCCCGCGGGCGCGTGCACCGCGACGTCGAGGTCGAAGTCGCCGATCACGACACCGACCTCGGCGACCAGCCCGGCGACCGAGGGCTCGGAGGTCGCGGTCACGTCGTCGACCACCAGCGGTCGCGGAGCGCGACCAGGACCACGAGTGAAGTGGTGAGCAGCACGATGCTCAGCGACACCGCGACCGGGCGGGTCGCGCTGCCCTCCAGGGCGAGGTAGATGGCCAGCGGCAGCGTGCGGGTGCGGCCCTCGATGTTGCCGGCGAAGGTGATGGTCGCCCCGAACTCGCCGAGCGCTCGGGCCCAGGCCAGCACCGCGCCGGCCACCAGCGACGGAGCGACCATCGGCACCGTGATCCGTCGGAACGTGGTGAACCGGTCGGCCCCGAGGCTCGCCGCTGCGTGCTCGTAGCGCTCGTCCATCCCCCGGAACGCTCCCTCGGCGGCGAGCACGAAGAAGGGCATGGCCACGAACGTTGCGGCCAGCACCGTGCCCCACGCGGTGAACGTGAGCTGGATCCCCGCCACCCGGTGCATCCATCCCCCGATCGGGCTCGACAGGCTGAACGCGGAGAGCAGCGCCACGCCCCCGACCACCGGCGGCAGCACCATGGGCAGCAGGACGAGGCTGCGGATCACCGCCCGGCCGGGCACCTCGGTGCGGGCCAGCACCCAGGCCAGCGGTGTGCCGAACACGACCGACAGGAGCGCCGCGCCGACCGACGTCAGCAGGGAGAGCCGGAGGGCCTCACGGCCCGCGTCGGAGCTGAGGTGGCTCCAAAGGTCCGACCACGCCGCCCGCTGGAGCAGGGCGATCAGCGGCAGTGCGAAGAAGGCGACGGTCACGACGGCGGCGACCAGCACGATCGCCGGGGGCCGCCGCCGCGCCCGGTTCATTCGGGTGGCAGGAAGCCGAAGTCGGCGAGGGTGGCCTGGCCGTCGTCGCCGACCACGTACCCGATGAAGGCCTGGGCGAGCTCGGCGTTGTCGGCCCCGTCCACGACGGCGATCGGGTAGCTGGCGACGGCATTGACGTCATCTGGGATGTCGACGACGTCGACCGCATCCCCGGCGGCGACCGCGTCGGTGGCGTACACGATGGCCGCGACGGCGTCACCGTCGGTCAGCGCGGTGAGGGTGGCCTTCACGTTCTGCCCGCGGGTGACGGAACCCTCGTCGATGGAGACGCCCGCGTTGTCGAGGACCTCGGCGGCGAACCGTCCGCACGGCACGTCCTCGCCACACAGCGACACGACGCCGGCGTCGGCCAGGTCGGCGAGGTCGTCGATCCCCTCGGGGTTGCCGGGCTTGGTGACGATCACCATGTCGTTGGTGGCGAAGTTGTCGGGCTCCCCGTCGATCTCCTCTGCGGCGACCAGTTCGTCCATGTTCTTCTGGTCTGCGGAGGCGAAGACGTCGGCCGGGGCACCCTCGACGATCTGGGTCGCCAGCGTGGTCGACGAGTCGAAGTTGAACTCGATCTCGGTGTCCGGGTTGGCCGCCTCGAAGTCCTCGCCGATGGCGGTGAACGCCTCGGTGAGCGACGCTGCGGCCGAGACGGTGATCGACCCGCTCGGAGCGGCCGTTTCGCCGTCGGCGGTGGTGCTCGGGCTGGTGTCGGCGCCGTCGCTGCCGTCGCTGCCGCAGGCGGCGAGGAGCAGGGCGAGGACCGCGAACACGGCCAGGGCGAACGAACGGAGCTTCATTTCGGGGGTACCTCCACCATCACGGCGGTCGATTTCACGGCGGCGACCGCGAGGTCGCCGGGTTCGAGGGCGAGGTCGTCAGCGGCCTCGCGGGTCATGAGCGACACCAGGCGGTGCGGCCCGGCGTGGATCTCCACCACCGCGGTCAGGCCGTCGCGCTCGACGCGGGTGACTATGCCGGTGAAGCGGTTGCGGGCCGACTGCACGGGGATCGAGTCGGGCTCGAACACCTCGTGGTTCTCGGACAGGTGCCGGGCGAGCGAGGCGCCCCGGACGAGCCGGTGGCCGCCCTCGCTGCGCACGGTGTCGAGCCGGCCGTCGTCGCACCAACGACGCACGGTGTCGACGCTGACACCGAGCAGTTCGGCCACCTGGCCCGGTCGGTAGTCGGTCGCCACGACCCGCACTTCAGCACGACGACCTCGCAGAATCAAGATTCTCGACGAAAAACCTCGCAGTAGCTAGTCTCTGACCTAGATGGTTGCATGTTGAAACCTAGTGGCGTACCGTCCGCGGGACCGCCCGGACCCGTTCGCGAGGAGCGCCCCCATGTCCGACACGACGACCGACACGCCGACGGCCGAGTGGCACCCGACGGCCTGCATCCTCTGCGAGTGCAACTGCGGGATCGAGGTCCGGCTCGGCGACGACGGGCGATCGTTCGCCCGCATCCGCGGCGACAAGGCCCACCCGGCCTCGAAGGGCTACACCTGCGAGAAGGCCCTCCGGCTGGACCACTACCAGAACGGTCCGCACCGCCTCACCACGCCGATGCGCCGTCGGCCCGACGGCACCCACGAGCCCATCGACTGGGACACCGCCATCGCCGAGGTGGCCGCCGGCCTGGCCCGGGTGCGCGACACCCACGGCGGCGCGTCGATCTTCTACTACGGGGGTGGCGGCCAGGGGAACCACCTCGGCGGGGCATACAGCTCGGCCACCCGCGCCGCGGTCGGCAGCCAGTTCCGGTCGAACGCGCTCGCCCAGGAGAAGACCGGCGAGTTCTGGGTGAACGGGAAGATGGTCGGCGCCTACACGCGGGGCGACGTCGCCAACGCCGAGGTCACCGTCTGGATCGGCAAGAACCCCTACCAGTCCCACAGCATCCCCCACGCCCGCACGACCCTGAAGGAGATCGCTCGCGACCCCGGGCGGTCGATGGTCGTCCTGGATCCGCGTCGAACCGAGACCGCCGAGCTGGCCGACTTCCACCTCGCCGTGCGGCCCGGGACCGACTCCTGGTGCCTCGCCGCCATGGCCGCGGTCCTCGTCCAAGAAGACCTCCTCGACCGGGCGTGGCTGGCCGAGCACACCACCGGGCTCGACGCGCTGGAGCCGGTCCTTGCCGCGGTCGACGTCGACGCCTACGCGGCGATCTGTGACGTCGACGCCGACCTGATCCGTGCCGCCAGCCGACGGATCGCCGCAGCGGAGAGCGTCGCCGTCTACGAGGACCTCGGTGTGCAGATGGGCCTGAACTCGACGCTGTGCAGCTACCTCGACCGCCTGCTCTGGACGCTCACCGGCAACTTCGCCAACCACGGCGGCCACTACGTCCCGTCGAGCATCGTGAACCTCGCCGGGGGCGGCACCCCGGGCCGGTCCGAACGCACGTCCCCCGTCGCCGGGGCCCGCATCATCGGCGGGCTCGTGCCGTGCAACGTCATCGCCGAGGAGATCCTCACCGACCACCCCGACCGGTACCGGGCGATGAT
>CAZWPY010000018.1:9239-32116 GCA_964635475.1 uncultured Acidimicrobiia bacterium
CCAACCCGGTGCACTCGCTGGCCGACAGCCCTCGCATGCGCGAGGCCATGGACGCGCTCGAGTTCTCCGTCGTCATCGACGTGGCCATGACCGAGACCGCGCAGCACGCCGACTACGTCCTACCCGCGTCCTCGCAGTTCGAGAAGGCCGAGGCGACCTTCTTCAACTTCGAGTTCCCCGCCAACTACTTCCACCTCCGTCGGCCCTTCGTCGAGCCGTTGCGGGGAACGCTGCCCGAGCCGGAGATCCACGCCCGCATCGTCGAGGCGCTGGGTCTGCTCGACGACGTCGACCTCTCCCCGCTCGCCGAGGCCGCCGCGCAGGGTCGGGACGGGTTCGCCGACGCGTTCCTCGGGTTCATGGGGCAGCACCCGGAGCTGGGCGGGTTGGTGCCGGTGATCCTCTACCGCACGCTCGGGCCGACGCTCCCCGACGGCGCCGACGCCGCCGCGGCCATCTGGGGTGCCGTCAGCATGGCGGCGCTGAAGCTGCGACCGAGCATGGAGCGGGCCGGCTTCGAGGGCGAGGGCACCGCGCTCGGCGACGCCCTCTTCGACGCCATCCTCGACAACCCGAGCGGCGTGATCTTCAGCGTCGACGAGCCCGAGGACAACTGGGCCCGGGTGCGCACCGCCGGCGGCCGGATCGACCTCGACAACCCGTTGATGATCGAAGCCCTCGCCGAGCTCGCCACCGCCGACGCACCCGGCAGCGACCCTGAGTTCCCGCTCGTCCTGTCCGCCGGCGAACGACGATCCTTCACCGCCAACACGATCTTCCGGAGCCCCGACTGGCGCAAGCGCGACCGCGACGGCGCGCTGCGGGTGTCGGAGGCCGACGCCGAATCGCTCGGCCTCGCGGACGGCGACCGGGCCACGATCACCACCAAGCGCGGCCGGGCCGAGGTGGTGGTCGAGGTGAGCCCGATGATGCGCCGGGGCCACGTGTCGCTCCCCAACGGTCTCGGCTTGACCCGCACGCCCGAGGACGAGGCTGTGGGAGTCGCCCCCAACGAGCTCACCTCCAGCGACCACCGCGACCCGATCGCCGGCACCCCGTACCACAAGCACGTCCCCGCCAGGCTCGAACCTCTGCCTGCTTGATCCTCGAGCGAGCGGTCGCCCGTGACGGCGAACGAGCCATCGCCCGATGCGTCGATTGAGGTGCTGGCAAAGGTGATCGTCGGATACGTCTCCACGTCGAGGAAGTCTGCGTTGCGAACGTGCGCGTCACGATCTGCGTTTCCGGTGTCGATACTCGCCGACTTGATCGTGATCGACAGCTGCGAGTTGCGCGGTGCCTCAGCATCGAACTCACCACTGCCTTCGACGTCGCCGAAATGCCCACGAACCTTCGAAATCATCGCGTGACGTACGGAAAAGCCGACACGGCTGTGCGACGGATCGATCGAGTACGTGCCGCTAGTCGGAACTGACGTGCTCGTCTCTTCGCTGGCGATTGACATGGTGTGTCCTCCTTGGGGAATTAGATGATGCGTCAACTATACGCCGGGTTGGTGATATGTCAACTATCTGCTCGACGCCGCCAAGTAGGCTCTGGATATGGATCACCCGCGTTGGCTCGAACCGTCGCAAGTCGCGGCGTGGCGCGACTTTTCGCTGATGCACATGCGTTTGACGGGCGAACTCGCGCGTGGCCTGGTGGCCAACGGATTGTCACTACCGGACTACTTCGTGCTCGCGGCACTCTCCGACGAGCCGGATCATCGGGCCCGCTTGAGTCGATTAGGAACACAGATGGGCTGGGAGAAGAGCCGCCTCTCGCACCACATCGCGCGCATGGAGAGCCGTGGACTCGTGGAACGCTCCCGCTGTCCGGCCGACCGCCGCGGATGGTTCGTGACCATGACCGACGAGGGACAACACGCTATTTCTGCCGCCGCGCCGGCCCACGTCGAGCAAGTTCGTGCACTGTTCATCGACGTCTTGACTCC
The DNA here is from genome assembly GCA_964635475.1 of uncultured Acidimicrobiia bacterium. Classification (GTDB taxonomy): domain Bacteria; phylum Actinomycetota; class Acidimicrobiia; order Acidimicrobiales; family CAZWPY01; genus CAZWPY01. Next base: position 11,194 of record CAZWPY010000018.1, read on the forward strand.
ACGGCAGCTCAACGCCGTGGCCGCTGCGGCACGAGCCGTGTTAGGCCACCTGGACACGTTGGCCAGTTGCGACCACGATGAACAAGACCTGCCCAAATGACCGAAACTGGACTACAACACACCTCAAATGGACACTAACCAAGTCGCCAACTCGTCTGCTGCTCTTGACAGCGAACGCCACGCCTCCAACCTCGAGCTGTTTCTCGACCTCGTTTTCGTGTTCGCCGTCACACAGATTGCGACACTTCTCGCCTCGGATCCGTCATGGTCAGGCACCGGCAAAGCCGCCCTGGTCGCCTTCCTCGTGTGGTGGCAGTGGTCGCAGTTCACGTGGGCCGGAGCCGCCACCGACCTGCAAAACCATGCTGGCGCACGCTCGATCGTGCTGATTTTGGTTCCGCTCACGTTGATGACCGCAGTGGGAATTCCCGACGTCTATGGGAAGTTCGCCCCTTGGTTCGCCTGGTTCTACCTTGGCGTGCAGTTCGCCGTGCTCACTCTGCAAGGCTCGTTCACTCGCTCGCGCGCCGAGTTCTGGCGCAGTTTCGTCCGCTACGCCGCTGTCGGCTGCCTCTCGCCAACATTGGTGGTTATCGGTTCTTACGCCGGCAAGAACCAAGTCTGGTGGTGGGCCGCGGCCGCAGCATTCCTGGTTGTGGCGGCCTTTCGCGGAGCCGGTGGGTCGTGGGCGATCAATCCCACACACTTCGCCGAACGCCACGCGCTGTTCACGATCGTCGCTCTTGGCGAGGTCGTGGTGGCCGTTGGCCCGCGACCTACGCAGTCGCCGCGGAGCACGGCCTGACCGCCCGGCAGGTCATTGCGACAATCGTCGCCGCGCTCGCGGCCGGCGCGATGTGGTGGGTCTACTTCGCGTACGTGCCAAAAGTGAGCGAGACGGCTCTCGCTCGTCGGACTGGCGCGCAGCGAGCTCAACTCGCCCGCGACATGTTTACCTTCGGCCACTTCCCCTTAGTGTTCGGGATCGTCCTTTTCGCCGTCGTGGCCGAACACATGCTCGAGCACCCGTACGACGAGCTGGCCGCCAGCGATCGCTGGTGGCTGTTTGGCGCAGTGGCCTGTTACGCGGGAAGCCTGGCGCTGATGCGCCTGCGCGTGACCGGAAAAGTGTCCTTTGAACGACTGGGCATGATCGCGGCAACGGCGGCCCTGTGCAGTCTGGGCGCCAATCTGACGGGCGTCGTTCTGATCGGAACAGTTGCTGTCCTGTTCGCACTCACACATGCCCTGCGCTACGAGCTCTACAAACGCGAAGTCGCACGTGGCCTGTCGGTGTGACGATGTCGGCCACGACGCGACGCATAAGCACAGTTGCCAGTAGGGGTCGGAGCAGATTCCCAGGAAGCTCTTAAGGCCTTTTGTCGCTGGTGCTCCATGCTCACGACCATGAGCACTCCAGCCTCCCGCCCGGCTCGCAGGCGCGCGACCACGGGCTCGTCAAAGAAGAACCACCCAGCTCGCGGCGCTCGGGCAGTCGCGCTTGTCGCCAGCCTCGGCGCGACCGGGGGCCTGAGCGCGGTGATGGCCGCCTCGTCGCATTCCGAGTCGGCGTCGCTCGCAGCGGCGACCGCCCCCTTACCGACGACCGCGGACGGGCAATCGACTGCCACACAATCGCCGACGACAGCGGCCGCGATCGAACCGACAGTCGCCGCCACCTACGAAGCCGAGGACTACGACGACGAGGAATACGAAGACGAAGACGACGAAGACGAAGCCGAGGACTACGAGACAGCGGCCGCGACAGAACCGACGGCCGCGGTCACGAGCCCGGCGACCGCGACCCAACCGGCGACGGAAACCGCAACGACGGCCAGGTGGGCCGACGGGACCTACGTCGGCGCCGCCGGACAAACACCGTGGGGCCCCGTGCAAGTACAAGTCACGATCTCAAACGGAGCGATCGCCGACGTCAGCGCGGTGGCGTACCCGACCGATCGCAAGAGCGGACGGATCAACTCGCAAGCGATCCCGATCTTGCAAAGTGACGCGCTGCAAAATCAGACCGCAGCGCTCGACACCGTCTCGGGCGCCACATGGACCTCCACCCGCTATTCGGAGTCGCTGCAATCAGCCCTCGACTCAGCGGCAAGCGCGGCGCAGGTGTCGGCATGAACATCACCTGGTGGGAGCTAAGCCGGGCGACCGGAATCAGCGCAACTGCACTCATCGCGTTCGCGCTGATCTGGGGATTTCGCTTCTCGGGCCGGTCAATGGGCGACGCACACCGGCCGAACTGGTGGCTCGACTTGCACAACTATCTCGGCGGACTCGCCTTTGTGCTCACGATCGCCCATGTTTTTGCTACCTACCAAGACCCGAGCGCAGGGATCGGCCTAGCGCAAGTAACCATCCCCTTTACGGCGCAGGGTTGGGCCTGGGGTATCACGTGGGGCGTACTTGCCATGTACGCCTTCGCCGCGGTGGTGTTTACAAGTTGGCCGCGCAAACGCCTCGCCCGCCGGGGCTGGCTGATCGTTCACCTGCTGTCGATTCCCGCCACCGTTGTCGCAGGCGTCCACGCGTGGATGGTCGGGTCCAGTGCCAACTCGCTTTGGTTTCAGGTCTTGATCTCGTCGCTCGTCGGGGCCGCCGTCTATCCCGGCGTGTTGCGCATCTTCACGGCGCTGCGGCGCCACGGACAAGCCCACACTCGGCGCCAAGCCCGCTCTGTCGCCATCGGCGCGATGAACGCCGCCAGCACCACCGGGCAAGGGCTGAGCGCGGGTGTCGTTGACAGACACGGCCTCGCATGAGCACGCTCGCACCTCTTCTCGCGGGCAAACGCCGCTGGGTCGAACGTCACATGAACACGACGATCTCGGTGGGCGGTGATCTCGACGACTCCGTGGCACAGGCCCTGTTCGCCAGCATCAGCAACGACGAAGCACGGTTCAGCAGGTTTCGACCCGACTCCGAGTTGGCGCAGCTGGCCGTGGGCGATCTCGAGTTCGATCGGGCCTCCGCCGACCTACGGCACCTGCTCATGTTGTGCGACAACCTGCGGGTCGCAACCGAGGGCTGGTTCGAGTACGAACCGCGGCGCCGCAGCAGCGACCCGACTGATCCCATCCTCGACCCCAACGCATTCGCCAAAGGCTGGATCGTCGGCCGCGCGGCTCGGGTCGCACGCGTGGCCGGGGCGCGAAACCTCGTAATCAACGCAGGCGGCGACGTCGTCGTCGACGCCATCGACCCAACGCTGCCGGCCTGCCGAGTCGGCATACGACATCCCGAGAACCCCAACGCTGTCGCAGCAGTGCTCGGAATTCGTCACGGCGCCGTCGCCACCTCGGGCACCTACGAACGCGGCGACCACATCCGCGGCCACCGTGGCGCGACAGCGTCGGTCACCGTGATCGGGCCCGACCTCGGAATAGCCGACGCGCTGTCGACCGCCGTGTTCGCGACGGGACTCGGCACGCGGATTCCCGCGTGGTGGACCACTTTCGAGCAGAGCTACTCGCTGATCGTGATCGACTCAGAGATGCGACTCGCGGCAACCGAGCCGGCCGCACGAATGATCATCACGTAACCCTGCGGCCGAGCTCCTACGCGCAGACTTCGGCCAAGACTGCTCCGGCCTGCTCGATCTGCTCGGCCGACTGGATGAGCGGCAAGTTGACGATGATGTGATCTACGCCGACGGTGCGCAGGACGGCGAGGCGCTCTGCCGCCGCGTCACGTTCATCGATGATCATGGCGTTGCTCACGTCGGGGTTAGAGTCGTACCCGAGCATGGCCCGCAAAGCCGAGACCTCGTCGGCGTCCCTGATGAACAAGCTCACCATGTTCGTCCGCCGCACATCTCGTCGCGGTCGGCCCACGGCGTCGCAGTGCTCGTCGAGGATGGCCAACTTCGGGCCGACCACTTCGGCTGTGCCGCCGACATTGCACCAGTCGGCAAGTTCTGCCACCAAACGAAGGGTCTTGCGGGGCCCGCTGCCGCCGATCATCAGCGGTACCCGACGCAGGGGCCGAGGAACCACGGCCGCGTTGTCGACGTTGTAGTACTCGCCTGCAAACGAAAACGTCTCGTTGTCGAGCAGCCCCCGGCATATCGCCACCGCCTCACGCAAGCGGGCAAAACGCTCCCGCGCCGGTGGAAAGTCGAAGCCGTAAGCCTGGTGTTCGACGTCGTACCAACCCGCACCGATACCCAAGACCACTCGACCCGCCGACAGCGAATCCAGCGTCGCGATCTGCTTGGCCAACATCGCGGGATTTCGATAAGTGACGCCGGTGACCAAAGTGCCCAGCTCGACCCGCTTCGTCATCGCCGCGAGCGCCCCGAGCATCGTGTAACCCTCAAAAATCGGCGCACTCGGACCCCCGAGCGGGGGCAGCTGCAAGAAGTGATCCATCACCCACATCGACGTGAAGCCCGAATCTTCCGCGGCTTGCGCAGCGGCACGAATTCGGTCCATCGATCCGGCCGGATCCGAACCAGAAAGCCAAGAAAAGTCGGGCAATTGCAGACCGTACGTGGTGGCATCAGCGGTTGCCATCGTTCCTCCTGTGGCGGCGGGCGACGTTGCACGCGCTGAGCGAACCTACCAACCACATCGCAGCAGCCGGCGACGGGTCACTACCGTCGCCGTTGTGAAAGAACTGGCAGGACGCGTTGCGGTGGTAACTGGGGCCGGGAGTGGAATCGGTCGCGCCCTCAGCGTTGCTCTCGCCGCGCGAAGAGTGAATCTCGCCCTCGTCGATCGAGACGCGCACGCAATCGAGCAGACCGCCGCGCTCGTCGCTGCGGCAAAGGTGAACACCTCACAACACGCCCTCGATGTGCGCGACACCGACGCGATCGAGGCGCTGCCCGGTGCAGTGCTCGACACGCATGGCGCGTGCCACATCGTGGTCAACAACGCGGGCGTGACCTCCGCGGGAGCCTTCGCCGAGGAGTCAGTGCAGGACTTGGCATGGATCATCGACATCAACGTGTGGGGCGTCGTACACGGGTGTCGAGTATTCCTGCCCGTTTTGCGCGAGGCCGACGAGGCGCACATCGTGAACATGTCGAGCATGGTCGGGCTGCTCGGCCTCCCACACAACGCCGCGTATTCGCTGACAAAGGGCGCTGTGCGCGCGTTTGGCGAAGCGTTGCGTGCCGAACTCGCATCAGCACAGATAGGCGTGACGACGGTCTTTCCCGGAGCGATCCGGACCAACATCACCAACAGCGCACGGGGGTCTCGCGCCGCCACCCTTGCGCGGATGGGCAACTCGCGCTGGGCGCCGCTGGCGATGCGACCGCCCTCGCGGGTCGCAGACCGTGTCGTGCGCGCAATCGAACGCAACAGGGGCCGTGTCGTGGTCGGTCCCGACGCGCATCTCGTCTCGGCCTGGTCACGGTTGGCGCCCGGTCGATCGGGAGCGCTGGGACGCCTCACGGCGCGGATGTGACCGTCGTGGCGAGACCGACGGTTTGATCACGGCCGCTCGCTTCACCAGACCCAGCGGGTGGCGCGCACGGCGAACTCGTCCTCACGTTCGATGATGCCGATGGCCTTCATCGGTTCCACTTCGAACATCGCGTGCGAGAGTACGAAGTCGACCATTTCCTTAGCCTTTTCTAGATCGGGCTCGTATTTGGCCGCGTAACGTTCGGCAACACGACGGTCGCCACCAGGCACTGCACGGGCCCGGCCTTCGAGCGACACGACCTCAACCGAGTCGTCGGCCGCGACCACGACGTGGGGATTTCGCGCAAGATTGCGGGCCTTGAGCGACTGCGGCGAGCAGGAGAACCAGAAGCGTTGCGCGCGTGAGTCCCACAGTCCCCACACCGGAGTGGCGTGCGGCCGGTTGCGTTCATCCACCGTCGCGACCCAGTAGTTGCGACACCGCTCCAGCCGGACGTCGGCCCACACCCAATCGAGCGCTCCGTCGAGCTCGCTCGGGACGCCGTAATCGCTCATCGCCGGTCGTTCGATCTGTGGCATGCCCCATCTTGGACGCGCGGCTATACGTTTGGGTGGTCAGCCGGCGCCCGCGGCCTCGGCGCGACAATGACGCATGATCATCGACCAGTACGTCGTGGTTTTCGACGCGCACGACATCGACAGCGAAAGCACGTTCTGGGCGGCGCTGATGGGTGGCGAGATCATCCGTGAAGATCACTGGAACGACGTGACCGATCACCGTGGCGACGTGCGCCTCTCGGTCCAACGCGTCGAGAACTACACACCACCGCAGTGGCCCGACGGGGTGCCACAGCAACTACACCTCGACCTTCACGTCGGCGACATCGCCGCCGCGCACGCGCACGTGGTCGCACTCGGCGCCCGAGTGATCGGCGCACCGGTCGACATCACCGCTCCCCGAGGTTTCCAGGTTTATGCCGACCCTGCCGGCCACCCGTTTTGTCTGTGCTGGGGCGGCGGCTGACCCGCAGAACTCACGGCGTAGCCGCCGCCGGTCGCGCCAGCGACTTTACGAATACGTCGCCTTGGCGACCCCTACGAACACTGGGTGCAATGTTGGTCGGCCGGGCTTCCACCCGCAACGAAGTCGCTCAGCCAGTCGATAAACCGCACACCGCCGAGTTCTTCGGAGTACATGTCGGCCTTGCTGAGGATCGTGTGGTTGTCGCCCGGGGCAATCCACGTCGACATGTCCCCACTGAATGCTTCCACCTTGGCCTCGTTGGCCTCCATCAGCGGCAGCAGATCGCTGGCCGCGATTCCGACCATGGCCGCGTAGTCGGCCAACGTCGCGTCGAAGGCGTAGTCGTGGCGGGCAAACCTGATCTCCGGGTCGTGTTTGGCCGCAATCTCGAAAATCCATGACGGTGTGACGTCGGCGGCCGTTGCACCCGCGATCTCCGGCCACTGTGGCAACGCCTCCAGCAATCCCCAGTTGCTCGAGACGGCGCCCATCGCATCGGGGATCGCGCCCGATCCATCGGCGATCACACGCACTGATGCATTCGGCAACGAGTCGGCGATCAGCCCGGCATAGGCCGGGGTCGGAAAAGAGCCAGCGCTGACGCCCGCGACAACCACCTCAGTCGCATCGGGGAAACGCTCCAAAAGCGCTGTCATTGCGGTCGATCCGTTCACGAATCCCTTGTGTTGCACCACAACACCGTCGCCATAGTCCTTGGTAACGCTGCCTCCGTGAACGTCGCCCGTGCAGTACGGCACAAACACGATTGAGTAGTCGGCGAAAGGATTCTTCGGGTTGTCGAGGTCGAACACACCCTCGGTTTCCGCGAACCCCCCTTCCTGGCCAACCACCTGCTTATAGGTGTCGCTGCCTTTCGCGCACATCTGCGCGGTGAAACAGGCACCGCCACCCTCGAGGAAGAACATCACTTTGGTCTCGCTCGAGTCGCGAACAAAGTACGACCACGCGCTGCCGTCTGCGCACATGCAGTCCGCTGGTGCGTCGACCCTCTCCCACTGCGCCGAGAATCCCACCCCGGTCAGGGCATCCGCCACCTCCGAGTCGGCACTATCTTCGGAGTCGCTCACGCTCTGAGATTCCTCGGAGTTCGCCGAGTTCGCTGAGCTCGGTGAGCTCGGTGAATCCACGGCCTTGTCGGAATCTGAACCACACGCAGCCGCAGACGCCAATACCACAAACGCTATGAGACAGACACCGACCCGTTTGAACATAAACACGAGGCTACTGGGCACAACGGCGGCGGCGTTCTAAGCCACGACCTCGACGTCGCGCTGCGCGGCCACGCGCCCGTTCACTTGCAGGTCAATCGTGTGTCGGCCGGGGCGGATCGTACGAATCGACACATGTTGGAACGCCTGTTCACGTTGGACAACGACCGCAACGCCGGCTGAAAGCGTGCGGACCGCGAACTTGAATACCTTCGGCGCGTTCGGCCCCCTCGCTCCTTGGTAGTGGACTCGATAATCGATCGCTGCCCGCTGGTTCGAGTCGGCGTGCAGCACTGCTCGAAGCGACACCGACGACCCGATCTTCACTACCTCAGGGGACACGGAAAACTCCCGAATGACAACTCCGCCGGCTGGGCCAAACCCCAACGTTGTTAACGCCGCGCCATCGCCCCGTTTCACGAGCGTCCGCAAACCGTGGCGCGCCACATAGTCGCCGTGGGTACTGCGCTCTAGCCAGCGTTGCGCGACCCGCACCGCGTGCTCGGGGTGGTCCTTGCTGACGTCGTTGAGGTGGTTCGCGACCGATCGGCGCACGTACAGCGACTCGTCGTCGAACAACGTGTTGACAATGGCTGACGTGTGCGACGGGTCATCGATCAACGGCCGGACCTGCCGGCCCCACGGCAACCGGGGCCGCGTTCCTTCAGAGGCGAGTCGCCGCACGTGTTCGTTGTCGTCCTCGGCCCACCGACGGCACTGCTCCAATGTGAACGGCAACTGGCCGAGCAAAAACGCCCGCAGTGCGAACTCAGCCGAGAAGTTCGACGTCAAAACGGCCAGCAGCGGCAAACCAATCGCTGGCAGCCCGACCATCGTTTTCGCGATGTAGTCGTTGACGGGTAGTGACGCCCAACCTTGCAGCCCACCGGCCGCCACCGCGGCACGAATGACGTGCGCGCTCGTCCCCGGATCTGTCGGCATCGTCGCCGCGAGCGCTGCCCCGACGTGATCGACACGAGCCATGACCTCACGCGACTCGAGTCCGCTCAGCGCGAGGTGGCTGTAACGATCGAGCTCGAAGCCTGGCCATGCGTCGTGTATCGCTGCTCCGATGGCGGAAACGACTCCGACATTGAGCTGCTCCTTGACCGCGGCCATCACTACACGTCCTGCTCGGTTGCCGCGACGATTCGCATACATGCGCGGCGAAGCTGTTGGGCTTGCGCGGTCGACAAGGCGTCGAACACCAGTCGACGCACGGTTTCGACGTGGCCCGGCGCTGCTGTGACTAACGCCGCGTACCCCACTTTGGTCAGTCCGACCACGGTGCATCGGCCATCCTCGGGATCGACGAGGCGCACGAGCAGGCCACGCTCCTGCATCCGTTTCACGGCCTGGGACAGCCGTGGCAACGACCCCTCGGTCAGCTCGGCCAGTGCCGTCATTCGCATCTGCCGCATGGGCGCATCGGACAACATCGCCATGATCTGGTACTCGAAGTGGGTCAATTGTGAGTCGCGGCGCAGCTGTCGGTCGAGCGCTTGTGGCAAGCGGATCACTGCGCCGACAAGTGCCAGCCACACCTCACGTTCTGTCTCGTTCAACCACAACACGTCGCTGTTTCGGGTCGTACCCACCACCCGACTTTACTTGCGTTGTTAAGAATCAATCGGCGATATACTTCACACTTGAAGTAATGGAGCTGACCACGAAGACGCACCAAAACGAAACGAACCCACGCGGTGCCGGCGAGCAGGCGCGGGCCACGCCCGAACTTCCCACCTACGCGATCTCGCACGGCGGTGGGCCGTGGCCGTGGATCAAAGACCTCGTGCCCGGCGATCTTTCCGTGCTGGAACGCGCCCTCGAATCGATCGCGACCGAGAACTATGGGCGAGTCGAGGCGGTCCTCGTTGTGACGGCACACTGGGAGGAACGGGAGTTCACGGTGTCGACTCACCCCAACCCGCCGATGCTCTACGACTACGGCGGGTTCCCCGAGTTCACCTATCACCTCTCGTACCCGGCGCCGGGCTCGCCGCGTGTAGCCGGCCGCGTCAGCGAACTACTCACAGCCGCAGGAATCCCGGTTCGATCCGACGCCGACCGAGGGTTCGACCACGGCACCTTCGTGCCGCTCTACGTCATGTACCCCGACGCGACCATCCCCGTGGTGCAGCTGTCGATCAAACGCGGATTCGACCCGTCTGAGCACCTCGCGCTCGGGCGCGCCCTGCGGCCACTTCGTCGGGAGGGTGTCTTGATCATCGGCAGTGGCTTGCCCACGTTTCACGACCTTTCACGACTCGGCCCGATGTCGGCCGCGCCCTCACGCGAGTTCGACGGCTGGCTCACGCGCACCGTGGCGCAAAGCGGGCCCGCACGCAGCGACGCACTTCGCAACTGGGCCACGGCACCCAGCGCTCGCAGCTGTCACCCGCGCGAGGACCACTTCATTCCGCTGTTGATAGCAGCAGGAGCCGCGGAGACCGAGCCGGGCGTTTTGCACTATCACGAGCGCACCTTTATGGGCTCGACGACGTCGTCGGGCTATCGCTTCGGCGGCAACTGAACGACGTCACCGGCGCCGCGCCCACTCGGCGCAAGTAGCGTGCGGAGTTCGACTCACCACAGGGGGAAACCGAGGTGAACGCTGAACTTCGCGAGCGCCGCCTCGCCACACTCGCCACGCACTTTCGCGCCGAAGTGGATCACGACTGGGACACGTGTTTGGCGACTTTTGCGGGTATTCCCCGATACGAGATCGTCGCCACTGGCCAGGTTCACGAGGGCGCCGACGCAGTTCGTACGTACCACCTAGCGCAACGCGTCGCCTTCCCGGACCAACGACACGACAACGTGCGGATGCACGTGGCCGACGACGACACTGTCGTGTCCGAGTTCGATCTCCTCGGGACAAACCTCGGCGAATTCCTTGGCCTGCCGCCGACGGGTAAGGCCTTTCGCGTCCCCGTGATCGCGGTGTTCTTCTTCGATCAACACCTGATCACTAACGAACGCGTGTACCTCGACAGCGCGAGCCTGCTGCGGCAGATTGGCCACGAGGACCTCCTGTCAATCGCGGGCGTGACCGACTTCGCCGCTGCACAGATGAAGTCGTAGGCGAGTACAGCTCGTCCTTCCGCAGTCGTGCATTTGAGCGGTTCGAGCTTGCGGCCGTTGCGCTTGTGCCAGCGAACGCCCACCCGCGGTCAGGTCGATCGGCCCGGGTCGTGTCGCGAGCGCGGGTGAGACCCGGGCGAAGGTCGGCCACCTCTACGCGCATTGCGTCGCGTGGGAGCCGCGTCGCGCCGTAGGCGCGGATCAGTGGGCCCCGAACCGGTCGCTCTACGCTGCGGCCGTGGATTCACACGCGCACTCGGCGGCCGCGCCTTCCATGCCGAGGCGGGCGCGCTCACCTAAGGCCGTCGCAATGCGTGAGCGACTTGTAAACGCCACGATCGAGCACATCGGCGAGGCAGGCCTGCACGCGACCACCGTGCGATCGGTCGCCTCGCGTGCTGGCGTGTCGCAGGGCGCGATCTTCGCTCACTTCGCCTCCCGGACGGCCCTGCTGGTCGAGACGTGCCACGAAGTGAGCAGGCGCCAACTCGAGCAAATCGCGACCGCCGACTTGGGCGCCGGCGGCGACCTGGTCGGCGCCGTCGTGAATCTCGCGCGGTCGATCTGTCGCAGCACCACCAACGTCATCTGGTACGAGTTGCTTTCTGCGGCTCGCACCGATGCAGCCCTTCGAGCAGCGACGATCGACGTGCTCGCACACCACTCGCGCGCCACCCGCGAGACCGCGATCGCCGCGTTTTCGTTAGTCCATCCCGAACTCGATCACGACGATGCCCGAGCGCTGGTCGTAGCCGCCTTGGCGATGTTCGACGGCGAAGCGATCGTGAACTTGGTTAACCCCACACCGGAGTTCGACGAACTCGTCGAACGGGCGCTGCGAGTGGTGGCCGGACTGTTGGCCGAGCACGCGACGACGCGAATCGCGACGGGCCAGCCGAGCAGTCGAGTCGAGGCCGCGGGCACAGCAGCCGAGACGTTAGGTCGAAGTGTTTAGACCCTCGACTCACCCCCGGTCGGCGCCTCGCGGGCGGAGAGCTTCTCGAGCATGGCCTTCATTTGCGCGTGGACGGCGTTGACGGCTTGCAAAGGGCGAATCATCACCCGGAACTCCACAATCAGGCCCTGCTCGTTCACCCGGATGATGTCGACGCCGTTCACGTACTTGCCCTCGACCGTCGTTTCGAACTCAAGGACCGCAACGTCGGTGGCCAGCACCTTCTTGGTGTAGCGAAACCGGCCCGGGCGGGCGTGTGCGCTCTCGTCACCGCCTGCACGTTCGCTCCTGCCGCCCGCGTCGCCAGGCAGTGCCTGGGCGGCGGCAGCCAAGTACAACGCCGTGATCGCCTTGCCGCGCTGCGGCGTGAAAACAATGGGCGAGTAGAACTCGACGTCGTCAGCGAGCAGTGCATCGAGGGCGGCGGGGTCGCCGCCGTGGACATAACTGAGCCATCGTTCGATCGCTACGTCGATCACACCGTCTCCTCGTCGCCAGGCTCCATTAAACGATCCGATGATCTCACTCGACGTTACGACCAATCACAGGGCGGCCCACGCGGCTCGCTATCCAACTCGCGACGCGCCTTGACGGACCTGCCATCGATGGCCACCATCAACGGATGGAGCTTCCGGCCGAAACGACGAGCGAACTCATCACACGCCTCAAACGCATCGAGGGCCAAGTTCGCGGCGTCGCGCAAATGGTCGCCGACAACCGTGACTGTCGAGCGATCGTGACCCAAATCGCAGCAGCCAATCGGGCGTTGGAACAGGCGGGCTTCGTGCTGGTAGCCGCGGGCCTGACCTGGTGCGTGCAGAATCCCACACAGTCGGCCGAGGACGGTTACACGATCGCCGAGGTACAAAAGATGTTCACCAAGATCGCATGATGGGTGGCCCAGCGGCGTTGTCCCGTTATACCCTAGGGGGTATGTGCAAGGCGATCGTCTGTCCCACGTGTCACCGCCCTGGCTGGAGCGGCTGCGGCGCGCACGTCGAACAAGTTCTCGGCCATGTCGCCCCCGAGAAGCGTTGTCAGTGCCGGGCTGAAAAGGTGCAACAGAAGCCGAGGTTTCGCTGGCCTCGGCGCACGCGATGAGTAGCGCCGCCCCGCAGCACGTAATCGAGGTTTTCGCCGACCTCTCTTGCCCGTTCACTCAAGCAGGACTGCACCGGTGGTTCGATCGTCGAACCGAGCTCGGACGCGTCGACGTCGCACTCCGCGTACGCGCGTGGCCGCTCGAACTCATCAACGGATCGCCGCTCACCGGCGAAGGGATCGCCCATAAGGTTGCGGCGCTCAGCGTTGGCTTTCCTGACCTTTTCGCAGGCTTTTCGGTCGACTCGTTCCCTGCGACGACCTTGCCCGCGTTGCACCTCTCCCACGCGGCCGCTCGCGTCGACCTGGCAACAGGCGAACAGGTCGCGCAACGACTGCGAGACCTGCTGTTTATCGACGGGCGTGACATCGCCGATCCCGGGGTGCTCGACTCTGTCGCACGTGAGTTCAACATCCCGCCGCTCGACGACAGCGACCTCGCGTCGGTCGAGGAGGATCTCGCCGAAGGGCGACGCCGGGGCGTGATCGGTTCACCGCACTACTTCGGTCCCGGTTTCGACGCGTTTTGTCCTGGCCTCACCATCGATCACGTGGGCGAAGAACTCGATATCACCGCCGCGGCCGACAAATTCACCGAATTCATCGAACGCTGTTTCACGCTTTAGGTACGGCCCCCCGCAGCAACTCCGCTCGCGCGGCTCGCCAGATTCCACAGCGCCGCTCACCGCGGCCGTCCAGTAGCGTCGACGCGTGACCCTGCCGCCGCCTCGTGTCACCGCCAACCTTTTGCGCACTCGGGCGCGCGCAGCCCGCTCGACCGCTGCGGTACGGCGCGCCGTCAGATGACCGCTTCGCTACCCGAGCGCCGCACCGTGTGGGTGACGGGCTCAGCCGCCTACGCAAGTAGCGGCAGCCGTGGCGACTTCTGGCCGGGCCTATTCCGGGCGCCGCCCACCGGACAATCGCGCCGCGTTGACGCCGAGCTCGGTCTCGAAGAACTGATCGACGTCAAACAGCTCCGGCGCTTGCGACGCCACTCGGCCCTCGGCGTCGCTGCGGCACGAGACGCGCTACACGACGCGGGCATCGACGGCCGTCCACCCTCGTCGACCGCCGTCGTGATCGGCAACGCTATGGGCGACATGGGCAATGTCGTCGAAGAACATGCCGTCCACACCGCCGGCTATGTGAACCGCTTGTCATCTGTGTTCGCGGCGCAGTTCGTCCCAAACGCACCGGCAACGGCGATCGCTATCGCTTACGGATTGTCCGGGCACATCGAGGGAGTCACGGCTGCGTGCGCGTCGGGCGCACACGCGATCTTGTCGGCCGCGCGATTGATCGCGCATGGCTACGCCGACATCGCACTCGCCGGCGGCGCCGAGTCGCCGCTTTTTGATGCGCTCAACGCGGGGCTGCTGCACGCGGGTGTGTTGGCCCTCGACGCGGTGATGCGGCCGTTCGACTCGCAGCGGTGTGGGTTTGTCCTGTCTGAAGGCGCGGGCATGGTGGTCTTGGAGGCAAGCAAACACGCCCGCGCCCGCGGCGCAACGCCACGCGCGACAGTTCTCGGCGGAGCGGTGCGCGGCGAGGGGTTCCATCTCATCGCGCAACGTCGCGATGGCTCCGGCGTCGAAACCTGTATCGAAGCTGCCCTCAGCGACGCTCGACTGAGTGCGGCCGACATCGTAGCGATCTCCTCGCACGGCACTGCCACCGTGTCCAACGACTTGACCGAAGCCCGCGGAATCACTCAGGTCTTTCCGCATCCGCCACCGGTGATCGCCCTCAAAGGCGCGACGGCTCACTGTGCAGGCGCGAGCGGCGCGATCGAGGTTGCTGCCGTCGTCGAGTGCTTTTCCGCAGCGACCCTTCCGCCCATCCAGGGCCACGTCAGCACCGATGAGGAAATCGCCCTCGACCTGGTACTCAAGCCACGGCCGTTCACACCGGGGCCGACCTTGGTCAACTCGTTTGGCCTGGGGGGTCATTCGACCAGCCTGGTGATCGCCCCGCCTGACCACGACACAGACCGCTAACGGCGATGTCCAACACCCCGCCCACGATCGACATCGCCTTGCTCGGCCGCCGCGCCGGGCTTCCCTTTGCCGTAGGACGTATCGGGCACGGACTTCACTGGGCGCCGCTGAGCATCGACGGCACCGTCGAGTTGATAGCAACGGTCGCGGCGGCCGCCCCGTCGGCGCCGCCTGACCGCGCCGGGCCACCCGCCGAGCTTTCGCGTGCGCCGCGCGCCGCGGTCACGTTGGGCCAACACGCATGGCTCCATCTTGAGCCGCTCGGTGCGTCGTTGACAGTGAACGGCCAGCGGCACGACATCACCCACACGCAGGCGACCGAGTTGGTCGCGTCGCTGGGCGGCGAACCTCGCCACGCGATCGCTGTAGCCACTGACCTTCTTGGTGACCTGGCCGCCGGGCTGATCTCTGATCACGGCGACGACGCTCACACCACGACAACCGCAACGCCGCCAGCGCCGCGCTTGCGACTTGCCCGCGAGCTTCTCCGCACCGAGCGCGCGTTGCTGGCCAAGATCGACGGCGACCCGGAACGACCACTTGTCGTGGGCGTGACCGACCGACCGATCGTGTTCCCGCTCGCCTTGGGAATGGTCACCGCGGCCGCGATGGAGTGGCGTGGCCGCGTCCTACACGACCGTTTCGACTTCCACCCACCGGTCCACATCCCCGACAACCAGATGCCCCGGGTCCTTGCACGACGGCCAAACCTGATCGCGTTGTTTTCGCACTATCTCTGGTCCGAACGAGCCAACGAGCGCGCAGCGCGACGGCTCGCGCAAGTATCACCCGGCGTCGTGAGCATCCATGGCGGTCCGTCGGTTCCGCGCGGCCACGACCTCGCCGAGTGGATGGCGAAGCGCCCGGCCGACATCGCGGTGCTGGGCGAAGGGGAAGCGGCGCTCCCTGAGGTGCTCGACGCGCTTCATGTCATCGACGGAGTCGTGGACGTCGACAGAACGCGCTTGGCCGATATTGCCGGAATCGCATTTGTCGACGCCGACGGACGGTTTGTCCGCACTGCCGATCGGCCGCGAATAGCCGAACTCGACACATTGCCGTCGCCGTTCTTGAGGGGGCTTTTCGACCACCTCTCGAACAGGAACATCGGCGGGTGGTTGCTTGAGACAAATCGCGGTTGCCCGTACGGGTGCACTTTCTGCGACTGGGGCAGCGCGACAAATTCCCGTGTTCGGCTCTTCGACCTCGAGCGAGTGTTCGCCGAAATCACCTGGGGAGCCGAGCGCGGCCTCGCGGCTCTCGGTCTTTGCGACGCCAACTTCGGCATGTTCGCTCGTGACGTGGAAATCGCCCGCCACCTCGCACGTGAAGCCAAACGCTGTGGTGCGCCGCAAGAGGTCTCGGTCCAGCTTGCGAAAAACACGACCAAACATGTGTTGCCCATCATGGAGGCGTTCGCCGACAGCGGGCTGACCACTACGGGGCAGTTGAGCTTCCAAACAACCGACGAGACGACGCTGCGCAACGTCCGCCGACAAAACATCGCTACCCGCAAATACACGCAACTCGCGCACGGCTTGAGGGCTATGGGGATGCCCCTTCGATCCGACGTCATGCTTGGTCTGCCGGGCGGCAACTTCGACACGCTGTTGACCGACCTTGAGCAGTGTGCGATTTCCGACGTACCCGCAACGATCCACGAAACAACTGTGTTGCCGAATGCGCCGATGAACGATCCGGACTACCGCGCCGAACATGGGATCGTTCTCGACGCTGACAACCACGTTGTCGCCACGTCATCGTGCAGCCGTGCCGAGTTCGAGCGGATTCGGTCATTCGTCGTCGCCTACCGCAGTGCCGACCTGCGGGGGTGCTTGCGTTACTGGTTGCGTTTCGCGTGCGTGGAGAGTCACCAGCGATACGTGGACTGTTTGGCGCAGCTCTGCGCGCGGGTAGCAGCCGAACCCGCCACGTGGCCAGAACTGGCGTGGATTCTCGGCGGCGGGCTCGACATAACAGCTCGGCCACTCGGCAGTTGGCGGGCCATGGTCGACGAACTCGCCGATGTCTCTGCCACCGCGTTCGGATTTCCCAACTCGCCAGCGCTAAAGACAACGTTGCTCGTTCAAGAAGCGCAAATGCCCCGGCCAGTAGCTCTACCCGACCCCGACGTCATCGAGCTCGAACACGACTACGGCGCCTGGTGGACTGCGGTTCGTGGCGCAATCGGAAGCTTCGGGTCCCCCCTGCCAGCCGATCCGGCGCGCCTGAGTTCGTTCGGACCAACGAAGGTCTTGGTCTTCGATCGACGGCTACGACGCACATCACAGGCCCGCGACTACTCGACCGAGGAGTCCTTCGAGCGATCGTCGGTGCTGTCACGACTGCCCGATCCTGTCGCGCGCAGATCGCGCCCTTCAGGCCGGTGAATCCAGCGAGCTTCACGTACGCAGCGTTTGTAGCCGCTGTAGCGCTCGTTGCGTGGGCGACCCCGCCCAAAGCTCGCCGCGTTGTCGTGGTCGTCGCCAGCCTCGCGTTTTATGCAACCTGGGGAGTCTCTTCGTTGGCGCCGCTGGTCGTAACGCTGGCCAACGCGAGATGGATCGCTCCGCTAGCGGTCCCCGCGGCGCGCCGTCGTCGGGTCTGGTTGTGGACCGGCGTTGCCATCAATATCGCGGTGCTAGTGGGATTTCGCCTCGCGAGCGAAACGGTCGCAGGAGTCCAACAGCTGACACGGGGCGGCGACATCGGCCGCTTCTTGGTGCCAGCCGGCCTTTCGTTCTACATCTTTCAGGCGATTTCCTACCTCGTCGACGTCTCCCGCGGCACGGTCGCTGCGCGCCGAAACCTCGTCGATGTCGCCTTGTTCGTCTCGTTTTTTCCCCACTTGCTCGCCGGGCCGCTCACCCGCAGCCGCAACTTCATGCGCCAAGTCGACCGCTGGGCACTCGCCCCGAACTGGGAGCACATCGCTTCGGGCGTCGAACTCATGGCGTTTGGACTGTTCAAGCGGGTGGTCGTGAGCGCGACGCTCGCGGGGATTGTCGGTCGCACACCGAGCGGGATAGTCGTGGCCGACAGCACAAATACAAGTTTCTGGGGTTTGATCGCCATCGGAGTAACTGCGCGCTCCATCGGGTTCTTCGATCTCAGCGCCTACAGCGACATCGCTCGCGGCGCCGCACGTGTGTTGGGCCTCGAACTCCCGCTCAACGTGCGCCAGCCACTAACTCGCTCGCTCACCCTCACTGACTACTGGCGACGACACCACATCACTTTGATGTCGTGGTTCCGTGACTACGTCTACCAACCGCTGCGCGGTCCGCGCGCAACCCGAAGCCGCCGCCGCCGCCACCTCGCGATCGCAGCCGTCTTCACGCTGTCGGCGATATGGCACAGCCTGAACCTTCGCTGGGGGTTGTTCGGCCTCGCGTTCGGATCGTGGCTCGTCTTTGAAAACATGACGGGAACCGCGACGCTCGAGGCCAACGGGTGGCGCGCCCTGGCGCACACGATCAAAGTGTGGTTGGTGATCACGCTCCTGGGCTTAGCCTTCAGCGCGCCCGACGTCATGGCTGGCTTCCGCGCCGGCGGGTTTCTCACGACGGCTCCCCCCGCATTGCTGGGGGTTGGCGCGGTGGTCGCCGTGGTCTGTGTGATCCTGAACGACCGATTTGAGGAGTCGCGCGATCTTCGTCGCCGCGTCGGCGCTCGCTGGGTCGACTTTGCGTATCCACTCATGGTCGTGGCCGCGATCGCGTGGTCGGGCGCCGCCGAGGCCGGCGGGTTTACGTACTTCCGGCTATGACCAGGCCCACGTCGGCGATCGAGCACACGAGCCGCCGGGCGCGTGCGTTAGCCGCAGCGACCGCGACCGTTCGGGCTAGCTACGAAGTGTTGAACACGTTCATCGACACCTACGCGCGCAACGACATCGGATTCCTCAACGACGGCGTTGTCACAGACGACCTCGGCTCGCGCAGCAGCAACACGCCTCTACCACCGAGCGCTGCACTGTATGAGCTGGCACTCGGCGACTGCACGGGTCTCGACACGCTCGACGTTGGCTCGGGGCGCGGCGGCGGAGCGGCCGTCGCGCTCGGGCTCGGAGCTCGGCGCGCCGTGGGTGTTGAGTTGGCGTTCGCGGGAGCCTCGGCCGCGCTTCGCGAGAATCGAGGCCTCGCGGTCAACGGCGACGCCCACGCGCTCGGCGTTCGTGAGGCGAGTATCGATGTCGTCACCTGCGTCGAGTCGTCGCAGTTCTATTCGGACTTGCCCGCGGTCTTGCGAGAAATTCGACGAATCCTGCGTCCGAACGGACGTTTTGGTTATGCCGACATCTTCCTCGCGTCGGCGTTTCCCGCTTACACGACGACGCTTGTGGCCGCGGGATTCACGATCAAAGGTGTAAACGACGTAACAACCGCAGCGGTGGCCGCCTTTGCTCGACGTGACCTCACGAGAGAATTCCACAGTCCGGCACGCGCCGCGATCGAACAGCAGATCGCCGGGCTCACGCAGCTTCATCGCCAGCTGCGCTCGGGCCGTTACTGCTACGTCGTGATCGACGCCCGGCCCGGACCGCCGGCACGTCACGCCAGCCCGGAGGTGACAAGGGCTGCCGCACTGGTGCGGCTGCTCGCCGGCGCCTCGTGTCGCAGCTCGGCCGCACGATTCACGCCGTTGGGAACCGACCACATCGATGGACGCTGACGGCAACGAGCCAGGCGTGGAGATCGCTGCGTGCCGCGGCCCTCTGCGCGACCAGTTCGCGACGCTCGACGACGTCATCGAGGTAGCGGCGCATGCCCAGGTTGTGGCGATACTGAACGACCATCGGTTCACCGGCAAGTTGGCCACGCGCACCTACAAACGGCTGCGGGGCATCGGGCCACGCGCGCGAGCCGTGTTGGCCGAGACAATGCGGGAGGGTCTGGTCAATTCTCCAACGTTGTTCATGGCCGACCCACCAGCTCTGAATCGGTACCGCTCGGCCTGTGCGACACAGCTCGGCGCGACGCACGTGCAGGCACGAACCTCCGACTATCTCCAGTCGGCGCGCACACACGTCGAGGCACTCGCGGCGGGGGAAATCAACGTGCTCGCCGATATCGCCTACCCCCTCATCAGCGGATGGCTCGGCGATCTGCTCGGCTACAGCTCAGCGCACTCAGCTGAACAACTCGCTGAGTGGATCCACGCTCTTGGCGTATTGAGCGCGGGACTGTTCGCCCGGGACCCAACACCGCAAGAGACCTATGAGAGCGCGATGCGGTCGCGCCTCCAGTTTCTGAAAGCCACTCGCGACGTGGTGCAACGAGCGCACCAACGGCCCGACGGCTCGCTGCTGTCCGACTTGGCAAGCGAAACTCATGGCTTCACGCTTGGCGAACTCCTCGATATGGCCCAACAGCTGCTGCTCGGCGGGGCAGCGAGCGCCCTCGGGATCACCGCGAGCGCCGTCAGAGTCGGCCTCACCAACGCGGCACTGCGCGAACAACTACTCGGTGCGGACGCCGACGTCGTGATCGACGAACTCGCTCGACTGGAGTCGGTCGCGGGCGTGACGTTTCGCCGCGCGACCGCCGAGTGCACCGTGGGCGGAGTCGACGTCAAGGCCGACGACATGGTGATCCTGCGCCTCGATGTCGCCGACCGCGACGAGTCGGTCTTCGATTGCCCACATTCGATCGACGCCACCGGCGCCAGCGCGCCGCGCAGCCTCGCTTACGGATTCGGCCGCCACTCCTGCATTGGCGCTCGTCAGGGCCGCCTGATGGTGCACGCGATCACCACTGCGGTGTTGGAGTCGGACTGGTCCGTCGTGCGTGCCCAGGTCGAACCCGCCGCTTTCCCGCGCTTGGGCACGTTGATCATCCGTCGATCTGGCCACGATGGCGCGACATCCGCCTCATGAATCACACGTCATGAATCACACGCCGGTGGCCCTCGTCGGG
This sequence comes from uncultured Acidimicrobiia bacterium, assembly GCA_964635475.1. GTDB lineage: Bacteria > Actinomycetota > Acidimicrobiia > Acidimicrobiales > CAZWPY01 > CAZWPY01. The sequence goes on from CAZWPY010000018.1 coordinate 31,895, forward strand.
CTCCCTCGCTCGGGCACGAGTGCGATCCACGCACGACTCGCTCGCCATCCCGAGATCTATGGAGTTTTCGAGTTCTTCGCCGCTCGACCACGGTCGCTGTGGCGAGTCCGCGAGGTGCTGCACGGCGATGCTGCTGTATGGGCGCTGTCCCAACTCGGGCCGCTCGCTCGTCGGGCCGCCGAGCAGCTCGACGGAGCGCGGTTCGCCCGCCTCGGCGCTGAG